>NZ_PTRI01000017.1:0-109990 GCF_002965965.1 Escherichia sp. MOD1-EC5495
ACCGACGACCTTCGGGTTATGAGCCCGACGAGCTACCAGGCTGCTCCACCCCGCGCCTGAAACGTGGCAAATTCTACTCGTTTTGAGTAAAAAATGCAAATACTGCTGGGATTTGGTGTACCGAGACGGGACGTAAAATCTGCGGTCATTATAGTGATCCACGCCACATTTTGTCAACATTTATTGCTACTCACGTGAATGGATATCCAGTTCACTTTCATTGATTGAATAATTTCTACCTCACCTTACTTCTCTTAAACGCATTATTTTACAAAAAACGCACTAAACTCTTCCGGTCTCCGATAAAAGATGATTAAATGAAAACTCATTTATTTTGCATAAAAATTCAGTGAGAGCGGAAATCCAGGCTCATCATCAGTTAATCAAGCAGGGTGTTATTTTATGACGACGATTCTCAAGCATCTCCCGGTAGGTCAACGTATTGGCATCGCTTTTTCTGGCGGTCTGGACACCAGTGCCGCACTGCTGTGGATGCGACAAAAGGGAGCTGTCCCTTATGCATATACTGCAAATTTGGGTCAGCCAGACGAAGAGGATTATGATGCGATCCCTCGTCGTGCTATGGAATACGGCGCGGAGAACGCTCGTCTAATCGACTGCCGCAAACAACTGGTGGCCGAAGGCATTGCCGCTATTCAGTGTGGTGCTTTCCATAACACCACTGGCGGCCTGACCTATTTTAACACCACGCCGCTGGGTCGCGCCGTGACTGGCACCATGCTGGTTGCTGCCATGAAAGAAGACGGCGTTAACATCTGGGGTGATGGCAGCACCTATAAAGGAAACGATATCGAACGTTTCTATCGTTACGGCCTGCTGACCAACGCGGAACTGCAAATTTACAAACCGTGGCTTGATACTGACTTTATTGATGAGTTAGGCGGTCGTCATGAAATGTCTGAATTTATGATTGCCTGCGGTTTCGACTACAAAATGTCCGTCGAGAAAGCCTACTCCACCGACTCCAACATGCTTGGTGCCACGCACGAAGCGAAAGATCTGGAATATCTCAATTCCAGCGTCAAAATCGTCAACCCGATTATGGGTGTGAAATTCTGGGATGAGAGTGTGAAGATCCCGGCAGAAGAAGTCACGGTACGTTTCGAACAGGGTCATCCGGTGGCGCTGAATGGCAAAACCTTTAGCGATGATGTGGAAATGATGCTGGAAGCCAACCGCATCGGCGGTCGTCACGGCCTGGGCATGAGCGACCAAATCGAAAACCGTATCATCGAAGCGAAAAGCCGTGGTATCTACGAAGCTCCGGGGATGGCGCTGTTGCATATCGCTTATGAACGTCTGCTGACAGGTATTCACAACGAAGACACCATCGAGCAGTATCACGCGCATGGTCGTCAGTTGGGTCGTCTGTTGTACCAGGGACGTTGGTTCGATTCCCAGGCATTGATGCTACGTGACTCTCTGCAACGCTGGGTTGCCAGCCAGATTACAGGTGAAGTTACCCTGGAGCTGCGTCGCGGGAATGATTACTCCATCCTTAATACCGTCTCTGACAATCTGACTTACAAACCAGAACGTCTGACGATGGAAAAAGGTGACTCGGTGTTCTCGCCAGATGATCGTATTGGTCAACTGACCATGCGCAACCTGGATATCACCGATACTCGCGAGAAACTTTTCGGTTATGCCAAAACGGGTCTGCTCTCATCTTCTGCAGCTTCAGGCGTACCGCAGGTTGAGAATCTGGAAAACAAAGGCCAGTAATTCGACGTTAACCCTGCCCATCAAGGGCGGGGTTATCTGGATTTCCTCTGTAAAATCTTTTCTTATAATGCCATGCGCATTATG
The DNA here is from genome assembly GCF_002965965.1 of Escherichia sp. MOD1-EC5495. Lineage (NCBI taxonomy): Bacteria > Pseudomonadati > Pseudomonadota > Gammaproteobacteria > Enterobacterales > Enterobacteriaceae > Escherichia > Escherichia sp. MOD1-EC5495. Next base: position 1,831 of record NZ_PTRI01000017.1, read on the forward strand.
CAAAGATGAAAGATGAGATAAACAATGAGATTGAAAATAGGGAAGGCGACTCGCAATAAATCTTATAGTCGCCTTCATATGAGTAAAATATTCTCTTTATCGATTTCACCGATGACATTATTACGTCATCCTGTGTCAGGAACCGATCTTCGCACTTATAGCTGACGCTGCTCCAGACTGCTATATATTGCCTTTATTTCATTTTTTACGCCTTCGCCACGGTACACCAAAGACGTATCGTATCGTTGATATTTATCTTCCCGCGCGGCACTGAACCAGTTAAAAGATCCGACGCACAGCAGCTCTTCATCCTCAATCACAATTTTGCTGTGGACACGATTAACCAATTTCGTAGCGATACCCATATTATTGAGCTTTTCAACAGCATCATTCAGCAGATGTCGTTTCTCCTGACGCTTACCATCATCGACATGCGCTATATTGCAGTTTTTATCCGTCACCACGGTAATATCAATGCCCCGGGAACGGGCCAGAGCCATTGACGCCAGAAACCCGGTTTGCTCCACTTTTTGCCAGGATAACCAGGGAGAAATGATCGTTATTTTCTTTTGAGCCCCGGCAAGAGCCTTATTCAAAAATGCATCATGCTGCTCCACACCATGCAGCGTTGAAATTTGTGCATTTGCGGAACTTAAATCTTGTCGTTTCTGAAACTCAAATTGCAACGCATTGTTGTCTGAAGCAAACAGATATGTAGCCAGTAATCCTCGCGGCGAGGAAGCCGGCTGCATCTCAATAAGGTCCATATCCCCAAAAACCAGAAAACTATCTTTCGCACGCGAGACTGCGACATTGAGGATGCTGCTATTGCTATCAATAAACCGCCCATCCTCATGTTTTGAATAGACCGTAGAGAAAAGAACTATCGCCCTCTCCGCCCCCTGCAAGGAATGCACAGTTCCCACGGTCAGCGAATCATCTTCGTCACTGCAATTAATCTCCAGCTTACGCAATGACGTCTTGATGGCATTAACCTGTGCCGAAAATGGCGTCACAATGACAACGACTTTATACAACGGTTTGTAGTGGTCAACAAAAACTGGCCACCGAGTTAGAGTTTTCCAGTATCGATTTTCCGATTCGTTTGGGGGTAACCCACCGTTATATTCGTGCGGTCTTAGTGCGCTGTAATATCCAACGATATAGTCCGTTATGGCGTGAGCTGCCTCGCTGAAGCTTACGTAACCCACCACCGGCATCCATTCGTTCTTCAGACTCCTGAAGAAGCGTTCCATTGGGCTGTTATCCCAGCAGTTTCCGCGCCGGCTCATACTCTGCCTGATCCGGTATCGCCACAGTAACTGCCGGAACTGCCTGCTCGTATAATGACTGCCACTGTATAGTTCTGGTCAACAACCAGTTGAGCGGATTCGCATTTGAATTCAGGACTAAAATTTCTTCTTTTCATTTGTGCACCTGTGTTGTTCTGAGGTGAGCATATCACCTCTTTTCAGGTGGCCAAATTCAGTAAACCACTTCAAATCCTCTATCCCTGTAACATATTGCTCGAATCCTCAGCACAAACCATTCAGATCCCGCCACAACAAACATCCGCTCTTTAAGTGCTTATTGATCGTTTTAATCTATGTCTGTAATCGTTATGATTAGAAAACTTGCTCCAGTGTCGTTTTTGAGAGCTGTCGTGTAATTAGCCGCAACCGCAATAGTCCCCAAAGGTTATTACGCGAAAAATTTATTGAATTATAAAGAATGATGGAGAGACAACTATGTCATTACTTGAATATATCAGTGATGAAGATCTTTTTAACGAAGTTGAAACCTTATTAACGAAAGCTAAAAAGAAAAAAGACGCTGCTGAGAAGACTTTTACCAGCAATGTTATTGACCCTTTTGGCGCACTTTTTGAAGCTCCGGGGTTCTCATCCCATGAAGAGTGGCGAAACTCCGAACTAGCACGACAACAGCAGAAAACCATTCAAAATCATGTTGGTACTTTTCACCAAAAAATCCTCGGCCATGTTGAAGGATGGCGGGATATGGGTATTGGTGGCATCGTTGATCTTCTCAACGAAGAAAGAAAAATCATCGCTGAGGTGAAAAATAAATACTCAACGGTTACTGGCGGGGATTTAGCAGATAAGTATAAAGGTTTAGATGAGTTGGTATCACCGAAACATAGCCGATTTAAGGATTACTGCGCGTACTTTGTTAATATAATCCCTCGTAAACCTATCAGATATGACATCCCTTTTACCCCTTCCAATAAAGGTAGCGGTACTCAGTGTCCTTCGAACCCTAACATTCGAATCATTGATGGTGCGAGTTTCTATGAGCTTGTCACTGGCAGACCAGATGCTCTGCAAGAACTCCATAGTGCTCTTCCTCACGCAATTGAGTATATTTTGAGCGAACGTTTTGGGCAGCAAGGCTTTTCCATCCCTGATAAAGATAGTTTTATTAAGTATTTTGGGCTCGCTTACGGCTAATAACCATGATCAACGTTTGACAAAGTACATGTAAACCCATACAGTAGTAACCATGACTAATGTTGGCATGGTTACTAAATATGTTAAAGGAAGAGTTTTCACTTTCAGAAGTTGCAGACATTTTGGGCGTTTCAAAAGAAACTTTAAGGCGTTGGGATACTGCTGGAAAATTAGTTTCTCAAAGAAATGACGAAAACAACTATCGATTTTATAAAAAAGAGCAACTTAAAAATTTTGAACAAGCTCAGTTTTTATTTAAAAGCCAGTGGTCTGATGAGACTAAAATAAGCAATAATGTTTATACTGTATTAGAGTTATTTGCTGGCGCAGGGGGGATGGCTTTAGGTTTAGAAAAAGCCGGTTTAAAATCTGTTTTACTAAATGAAATTGACTCCCATGCTTGTAAGACGTTACGAAAAAATAGGCCTGAATGGAATGTGGTTGAAGGTGATGTGAGCCAAGTAGACTTCACACCTTATAGGAATACCGTTGATGTGCTGGCTGGTGGCTTTCCTTGCCAGGCATTCTCTTATGCAGGCAAAAAACTTGGTTTTGAAGATACACGGGGCACCCTTTTCTTTGAATTCGCCCGAGCCGCTAAAGAAATCAATCCGAAAGTTCTTTTAGCAGAGAATGTTCGAGGGTTGCTAAATCATGATGATGGACGAACTTTAGAAACAATAAAAAATATTATCACAGACTTGGGCTACACTTTATTTGAGCCGAGAGTACTTAAGGCTATTTTCTACAAAGTGCCGCAAAAACGCGAGCGTTTGATCATTGTAGCTGTAAGAAATGATCTTGCTGATGGCATCGATTATGAGTGGCCTTCTTCTTACAATAAAATATTAACCCTTAAAGATGCATTAAAAAAGGGAGAGTTGTACGATAGCGACGTGCCAGAATCTGAGGGACAAAAATATCCCAAAAGAAAAGCAGAGATCCTAAGTATGGTTCCTCCCGGTGGCTATTGGAGAGATCTTCCAGAAGATATTCAAAAAGAATACATGCTCAAGAGTTTTTACTTAGGAGGGGGCAAAACTGGTATGGCTCGTCGCTTGTCATGGGATGAACCAAGCCTAACATTAACATGTGCCCCAGCACAGAAACAAACAGAGCGTTGCCACCCAGAAGAAACAAGACCATTAACTGTGCGTGAGTATGCAAGAATACAGACCTTCCCCGATGACTGGGTATTTGAAGGCCCAATGTCAGCGAAATATAAGCAAATAGGAAATGCTGTTCCTGTTAATCTGTCATTTGCTGTTGGCAAATCTGTGGTACATCTTTTAGATAAGATAAATAAAAGATAACCATACTGGGTAGGTTTCATGGCCTACCCTTTTATTCTTACCCTATGTTGGATTCGTTAGATTTATTGCAAAATAATTCTTACGATACATCTCCCCTCTCCGCATCATTAGCAGAACGATGTACTACAGCACGTTGGTGCCTGGTTCGATAGCAATGATCCGGCACACGGAAGACATGAGGCGCTGCGGTTTACCTATTGCATCACAATGGCGATATCGATAATTCTAAAGGAAGACGCGGACAGCAGCCTCATCAGTACGGCGCAACTCCAACCGCCGGAACCATTCAACAGGAAACGATACACATCTTCGAATACAGCGACATTTGTAATCTGTTCAGGCAGCGGCATGTTGCCGAGGTATTCCAGATAGCCCCCTTTCGCTTTTATTAATAGTTTACTGTCCGTTAGTTTATAAGCTTTTACTATTATCTAACCGGGAAATACAAGCAGAGGCACTCGCCATCAATAAGTTAATGACTAGTCCTGATATAAGTTGACACTTTTCTGTCTGTAAAACGCCTGATGAACGTCATCGGGCGTTTTGTATTTCAGAGCCAGATGTGGCCGCTCACAGTTATAAATTGTCACGGACTCTTTTACCATTTCCCGGGCCTGCATCAGGTCTGCAGGACGCGAGAGTAAAAACTCATTTTTCAGGATACCGTTTATTCGCTCAGCCAGTGCGTTCTGGTAGCAGTCATAACCATCAGTCATTGAACAGGTTATTCCGTTTTTCTCATGGACTGACTGATAAAGAGCTGAACAGTATTGCAACCCTCTGTCAGAGTGATGTACCAGAGGACCTGTCGTTTTTCTTCGCCTCAGAGCCTGTCTGAACGCTTTTACCACATTTTCTGTCTGCAGATTTTCCCCGACATGGTAACCCATGATTTTTCTGGAGCAGGCATCAGTGACCAGACTCAGATAAGCCATGCCGCTGAGCAGGGGAAGGTAAGTAATGTCGGCAACCCAGACCTGCTCTGGCACAAGGGCGGTAACCTGCTCCGGGTCGTGTTTCAGCAGATTGGGATGCCGGTAAAAGCGGTGATGGCTGTTGGTGGTTTTGTGATATGCCCGTTTTACTGGCACCAGGAGCCGGTATTCATCCAGCAGGTTAAACAGGCGGTCTCGTCCGATATTCAGCCTTTTATCGGCCTGAGTATTCAGCAGATAGTGCAGTTTACGCGCACCGATTCGAGGCTGACGACATCTGATACGGGCAACAAAATCAAGAACCTGAGCATGATGTTCCTGGCGTTTTCTGCGCCTTGCGTTGTCCTGATACCATGCCTGTCTGCTGTGCCCCAGGAACTGACATGCACGCGTAACAGTTATTTTTGGGGCCGAACTTTGCGCGAGGACTTGCCGGGCCGCTTTTTTACGATACTCACCCCGTAATCATTTTTCAGGACATTGATAACCGACTCAAAAAACTCAGCTTTCTGGTTCGCCAGCTCAAGCTGCTCTTCAAGTTCCCTGATTCTTTGCTCGGGTGTGAGCGGGATAGTTGTCTGAGTCACAGGCAGTTTCCTCTTCACCAGATCAGGAAGTCCGGGACTCCAGTCAAGCTGGCCATATTTACGCAACCAGACAAGAACGGTGGAGCGCCCCTGAATGCCATACCGCTGCTGGGCCTGTTTATAGGTCATCTCGCCTTTTTCAACCTGCTCAACAACAGCTATTTTAAAGGATAGAGGATAATCACGTTGGGTGCGTTTGAACTCAGTCATCATCACGTTCTCCGGATTTAAGTCTGGAACGTGTCAACACTATTCAGGACGGGTCATAGACACAAAAAAAGCCGCCCTTGAGCGACTTGATGTGCATACGATGTGGTGCGAAGGCCGCACAGCTCTTTCAAACATAATTCATTGAAATTAATGTGATTTATTAACCCAAAAATCACTTTGTATACTCAGCGCGATTCTCTGAGAAATCAACAACCTGAATAATCAGTCGGTACTTTAACGCTTCACAATGTTTATCGGAATTTCAAGTAAAGACAAATGCTGCATATCAAGTATTCAGGATGGATAACGCTAAGCTCCTAAACCTGGAGTAAGCCTCATCCCATGTGATCTTTCGCTCTCCATACACCATTGGAGAAACAAACTGCTGATAGCGCATCTGGTAGAGAGGATTGTTCGCCAACTCATCCAGTCCCATTTTTAACTCATCAACTGGACACGCGCAAAACTGCGGGTACTGGTTGCCGTAACGCTGAATGTCCTGCTCAATAGTTTGTTGAACAAAATCAACGAGCAGACTCATATCAACATGACTCGTCTCAACAATACAGTTTGTATCGTAGATATGACGTACCAGCGATGCATCATCAAATCGCTCAACATCTCGCACAACTGCCGCAGTACGACGTAACATCGCCACCAGCTTTTCAGCCTGTGTGCTAATGATAGTTGCGCATGGAAACGCTGAAACAATAGCCGCTTTTCCCGTGATCCCTGTTACCAGTGAATGAATATCCCGTAATTCAGAAGGCTCCAGTAACTTCGCTTCCATCAGTTCCAGTCGGATAAAAGGACGCAAACAAGGTGCCTGCACCACTCGCTGTGGATAACGAACAGGTATGTCATTATAGCGATATTCATCCCGCGTCACTTTTGGGTAATCATCATCAAAATTGAACACACCCGATGAAGCTATTGCACTGGAAACTGCCTGAAAAATTTCTTTACGGGTATTTTTTCGCTGAGTGCGGGAAAGTGTCTGAAATGCATCCTTAGGCACCAGTTTGATATCCACATCTTCCGACATGCGATTAAGTGCGACACCTGATTTTGCCAGAGCTGTTCCTCCGGCAAACACCAATTGATGAGTATCGAACACCAGAGGTTTAAGTAATTGCAAAAGCTCAACGATATAGTGATCTTTTTCCACAATTGCGACAGACTCAATACCAAGCGCGTCAGCCACTTCAGAAAAAAGAGTGGTTAAATCATCCATTTAATCTGCTGTTCCCTACAGATAATACGCGTTTAAAACGCCGGGGGGTTTTTATCTCCGGTGAAGCTGGGATCTGCGTAGAAGTACCGCTGTTGTATGCCTGCGTTGCACCAGCAAAACGATAGCGTACTTTCAGGCGTTCCAGCGTTTCGACAATCACCGCTGAAGAGCCTCCGGGAGCCGCTGGCATTACCTTACCTGTAATACTGTTCCGCCGTGCTTTGGTATATACGCCATAACCAACCTTCAACAGTTGCCCTTCCCTGACAAGATCGCGCAATACCCGACCAACCTGATCGTAGCCTGCAATATCTTTAAAGTCGTCACGAGTAAATACGTAACGTTTAGAACGTTTCAGTCGTGACTGAATGCGTGCTTTTATCGTCATATTCGCCTCCTGAGTCATTGCATAAAGAGTAGCAAAAATACGACATTTTAGATAGCAAACATACGACATTCATTTTGCTGATAACGCTGACGGATAGTGCTTCGCCACAATGTCATTCATCTTATCCACCAGATCCAAACGTTTGAAAGTGATATGCCCACTGCCTTTCTGGTAATAGCGGATGACAAATAAATCGTCATCAAATACCTGCTCATGCGGGTGAGCACTAACGAAGTCCATAAACCGAATCGAAACATCATGCCGGTTATCGGGAATGGTCTTCCCATCCAGCAGATAGAACATCCGTTCCAGATCGGCGAGTTGATCTCCTCGCCAGCCCCAGTTCAGGCTGTAGCCCCATCTGTCATGCTTCACCAGATTGTTAACGATAATCTTCTTACCGAAATAACAGGGATTATTGGTTTTGTAATCCCAGCTCAATCCCTTAAATACATTGATAATCCCACGTTCGAAAACGTCCTGCTTGTTGTTGTGGAGTTGTTCAAAGGTACTCAGGATGTTGGCTTCGCTAATCGCCGGAAGATCGCCCTCCTCCAGGTTATTTGCCCACTGACTGCGGGCTTCGGCATCCATCAGAGTCAACATCCCGGACTTCAGCATGAGATCGCGCCAGATGCTGCGATCGATATTGCGGGTGATGTGGGTTGAGTCAGGTTGACTTCAGTTGAGGAGAAAAGCTGGAAAAGCCTTGTGTAGCGCGGATTTCAGGCATAAAAAAAGACCTCAGTTGAGGTCTATTTACATACTTTTGGTGCCGAAGGCCGGACTCGAACCGGCACGTATTTCTACGGTTGATTTTGAATCAACTGCGTCTACCGATTTCGCCACTTCGGCACTGAAGAGGTATGCGGAAAACGTTGTGGATTATACCTGTCATGCGCCGCCATGCAAGCGCCAGCTTACGCCTGCCTCGCTAAGTGCTGAAAATTTCGGCATTGTATTCCACGATGTGTAACCTCTGTCACACTCCAGGCACCTGCCGACCATGCTCTACACTTCCCGCAGCAAAGTCGCACCAACAACCGAACTGTTCCCAATGTCGAAAATTAACGATGCCATCCAGCATGTACGTGACGGTAAGGCGCGCTGCCGCGTGGTCCTGAAAGCCGACTTCTAATCCCTTTATCAGGTCGATTCTGCCCGGCCTTTAAGACATCTCGCAATCGGCTGAATTTAGTGGTGAAAACTTTTCAACCGTGCCTATACTCCAGGCAGGGAACTGGAGGAAATCTCATGAGCGAACCACTTTTAATTGCACGCACGCCTGACACGGAACTGTTTTTATTACCCGCTATGGCTAACCGTCACGGGCTGATTACTGGTGCAACGGGGACGGGTAAAACTGTCACGCTGCAAAAACTAGCGGAATCACTGTCAGAAATCGGTGTACCCGTGTTTATGGCCGATGTGAAAGGCGATTTGACCGGGGTTGCACAGGAAGGTACGACCTCGGAAAAACTGCTCGCTCGGTTGAAAGGTATCGGCGTCAACGACTGGCAACCACATGCGAATCCAGTGGTGGTATGGGATATTTTTGGTGAGAAAGGTCATCCAGTGCGGGCAACGGTATCGGATCTCGGGCCGTTGTTGCTGGCGCGTTTGTTGAATCTCAACGACGTGCAAACTGGCGTGCTGGATATCATCTTCCGCATTGCTGACGATCAGGGACTGTTGTTGCTCGACTTTAAGGATCTTCGAGCCATTACCCAGTACATCGGTGATAACGCAAAATCATTCCAGAATCAGTATGGCAATATCAGTAACGCATCTGTTGGTGCAATCCAGCGCGGATTACTGTCGCTGGAGCAGCAAGGAGCGACGCATTTCTTTGGCGAGCCGATGCTGGATATCAAAGACTGGATGCGTACCGATGCTAACGGTAAAGGCGTTATCAATATCCTTAGCGCCGAAAAGCTCTACCAGATGCCAAAACTGTACGCTGCCAGTCTGCTGTGGATGCTTTCTGAGCTGTATGAGCAACTGCCGGAAGCGGGGGATCTGGATAAACCGAAACTCGTCTTTTTCTTCGACGAAGCGCATCTGTTGTTTAACGATGCACCGCAAGTGCTGCTGGATAAAATTGAGCAGGTAATACGGCTTATCCGCTCGAAAGGCGTGGGCGTCTGGTTTGTCTCGCAAAACCCTTCGGATATACCCGACAACGTACTCGGGCAGTTGGGGAATCGCGTTCAACACGCTCTGCGCGCCTTTACGCCGAAAGACCAGAAAGCAGTGAAGACGGCAGCGCAAACCATGCGACCCAATCCAGCGTTTGATACAGAAAAGGCAATCCAGGAGCTGGGAACCGGCGAAGCGTTGATCTCATTTCTGGATGCGAAAGGTAGTCCTTCTGTGGTGGAGCGTGCAATGGTGATTGCACCTTGTTCACGGATGGGACCGGTGACGGAAGATGAGCGTAACGGCCTGATTAATCACTCGCCGGTATATGGCAAGTATGAAGATGACGTGGATCGGGAATCTGCCTATGAGATGCTGCAAAAAGGAGTGCAAACCAGTACCGAACAGCAAAATAATCCACCAGCCAAAGGAAAAGAGATGGCTGTGGATGACGGTATTCTCGGTGGGTTAAAGGACATTTTGTTTGGCACTACCGGACCGCGTGGCGGAAAGAAAGATGGCGTAGTACAGACTATGGCGAAAAGTGCCGCCCGCCAGGTCACGAACCAAATTATACGCGGTGTGCTGGGGAGCTTGCTGGGAGGGAGAAAAAGGTAAGTAAGGTGCTGTCTGTGCCCCTCACCCTAGCCCTCTCCCCAAAGGGGCGAGGGGACCGATCGAGCTCGTATTTGACTTTATCAAAAATCTGAAAGGGAGCTTTCGCTCCCTTTCTTCACTCATCTGGTTACGATTTTCTCATTAACAGCCACAGGCTGATTAAGAAGAAACTTGCACTTGGCAACAGTGCGCCGATGATCGGCGGGATGCCGTAAACCAACGTCAGCGGGCCGAAGATCTGATCCAGTACATAGAACACAAAACCGAAGCTGATACCAGTAACCACGCGCACGCCCATCGGCACGCTACGCAGTGGGCCGAAGATGAACGACAGAGCCATCAGCATCATCACCGCCACGGATAGCGGCTGGAAGATTTTGCTCCACATGTTGAGCTGATAACGTCCGGCGTCCTGACCGCTCGACTTCAGATACTTCACATAGTTGTGCAAACCGCTGATGGAGAGTGCATCCGGGTCCAGCGCCACCACGCCCAGTTTGTCTGGAGTGAGGTTGGTTTTCCAGGTGCCACTCACGGTCTGTGAACCGGTGATTTGTTTTGGATTAGTCAGGTCAGATTCATCAACCTGCGACAGACGCCAGACTTTATGTTCAGGATCAAACTTAGCGGAAGCGGCATAGCGCACAGATTGCAGACGACGATTTTCGTTAAAGGCATAAATACTGATACCCCCTAACTCTTCGTCACCTTTTACCCGCTCAATATAGACAAAATTATTGCCATCTTTAGCCCATAAACCTTGCTGGGTAGAGAGCAACGAGCCGCCGTACATCGCCTGTGCACGGTAGTTACGTGCCATCTGCTCGCCCTGCGGTGCGACCCATTCGCCAATCGCCATCGTCAGCAAGACCAGCGGAATGGCGGTTTTCATTACCGACAACGCCACCTGCATACGGGTAAAACCAGAAGCCTGCATCACCACCAGTTCGCTGCGCTGCGCCAGCATCCCAAGACCCAGCAACGCCCCCAGCAGAGCCGCCATCGGGAAGAAGATTTGCACATCTTTCGGCACGCTCAGCAGGGTATACATTCCTGCGCCTAACGCGTCGTAACTCCCCTGCCCGGCTTTTTTCAGCTGATCGACAAATTTGATAATGCCGGAGAGCGACACCAGCATGAACAGCGTCATCATGATGGTGGTGAAAATAGTTTTACCGATATAGCGGTCAAGTACGCCAAAAGGTTGCATCACACCGCTCCTTTACGCGAAAAACTGGCGCGCAGGCGGCGGACCGGCACGGTGTCCCAAAGGTTGAGAACAATCGCCAAAGCCAGATAAATCAGGTTAACAGTCCACATCCACAGCGTCGGGTCCAGCTTACCTTTGCCGCCGTTCGATTTCAGGGAGGTCTGGATCAGGAAGAAAAGCAGATACAGCAGCATCGCAGGCAGCATCGACAGTACGCGTCCCTGACGTGGGTTAACCACACTCAGCGGTACGACCATCAACGCCATCATAAACACGGTGAATACCAGCGTGATACGCCAGTTTAGCTCCGCACGGGCGCGATCGGTGTCGGTGTTCCACAACGTGCGCATGTCCATCTGGTCGGTATCGTTCGGGTCGAGCGCCACCGCCTGGTGACCAATGATCGCCTGATAATCCTGGAAGTCAGTAATGCGGAAATCACGTAATAGTGCAGTGCCTTCGAAACGCGTTCCCTGGTTGAGAGTCACCACCTGAGAGCCATCCCGCAACTGAGTTAAATGTCCGGAATCGGCCACCACCACAGAAGGTCGTGCATTACCTTTTGGTCGAATTTGCGCGAGGAACACATCTTTGAAATCGCTGCCGTCAACGCTTTCGATGAACAGCACCGAGCTGCCATTGGTCGCTTGCTGGAATTGCCCTTGCGCCAGCGCAGCCATGCCAGGGTTAGCTTTCGCTTCGGCTAACACCTCATCCTGATGACGCGATGACCACGGCCCCGCCCACATGACGTTAACCGCCGCGACAATCGCCGTGAACACCGCGAGAACCATTGCCGCTTTCACCAGAACCGCTTTGCTCAGGCCGCAGGCATGCATTACCGTAATTTCACTTTCGGTATACAGTTTACCCAACGTCATCAGCAGCCCGAGGAACAGGCTTAATGGCAGGATAAGCTGCGCCATTTCCGGCACGCCCAACCCGAGAAGGGAGAGCACCAGGTTCGCCGGAATGTCGCCGTCAACCGCTGCGCCGAGTATCCTCACTAACTTTTGACAGAAGAAGATCAAAAGCAAGATGAAGAGTATCGCCAGCTGGCTTTTGAGCGTCTCCCGAACCAGATATCTTATGATTATCACTTTAAATACGCCCGTAAAAACTCGTCTTTTGCAGGATTTTAGCTTGTTTCATGGCTTAAACGTCATTTATTCTCTTGAGTCGTCGAAATCGTCGCTAAGATAATTATACTCAACGGATTCACCTCTCAGATTTTGTTCTGACGTGCCAATGCCGTAATAACGTTAAGATTAACACGAAGTCATCGCAACAGCGGACATGAGTTACGAAAGCTTGCAATTCTATCTGTAGCCACCGCCGTTGTCTTTAAGATTCAGGAGCGTAGTGCATGGAGTTTAGTGTAAAAAGCGGTAGCCCGGAGAAACAGCGGAGTGCCTGCATCGTCGTGGGCGTCTTCGAACCACGTCGCCTTTCTCCGATTGCAGAACAGCTCGATAAGATCAGTGATGGGTACATCAGCGCCCTGCTGCGTCGGGGCGAACTGGAAGGAAAACCGGGGCAGACCCTGTTGCTGCACCATGTGCCAAATGTGCTCTCCGAGCGCATCCTCCTTATTGGTTGCGGCAAAGAACGTGAGCTGGATGAGCGTCAGTACAAGCAGGTTATTCAGAAAACCATTAATACACTGAATGATACTGGTTCAATGGAAGCGGTCTGTTTCCTGACCGAGCTGCACGTCAAAGGTCGCAACAACTACTGGAAAGTGCGTCAGGCGGTCGAGACGGCAAAAGAGACGCTCTACAGCTTTGACCAGCTGAAAACAAACAAGACCGAGCCGCGTCGTCCGCTGCGTAAGATGGTCTTCAACGTGCCGACCCGCCGCGAACTGACCAGCGGTGAGCGCGCGATCCAGCACGGTCTGGCGATTGCTGCCGGGATCAAAGCCGCGAAAGATCTCGGCAATATGCCACCGAATATCTGTAACGCTGCTTACCTCGCCTCTCAGGCGCGCCAGTTGGCTGACAGCTACAGCAAGAATGTCATCACCCGCGTTATCGGCGAACAGCAGATGAAAGAGCTGGGGATGCACTCCTATCTGGCAGTTGGTCAGGGTTCACAAAACGAATCGCTGATGTCGGTGATTGAGTACAAAGGTAATGCGTCAGAAGATGCGCGCCCGATTGTGCTGGTGGGTAAAGGTTTAACCTTCGACTCCGGCGGTATCTCGATCAAGCCTTCAGAAGGCATGGATGAGATGAAGTACGATATGTGCGGCGCGGCGGCGGTTTACGGCGTGATGCGGATGGTCGCGGAGCTGCAACTGCCGATTAACGTTATCGGCGTTCTGGCAGGGTGCGAAAACATGCCAGGCGGTCGTGCCTATCGTCCGGGTGATGTGTTAACCACCATGTCCGGTCAAACCGTTGAAGTACTAAACACCGACGCCGAAGGCCGTCTGGTGCTGTGCGATGTGTTAACTTACGTTGAGCGTTTTGAGCCGGAAGCGGTAATTGACGTAGCGACGTTGACCGGAGCCTGCGTAATCGCGCTGGGTCATCACATCACCGGCCTGATGGCGAACCATAATCCGCTGGCCCATGAGCTGATTGCCGCGTCTGAACAGTCTGGCGACCGCGCATGGCGTTTACCGCTGGGTGATGAGTATCAGGAACAGCTGGAATCCAATTTTGCTGATATGGCGAACATTGGCGGGCGTCCTGGCGGGGCGATTACCGCAGGTTGCTTCCTGTCGCGCTTTACCCGTAAGTACAACTGGGCGCACCTGGATATCGCGGGAACCGCATGGCGTTCTGGAAAAGCAAAAGGCGCAACCGGTCGTCCGGTAGCGTTGCTGGCACAGTTCCTGTTAAACCGCGCCGGGTTTAACGGCGAAGAGTAATTGCATCAGGCAATGCTGTTATTGTCGGATGCGGCGTGAACGCCTTATCCGACCTACACAGAGCACCGAACTCGTAGGCCTGATAAGACGCGACAGCGTCGCATCAGGCCATGTTGTGTATGCCTGAGGCGTATTTAAATCCACCACAAGAAGCCCCATATATGAAAAACGCAACGTTCTACCTTCTGGACAATGACACCACCGTCGATGGCTTAAGCGCCGTTGAGCAACTGGTGTGTGAAATTGCCGCAGAACGTTGGCGCAGCGGTAAGCGCGTGCTCATCGCCTGTGAAGATGAAAAGCAGGCTTACCGGCTGGATGAATCCCTGTGGGCGCGTCCGGCAGAAAGTTTTGTTCCGCACAATTTAGCGGGAGAAGGACCGCGCGGCGGTGCGCCGGTGGAGATCGCTTGGCCGCAAAAACGTAGCAGCAGCCCGCGCGATATATTGATTAGTCTGCGAACAAGCTTTGCAGATTTTGCCACCGCTTTCACAGAAGTGGTAGACTTCGTTCCTTATGAAGATTCTCTGAAACAACTGGCGCGCGAACGCTATAAAGCCTACCGCGTGGCTGGTTTCAACCTGAATACGGCAACCTGGAAATAATGGAAAAGACATATAACCCACAAGATATCGAACAGCCGCTTTACGAGCACTGGGAAAAGCAGGGCTACTTTAAGCCTAATGGCGATGAAAGCCAGGAAAGTTTCTGCATCATGATCCCGCCGCCGAACGTCACCGGCAGTTTGCATATGGGTCACGCCTTCCAGCAAACCATCATGGATACCATGATCCGCTATCAGCGTATGCAGGGTAAAAACACCCTGTGGCAGGTCGGTACTGACCACGCCGGGATCGCTACCCAGATGGTCGTTGAGCGCAAGATTGCCGCAGAAGAAGGTAAAACCCGTCACGACTATGGCCGCGAAGCCTTCATCGACAAAATCTGGGAATGGAAAGCAGAATCCGGCGGCACCATTACCCGTCAGATGCGTCGTCTTGGCAACTCCGTAGACTGGGAGCGTGAACGCTTCACCATGGACGAAGGTCTGTCCAATGCGGTGAAAGAAGTTTTCGTTCGTCTGTATAAAGAAGATCTGATTTACCGTGGTAAACGCCTGGTAAACTGGGATCCGAAACTGCGTACCGCCATCTCTGACCTGGAAGTGGAAAACCGCGAGTCGAAAGGCTCAATGTGGCATATCCGCTATCCGCTGGCTGACGGCGCGGAAACCGCAGACGGTAAAGATTATCTGGTGGTTGCGACCACTCGCCCGGAAACCCTGCTGGGCGACACCGGCGTGGCCGTTAACCCGGAAGATCCGCGTTATAAAGATCTGATTGGCAAATATGTCATTCTGCCGCTGGTTAACCGCCGTATTCCGATCGTTGGCGACGAACACGCCGACATGGAAAAAGGCACCGGCTGCGTGAAGATTACTCCAGCGCACGACTTTAACGACTATGAAGTGGGTAAACGTCACGCCCTGCCGATGATCAACATTCTGACCTTTGATGGTGATATCCGTGAAAGCGCCCAGGTGTTCGATACCAAAGGCAACGAATCCGACGTTTATTCCAGCGAAATCCCGGCAGAGTTCCAGAAACTGGAACGTTTTGCTGCGCGTAAAGCAGTCGTTGCTGCGGTTGACGCACTCGGCCTGCTGGAAGAAATTAAACCGCACGACCTGACCGTTCCTTACGGCGACCGTGGCGGCGTGGTTATCGAACCGATGCTGACCGACCAGTGGTACGTTCGTGCCAACGTGCTGGCGAAACCGGCGGTTGAAGCAGTTGAGAACGGCGACATTCAGTTCGTACCGAAGCAGTACGAAAACATGTACTTCTCCTGGATGCGCGATATTCAGGACTGGTGTATCTCTCGTCAGCTGTGGTGGGGTCACCGTATCCCGGCATGGTACGACGAAGCGGGTAACGTTTATGTTGGCCGCAACGAAGATGAAGTGCGTCAGGAAAACAACCTGAGCGCGGACGTCGCGCTGCGTCAGGACGAAGACGTTCTCGACACCTGGTTCTCTTCCGCGCTGTGGACCTTCTCTACTCTTGGCTGGCCGGAAAACACCGACGCCCTGCGTCAGTTCCACCCGACCAGCGTGATGGTTTCTGGCTTCGACATCATCTTCTTCTGGATTGCCCGCATGATCATGATGACCATGCACTTCATCAAAGATGAAAATGGCAAACCGCAGGTGCCGTTCCACACTGTTTACATGACCGGCCTGATTCGTGACGACGAAGGCCAGAAGATGTCCAAATCCAAGGGTAACGTTATTGACCCGCTGGATATGGTCGACGGTATTTCGCTGCCTGAACTGCTGGAAAAACGTACCGGCAACATGATGCAGCCGCAGCTGGCGGACAAAATCCGTAAGCGCACCGAGAAGCAGTTCCCGAACGGCATTGAGCCGCACGGTACTGACGCCCTGCGCTTCACCCTGGCGGCGCTGGCTTCTACTGGTCGTGACATCAACTGGGATATGAAGCGTCTGGAAGGTTACCGTAACTTCTGTAACAAACTGTGGAACGCCAGCCGCTTTGTGCTGATGAACACAGAAGGTCAGGATTGCGGCTTCAACGGCGGCGAAATGACGCTGTCGCTGGCGGATCGCTGGATTCTGGCGGAGTTCAACCAGACCATCAAAGCATACCGCGAAGCACTGGATAGCTTCCGCTTCGATATCGCTGCTGGCATTCTGTATGAATTCACCTGGAACCAGTTCTGTGACTGGTATCTGGAGCTGACCAAGCCGGTAATGAACGGTGGCACCGAAGCCGAACTGCGTGGTACTCGCCATACGCTGGTGACCGTGCTGGAAGGTCTGCTGCGCCTTGCGCATCCGATCATTCCGTTCATCACCGAAACTATCTGGCAGCGCGTAAAAGTGCTTTGCGGCATCACCGCTGACACCATCATGCTGCAGCCGTTCCCGCAGTACGATGCATCTCAGGTTGATGAAGCCGCACTGGCCGATACCGAGTGGCTGAAACAAGCGATCGTTGCGGTACGTAACATCCGTGCGGAAATGAACATCGCCCCGGGCAAACCGCTGGAGCTGCTGCTGCGTGGTTGCAGTGCGGATGCAGAGCGTCGCGTGAATGAAAACCGTGGCTTCCTGCAAACGCTGGCGCGTCTGGAAAGCATCACCGTGCTGCCTGCCGATGACAAAGGTCCGGTTTCCGTTACTAAGATCGTCGACGGCGCAGAGTTGCTGATCCCGATGGCAGGCCTCATCAACAAAGAAGATGAGCTGGCGCGTCTGGCGAAAGAAGTGGCGAAGATTGAAGGTGAAATCAGCCGTATCGAGAACAAGCTGGCGAACGAAGGCTTTGTCGCCCGCGCACCGGAAGCGGTCATCGCTAAAGAGCGTGAGAAGCTGGAAGGCTATGCAGAAGCGAAAGCGAAGCTGATTGAACAGCAGGCTGTTATCGCTGCACTGTAATCAATGCAGTAAAGAAAACGAAGGCCGGATCATACTCCGGCCTTTTTATTTAGATAAACGGAACATACGGCATAATACCGCGAGAAATCCACATTAACGGACCGCTATCCTGCGGTTTGTCATCATTGGTTAACTCCAGCGAATCAAGGTCACCCTGAACGTGGGTATTGTTGGCAATCCAGCTAATCATCCACATTTTCAACCAGGGGTAAGCCAGGCCACAGGTGATTGAGGCTCCCATTAATACTGCAAACATGCGCAGAAGCATAGCGAACGTGGTAATGGACGAATGAAAACGAATTGTTCCATTTGCCAGCGTTAAATTATTCAGAAACAGATTGCGTAACGTGACATAGAGATAACTGGAAAACACAAGAATCGCAACAAAATACAGGAAGTAGGAAGCCGTAATCTGCGGGTAATATTGCAATACAAGCTCACCTCCTGCATCAGACTGCCCCAACATGCTCATCATTATTAACTGCTGGAATACTGGCGCAATCATAATACCAATCACAATGATGAAAGGAGCCATAGTTAATATTGCGAGTGTACATCCTTTAATGCATTCTTTTACGTTTACCTGAATAGAAAATTTATTAATGCCAAAAGTTGCATTATTACCCAGCAATGGCATCCATTTACTATAGGTTATACCATGGACAACACCCAGCCCGATGGCAGAAAGCAAACTTAACGCGACTAAGTTAAAGAATAATCCTCCTATCGATGTCGTCACTTGCGCAATAAGATACAGTGCGAACCAAAAAGCTAACGCCAACAGAACAGGCAGACCTAACATGACCCACCATGCACGGAGCATCGAGCAGTTAAAGCCAAAGCGAATGCCATTCAGTGAGGTCATGTTCGCCTGATATTGCAGACTCTTCACTGCCATGCAAGGAATACCGCAGATCAAGAGAGCAAACAGGAGAAAACCAAGAACAAAGTGCTGGCCTGAAAAACAAGAAATACTGAGAAGATAAACGACCATAATAAGGAACATGCTAACGAAAATGGCACCACCAGTTCCCTTATAACTAAATGGTTGCCCATTGAGTGTCACATGTTGATAAATATAACGACGGCACTTCACCAATGCCCACGGCCCATATATTCCCAGAGTAATAATTGTCAGTAAAAAATTCACAAGACAAATAAGAAAATACTCACCACCTTTGCCTGTAAAAACAAATGAGTGACGAGATTTATCTTTCCCGACGGTTACACCATTCATGAATCATATCCCTAAAATAAATTCCATTCATATAGATAATAATCCCAGTAAATTGATACTGGTACGCCTAGAATACGCTTTCTCAAAGAGATATATGCTTAATATTTTCTGATTTATCTTCTTCTTGCACCGCATAAGCGAGGGTGGTATTAAAGTGAGCTATAAATCATACATTTGAAATTGAGCTATGCTATGAATGTTGTCGCTTCTCCCGCGCTCCGTTTGCGCAAACTTACTGCCGCCGATAATCCCGCCATCGCCAGCGTCATCCGCCAGGTATCCGCAGAATACGGTCTTACCGCTGATAAAGGCTACACCGTCGCCGATCCCAATCTCGACGAATTGTATCAAGTGTATAGTCAGCCTGGTCATGCGTATTGGGTAGTTGAACACAATGGCGAAGTGGTGGGCGGCGGCGGGATTGCGCCATTAGCAGGTAGTGAATCGGACATTTGCGAACTGCAAAAGATGTATTTTCTTCCTGCTATTCGCGGTAAAGGACTGGCGAAAAAACTGGCCTTAATGGCGATGGAGCAGGCGCGAGAAATGGGCTTCAAACGCTGCTATCTGGAAACGACCGCTTTTTTAAAAGAAGCGATTGGTTTGTATGAACATTTAGGTTTTCAACATATCGATTACGCACTTGGTTGCACGGGCCATGTCGATTGTGAAGTGCGGATGCTGCGTAAACTCTAAAAAAATGCCCGCTAGTGTGTACTAGCGGGCATTTTAATCAATTAATTAGTGACGAACACCGTCATCGTCTTCGTCGACATAATCTTCATCGTCGCCATCTTCGCCGTTAGGATCTTCAAAGTAAGTGCCCCAACCGTCGTATTCAACGTCGAATTTCTCTGCCAGGTTCATCAATTGCTCAACCTGGGCGTCGATAAGATCGGCATTCAACGCGCATTCGCTGAGGATGTCACAGCAAATTACGATATCGCCATCTTCCACTTCCAGCTCTTCCGGATCGGTCACTTCGTAACCGAGTTTAAACGCTTCAACCGCTGCTTTTTCCAGGGTTTCCAGATCGTCTGCGGAAAGGTGATGTTCGATGGTGTACAGCGCGTCCGGATCGCTGCCATCTTCCAGTAATTCTTCAATAATCAAACGCGTTTCTTCACGCTGTTCTTCCAGTTGTTCCGGGTTTGCCATGGCTCATTCCTCTTAATGTCCTGCCGATACTCTTATTGTCACACACCACTGACATTGCCTCCACCTTTGTGACAAAGATTTATGTTTTAGGCTTGCAAATGAATAATCATCCATATAAATTGAATTTTAATTCATTACAGCGTTAGCCACTGGAGGGATCTATGTCCGGGTTTTATCATAAACATTTCCTGAAATTACTCGATTTCACGCCAGCTGAACTCAACAGCCTGCTGCAATTAGCTGCGAAGCTGAAAGCCGATAAGAAAAGCGGTAAAGAAGAAGCCAGACTCACAGGTAAAAATATCGCGCTCATCTTCGAAAAAGACTCGACTCGTACCCGATGCTCTTTCGAAGTTGCCGCATATGACCAGGGCGCACGTGTCACTTATCTCGGCCCCAGCGGCAGCCAGATTGGCCATAAAGAGTCGATTAAAGATACCGCCCGCGTACTTGGTCGCATGTATGACGGTATTCAGTATCGCGGCTATGGTCAGGAGATTGTCGAAACGCTGGCGGAATATGCAGGTGTGCCGGTATGGAACGGCCTGACCAATGAGTTTCATCCTACACAGCTTCTGGCGGATCTGCTGACCATGCAGGAGCATTTACCAGGTAAAGCTTTCAATGAGATGACGCTGGTTTATGCCGGAGATGCACGCAACAACATGGGTAACTCAATGCTGGAAGCTGCGGCGTTGACCGGTCTGGATTTACGCCTGGTAGCGCCACAAGCGTGCTGGCCGGAAGCTTCGCTGGTTACGGAATGCCGCGCCCTGGCGCAGCAAAATGGCGGGAATATTACGCTGACAGAAGATATCGCAGCAGGCGTTAAAGGGGCCGACTTTATTTACACCGATGTGTGGGTGTCGATGGGGGAAGCGAAAGAGAAATGGGCAGAACGTATTGCATTGCTGCGTGATTATCAGGTGAATAGCAAAATGATGCAGTTGACCGGTAATCCAGACGTCAAGTTTCTGCACTGCCTGCCCGCGTTTCATGACGACCAAACGACGCTAGGTAAAAAGATGGCAGAAGAGTTTGGCCTGCACGGTGGGATGGAAGTGACGGATGAGGTCTTTGAATCTGCCGCCAGTATTGTTTTTGATCAGGCGGAAAACCGCATGCATACCATCAAAGCGGTAATGGTTGCGACGCTCGCCCAATAACGCCAGTACCGGAGGCGGCGTAACGTCGCCTCCAGCATAATCCACTTACGCCATCAGCATTTTCACAACCGCTTTGCGAACCTGGGCTGGCTCGCCCACTGCGCACAGTGGCTTGTGTACTTCACCCGGATAGAACACGACAAAGTCGCCTTCATTGAGGATAACTGTTTTCTCCTCAACACCTTCTGGCAAAAAGGCGATGTCTTTATCGGCTAACCAATCGGTATCCGGCGTGCCCGCAGGTTGTGTGCTGAAGGTCATGCCTTCCTGCCCTTTTAGTACAATCTGAATATCGAGATAGCGGGCATGGTACTCCGCACGGCGTGCTTCATTCGGCTCGGTCATATCTTCAGAGATAAGATAAAACAGGCGGTTGCCTTCGATGTCGTGCTTACCTTTTGGCGTTTCTGCCGTAGCGTGCGCTTTAATATACTCAATCGCCTGGCGTAACTCTTCCGGTAACCATTGCTGGAGATTATGAATATTTC
Source organism: Escherichia sp. MOD1-EC5495 (assembly GCF_002965965.1). NCBI lineage: Bacteria > Pseudomonadati > Pseudomonadota > Gammaproteobacteria > Enterobacterales > Enterobacteriaceae > Escherichia > Escherichia sp. MOD1-EC5495. The sequence continues at coordinate 23,320 of NZ_PTRI01000017.1, forward strand.
CGATGATCATTTTTTCATTCCCTCAATTAAAACATCGTTTCATTTCTCTTGTTATACGTAATTCCTTACTGCCATACCAGCATTTTTTGCCGCCTGATTGCGCCAGCGCATATTTTTCCACCCACATTCCCCCCAAATTCATTTCGTTATAAATTCAAATTTGAAGCATATAAATTCACAACAATCGTTTACCTGGGGAATTTCTTGCATTAATCTCTTGATCCCACTTTCTGGCTGAGTATAATGCCGGACAATTTGCCGGGAGGATGTATGGTTCAGTGTGTTCGACATTTTGTCTTACCGCGTCTGAAAAAAGACGCTGGCCTGCCGTTTTTCTTCCCGTTGATCACCCATTCCCAGCCCCTCAATCGAGGGGCTTTTTTTTGCCCAGGCGTCAGGAGATAAACATGGCTAATCCGCTATATCAAAAACATATCATTTCCATAAATGACCTTAGTCGCGATGACCTTAATCTGGTGCTGGCGACAGCGGCGAAACTGAAAGCAAACCCGCAACCAGAGTTGTTGAAACATAAAGTGATTGCCAGTTGCTTCTTCGAAGCATCAACCCGCACCCGCCTCTCTTTCGAAACCTCAATGCACCGCCTGGGCGCTAGTGTGGTGGGATTCTCTGACAGCGCAAACACCTCACTGGGAAAAAAAGGTGAAACGCTGGCTGATACCATCTCGGTTATCAGCACTTACGTCGATGCAATTGTGATGCGCCATCCGCAGGAAGGCGCGGCGCGCCTGGCGACTGAGTTTTCCGGCAATGTGCCGGTGCTGAACGCCGGTGATGGTTCCAACCAACATCCGACGCAAACCTTGCTGGATCTGTTCACCATTCAGGAAACCCAGGGACGTCTGGACAATCTTCGCGTCGCAATGGTCGGCGACCTGAAATATGGTCGCACCGTTCACTCCCTGACTCAGGCGTTAGCGAAGTTCGACGGCAACCGTTTTTACTTCATCGCGCCGGACGCGCTGGCAATGCCGCAGTACATTCTGGACATGCTTGATGAAAAAGGTATCGCCTGGAGCCTGCATAGTTCCATTGAAGAAGTGATGGCGGAAGTGGACATTCTGTATATGACCCGCGTGCAAAAAGAACGCCTGGATCCGTCCGAATACGCTAACGTAAAAGCGCAGTTTGTCCTGCGCGCCAGCGACCTTCACAACGCCAAAGCCAATATGAAAGTGCTGCATCCGCTGCCGCGTATTGATGAAATTGCAACGGATGTCGATAAAACGCCGCACGCCTGGTACTTCCAGCAAGCAGGCAACGGTATTTTCGCTCGCCAGGCGTTACTGGCACTGGTTCTGAATCGCGATCTGGTACTGTAAGGGGAAATTGAGATGACACACGATAATAAATTGCAGGTTGAAGCTATTAAACGCGGCACGGTAATTGACCATATCCCCGCCCAAATCGGTTTTAAGCTGTTGAGTCTGTTCAAGCTGACCGAAACGGATCAGCGTATCACCATCGGTCTGAACCTGCCTTCTGGCGAGATGGGGCGCAAAGATCTGATCAAGATCGAAAATACCTTTTTGAGTGAAGATCAGGTAGACCAACTGGCGCTGTACGCACCGCAAGCCACAGTAAATCGTATCGACAATTATGAAGTGGTTGGTAAATCGCGCCCCAGCCTGCCGGAGCGCATCGACAATGTGCTGGTCTGCCCGAACAGCAACTGTATCAGCCATGCCGAACCGGTTTCTTCCAGCTTTGCAGTGCGAAAACGCGCCAATGACATCGCGCTCAAATGCAAATACTGCGAAAAAGAGTTTTCCCATAATGTGGTGCTGGCCAATTAATTGCGGTTGGTAATAAAAGTCTGGCTCCCTATAATGAGCCAGACTTTTTACCGCTGTAATAAAGGAGAAATCATGAGCAAAACTATCGCTACGGAAAATGCACCGGCAGCTATCGGACCTTATGTTCAGGGCGTTGATCTGGGCAGTATGATCATCACCTCCGGTCAGATCCCGGTAAACCCGAAAACTGGCGAAGTACCGGCAGACGTAGCAGCACAAGCGCGTCAGTCACTGGATAACGTGAAAGCGATCGTGGAAGCGGCTGGCCTGAAAGTGGGCGACATCGTTAAAACCACCGTGTTTGTGAAAGATCTGAACGACTTCGCAACCGTAAATGCGACTTACGAAGCCTTCTTCACCGAACACAACGCTACCTTCCCGGCACGTTCTTGCGTTGAAGTTGCCCGTCTGCCGAAAGACGTGAAGATTGAGATCGAAGCGATCGCTGTTCGTCGCTAATCTCTGTCAGAAAGATAATCCAGGAATCGCGCCTGGATTATCTGATTCAACCACGGAGGGTTGAAGATGGCTAAATCCCGTTTCACGAATGAACAAATTGCTGAAATTTTACAGCGGTCAAAAGAGGGTACGTCTAATAAGGAGCTATGTGAACACTATCAATTTAGTGTTAGTACGCTCCGGCGCTGGCAAGAACAGCACGCAGAAGGCGTAAGAAGCGAATTAAAAAAAATAGAATCCAAAGCGCAAATCGTCTTTCTGCTTTTCTTTGCTGTCTCCATTATACTCACGCTTATATTTGGCAAACCAACAGGTGGATGGGTAATACCGCCTTTATTACTTTATTGTGTTTATTATATCCGCCTGTATCGCAACATCTCCTCCAGACACATTAAAAAAGAAGACATCTTTCTCTCTCGTTCGGTAAATAAAAGCTATAGCGCCCTTTATAATTTGAGCTGGACATTTATTTGTTTTTTTATTTTTGCAGTAATTTATTTTTTTGTTCAGGTCTTTTCGTAGGAGACTGACCAGTAAGAATATTTATCGATCAGTCTCAGCACTCACTTATTGCCAGCCGTAACGACGGCTATAAAATCCTTTCACTAACTGGGTTAACGTCATATACCCTGCCAGAATCGCAATCAGCCACGGGAAATAGCTTAACGGCAGCGCCTGCAGTTGCAGATAACTGGCCAGCGGCGAAAACGGTAACGCGATCCCGACAATCATCACGATCACGGTCATGATCATTAACGGCCACGATGCACAGCTCTGAATAAACGGCACACGGCGGGTGCGGATCATATGCACAATCAGCGTTTGTGACAGTAACCCCACCACAAACCAGCCCGACTGGAACAGCGTTTGCGTTTCCGGCGTGTTGGCATGAAATACCCACCACATCAGGCAAAACGTCAGAATATCGAAGATCGAACTGATCGGTCCGAAGAAGATCATAAAGCGTCCCAGATCCGCCGGATTCCAACGCTGCGGCTTTTGAATTTGCTCATCGTCTACGTTATCAAACGGGATCGCCACCTGTGACACATCATACAGCAGGTTCTGAATAAGCAAGTGTAACGGCAACATCGGCAGGAAGGGCAAAAAAGCACTCGCCACCAGCACGCTGAACACATTACCGAAGTTAGAGCTCGCCGTCATTTTGATGTATTTCAGCATATTGGCGAAAGTGCGACGTCCCTCAATAACCCCCTCTTCCAGCACCATCAGGCTTTTTTCCAGCAGAATGATATCCGCTGCTTCACGGGCAATATCTACCGCGCCATCCACAGAAATGCCGATATCCGCAGCACGTAAGGCGGGCGCATCATTAATACCATCGCCCATAAAGCCAACCACATGCCCTTCGCGCTTCAGCAACGTTACGATGCGTTCTTTATGCATCGGCGTCAGGCGGGCAAACAGCGTGGTACGCTGTGCGAGATTTGCCAGTTCGTTGTCAGTTAGCGTTTCAATATCACTACCAGTAACCACCTCTCCCGCGTCCAGCCCCACTTCATGGCACACTTTCGCCGCCACTAACTCACTGTCGCCAGTGAGGATTTTTACGGTAATGCCACTCGCTTTTAATGCCTTCAGTGCCGGAGCGGTTGTCTCTTTGGGCGGATCAAGGAAAGCAATATATCCTTCGAGGATCAGGTCGGATTCATCTGCCCGCTGGTAATCCCCTTCACGCGCCGGCAGGTATTTCGTCGCCACCGCTACCACACGCAGCCCCTGACGATTCAGCGTATCAGTAACCCGCTTAATCTTACGCAGCATGGTGTCATCGAGCGGCACAATCTCGCCATTGTGACGTACCTGCGAACACACATTGAGGATTTCCTGCAATGCGCCTTTGCACACCAGTTGATGGTGTTCGGTATTTTCTGCCACTACCACCGACATCCGACGACGCTCAAAATCAAACGGTATCTCATCAATTTTCTGCCAACGGCTGGCCAGCGAGCGCGCCGACTCTTCATCCGTACCTTCGAGCACCGCTGTATCAAGCAGGTTTTTAAGCCCGGTCTGGTAATGGCTGTTCAACCACGCGCTATGCAGCACGCGTTCGCTGGTTTTACCGGAGATATCGGTATGATTCTCCAGCACAATTTTATCCTGCGTCAGGGTGCCGGTTTTATCGGTACACAGAATATCCATAGCGCCAAAGTTCTGAATGGCATCCAGATGTTTGACGATCACTTTCTGTTTCGACAGCTTTACTGCGCCACGCGCCAGCGTTGAGGTGACAATCATCGGCAACATTTCCGGCGTCAAACCTACCGCTACCGAAAGCGCGAACAGCGCCGCTTCCCACCAGTCGCCTTTGGTGTAACCATTGATCAACAGCACCACGGGCGCCATCACCAGCATAAAGCGAATCAGCAGCATACTGACGCGGCTGATCCCTTGCTGAAAGGCATTCGGCTCACTTTCCTGCTCACTGACACGCCCCGCCAGTTGACCAAACCAGGTGTTGCCACCTGTGGCAATCACCATCGCTTGTGCCGTGCCGCTCACCACTGTGGTGCCCATAAAACACAGGGTGTCACACTCCAGCGGATTGCTGTGATCCGGCTGGCGCGTGGTCGCGTTTTTTTCAACGGGCAGAGACTCACCGGTTAACGACGCTTGAGCGACGAACAGATCCCGCGCCTGCAAGATACGTAAATCTGCCGGGATCATATCCCCCGCCGCCAGTTTAATAATATCGCCGGGCACCAACTGGTCGATCGGGATCTCCAGCCAGCCATTTTCGCCTTTGTCGTTAATTACGCGCAGCACCGTCGCGGTATTACTGACCATCGCTTTCAGGGCATCTGCCGCTTTGGTGGAACGTGCTTCCTGAATAAAGTTCAGCAACGTAGAAATAGCCACCATTAACGCAATAACGCCAGCAGCAAATAAATCTTCCGTGGCGTAAGAAATGCCGCCAAGGATCGTGAGCAAAATATTAAAGGGGTTGCGATAGCAGACCCACAAATGTACCCACCACGGTGACGGTTGTTGCGCAGGTAATTTATTTTCGCCATCTTTTTCACGGGCAACTTCCACTTCCGCCTGATTCAACCCTTCCGGGTGCGTGTCGAACGTTTTCCATAATTCTTCTTCTGGCATCACCGCCATTTTCAGGCAATGCGCGCTTAAGGAAGGCGGGATTGGTGCATTCGCTGTCTGCTGCGCCCCCGGTAGCGGATCGCGACGGATCAGACGGGAAGGTAAATGGCGAATGAGCCGGGTAAAAATTTCTTTAAACATAGAGAGTCCCTCCGCGCTGTCAGGAACAGTGCAGAAATATCTTCAGGCGTGGCGAAGCCTTACCTGAAGGTAATAAAACTGAGCAGGGACGTTAAAACGTCACGGCCTTACGCATCCGGTAACGCCGTGAAAAGACAGGCTTACCGGAAAAGTTTTAATCTCCGTCGAGGGAGAGGCGTGGGATCAGGTTCCATATAACCTCCGGTAAGTGAATAAATAGCGCCGCGAATCCAATAATATTCGTAGCATTTATGCCGATATAATACCTGTCGGCAACTAAACAAACGATAAACCAGACTTTGCCCATTGCTGAATGCGAGGGTAAAGTTAGTCTCTAATAATTAAACAACAAGTTACGGGATAACAGGATGCAAAATCGGCTGACCATCAAAGACATCGCGCGCTTGAGCGGCGTGGGAAAATCCACTGTTTCCCGGGTGCTGAATAACGAAAGCGGCGTGAGCCAGCGTACGCGCGAGCGTGTTGAAGCGGTGATGAATCAGCATGGATTTTCCCCTTCCCGCTCTGCGCGCGCCATGCGTGGGCAAAGCGATAAAGTGGTCGCCATCATCGTGACACGTCTGGATTCGCTGTCAGAAAATCTCGCGGTTCAGACCATGCTGCCGGCGTTCTATGAACAGGGTTACGACCCCATCATGATGGAAAGCCAGTTTTCACCACAATTAGTTGCCGAACATCTGGGCGTTTTGAAACGTCGTAATATCGACGGCGTAGTGCTGTTTGGTTTTACCGGTATAACCGAAGAGATGTTAGCCCACTGGCAGTCATCGCTGGTGCTGCTGGCACGCGACGCAAAGGGCTTTGCTTCAGTCTGTTATGACGACGAAGGGGCGATCAAAATCCTGATGCAACGGCTGTATGACCAGGGGCATCGCAATATCAGTTATCTCGGCGTACCGCACAGCGACGTGACGACCGGTAAACGACGTCACGAAGCCTATCTGGCGTTCTGCAAAGCGCATAAACTGCATCCCGTCGCCGCTTTGCCTGGCCTCGCCATGAAGCAAGGTTATGAGAACGTGGCAAAAGTTATTACCCCTGAAACCACCGCGTTGCTGTGCGCAACTGACACGCTGGCACTTGGCGCAAGTAAATACCTGCAAGAGCAACGCATCGATACCTTACAGCTGGCGAGCGTTGGTAATACACCGTTGATGAAGTTCCTCCATCCGGAGATCGTCACCGTTGACCCAGGCTACGCAGAAGCCGGACGCCAGGCGGCCTGCCAGTTGATTGAGCAGATAACCGGGCGCAGCGAACCGCAACAAATCATCATCCCCGCCACCCTGTCCTGATCGTTTCCTGAACGATAAATTGTGATCTTCGCCGTGTTTCGGGAACGTTCCCATTTTTAATTTTTTCTTCCCACTATATTCTGCCGTCAACCAAATATGTCATCTGCCACGGGGCCTTATGATGAGCAAAGTGAACCAAACGGATATCGATCGGTTGATTGAACTGGTCGGCGGGCGCGGCAATATCGCGACGGTCAGCCACTGTATTACTCGCCTGCGCTTTGTCCTCAACCAACCAGCCAATGCCAGACCAAAAGAAATTGAACAACTCCCCATGGTGAAAGGCTGTTTCACCAATGCAGGACAATTTCAGGTAGTGATTGGCACCAACGTTGGCGATTACTACAAAGCGTTATTGGCAACGACTGGTCAGGCGCAGGTCGATAAAGAGCAGGTGAAAAAAGCCGCCAGGCAGAATATGAAATGGCATGAGCAGTTGATCTCCCATTTCGCGGAGATCTTCTTCCCGTTACTGCCCGCGCTGATTAGCGGCGGTTTGATCCTCGGTTTTCGCAATGTTATCGGCGATCTGCCGATGAGCAACGGCCAGACGCTGGCGCAAATGTACCCTTCCCTGCAAACGATCTACGATTTTCTGTGGTTGATCGGTGAGGCGATCTTCTTCTACCTGCCGGTCGGGATTTGCTGGTCGGCGGTGAAAAAAATGGGCGGCACGCCGATCCTTGGTATCGTGCTTGGCGTAACGCTAGTTTCTCCACAACTGATGAACGCCTATCTGCTCGGGCAGCAGGTGCCGGAAGTGTGGGACTTTGGCATGTTCAGTATTGCGAAAGTAGGCTATCAGGCGCAAGTGATCCCGGCGCTGTTAGCCGGGCTGGCGCTGGGCTTTATTGAAACTCGCCTTAAGCGCATCGTGCCGGATTATCTCTATCTGGTGGTTGTACCGGTCTGCTCGCTGATCCTCGCAGTGTTCCTCGCCCATGCGCTGATTGGTCCGTTTGGTCGCATGATTGGCGATGGCGTTGCCTTTGCGGTTCGTCACCTGATGACTGGCAGCTTTGCTCCGATTGGCGCAGCGTTGTTTGGCTTCCTCTATGCGCCGCTGGTCATTACCGGCGTACACCAGACCACGCTTGCCATTGATATGCAGATGATTCAAAGCATGGGCGGTACGCCAGTCTGGCCGCTGATTGCCCTTTCGAATATTGCTCAGGCGTCGGCAGTGGTAGGAGTTATTATCGCCAGCCGTAAACAGAACGAGCGGGAAATTTCGGTTCCAGCGGCGATCTCCGCTTATCTTGGAGTCACGGAGCCGGCAATGTACGGCATCAACCTGAAATATCGCTTCCCGATGCTGTGCGCGATGATTGGTTCCGGTCTGGCAGGGTTGCTCTGCGGCCTGAACGGCGTTATGGCGAATGGCATCGGCGTCGGTGGCCTGCCTGGTATTCTCTCCATTCAGCCGAGCTACTGGCAGGTATTTGCGCTGGCCATGGCTATCGCCATCATCATCCCGATTGTGCTCACCTCGTTTATCTACCAGCGAAAACACCGCCTGGGCACGCTGAACATTGTTTAATTTTCTTCGGGGCGCACTTGCGCCCCCTCGCATTTGCAGGAATGACGTAATGACTAATCTTCCCCACTGGTGGCAAAACGGCGTTATCTACCAGATTTATCCAAAGAGTTTTCAGGACACCACGGGCAGCGGCACCGGCGATCTGCGAGGAGTCACTCTGCGCCTCGACTACCTACAAAAACTGGGCGTCGATGCTATCTGGTTGACACCTTTTTATGTCTCCCCACAGGTCGATAACGGTTACGACGTAGCGAACTATACGGCGATTGATCCCACCTACGGTACGCTGGACGAGTTTGACGAACTGGTGGCGCAGGCGAAATCGCGCGGTATTCGCATTATCCTTGATATGGTGTTTAACCATACTTCTACCCAACACGCCTGGTTTCGCGAGGCACTGAACAAAGAAAGTCCTTACCGTCAGTTTTATATCTGGCGTGATGGCGAACCAGGAATACCACCGAATAACTGGCGTTCTAAATTCGGCGGCAATGCCTGGCGCTGGCACGCAGAAAGCGAACAGTATTATTTGCATCTGTTTGCACCAGAACAGGCCGATCTCAACTGGGAAAACCCAGCAGTACGCGCAGAACTGAAAAAAGTCTGTGAGTTTTGGGCCGATCGCGGGGTAGACGGGCTGCGCCTGGATGTGGTGAATCTGATTTCCAAAGACCAGAACTTCCCCAACGATCTGGATGGCGACGGGCGTCGCTTCTACACCGACGGGCCACGAGCACACGAATTTTTGCACGAAATGAACCGCGATGTCTTTACGCCACGCGGATTAATGACTGTGGGTGAAATGTCCTCCACCAGCCTTGAACATTGCCAGCGATACGCGGCACTGACAGGCAGTGAATTGTCGATGACCTTTAATTTTCATCACCTGAAGGTCGATTACCCCGGCGGTGAAAAATGGACGCTGGCTAAACCTGACTTTGTGGCGTTAAAAACATTGTTCCGCCACTGGCAACAGGGAATGCACAACGTTGCGTGGAATGCTTTGTTCTGGTGTAACCACGATCAGCCGCGCATTGTTTCTCGCTTTGGCGATGAAGGTGACTACCGTGAGCCTGCGGCAAAAATGCTGGCGATGGTACTGCATGGTATGCAGGGAACACCGTATATCTACCAGGGTGAGGAGATTGGCATGACTAATCCGCATTTCACGCGCATTACCGATTACCGCGACGTGGAGAGCCTCAATATGTTTGCCGAGCTGCGCAACGATGGGCGTGACGCCGAAGAGCTATTGGCAATCCTCGCCAGTAAATCCCGCGATAACAGCCGCACGCCAATGCAATGGAGCAACGGCGATAACGCAGGGTTTACTACCGGCGAGCCGTGGATTGGTCTGAGTGATAACTATCGCGAAATCAACGTGGAAGCTGCACTGGCCGATGAATCCTCAGTGTTTTACACCTACCAGAAGTTAATCACGCTGCGTAAACAAGAACCCATTCTGACATGGGGAAATTACCAGGATCTCCTGCCAAACAACACTGTATTGTGGTGCTATCGCCGTGAATGGCTGGGGCAAACTTTATTGGTGATAGCCAACCTTAGCCGTGACGTGCAGCCCTGGCAACCAACGCAAATCAGCGGCGACTGGCAACTATTAATGCATAACTATGAAGAAGCCGCCTCTCAACCGGGAGCCATGACATTGCGACCTTTTGAGGCTGTCTGGTGGTTGCAGAGATAATTCTTCGCCAGGCCCCGGTAAAGCGAGTATTTCCGGGGCCTTACCTGTCAGAGCGTTGTTTTTGTTGGTTTTTTGAACAGAAAATTATTAAAAAATTTACACATCGCTGTAGCGCCCGTCATCCGTACACTCTGATTTTTACTTTGAGCTAAATCAAAAAAACCTCAAACATCCTTAATGCAAAGCACTATATATAGACTTTAAAATGCCTCTCAACCCAATATGTTGTATCCGTCGACTATACTTGCACCAAGACACACGCCAACAAAGCCGACAAAATTGTGGATAAAGCGGATTGGGATTGCAGTAACTCCCCGTAAAAAGAGCTAAATAAAGCGGGGCGCACTTCCCAACTTTCTGTGTATAACCTGTTCTTAAAAATATGGAGCGATCATGACACCGCATGTGATGAAACGAGACGGCTGCAAAGTGCCGTTTAAATCAGAGCGCATCAAAGAAGCCATTCTGCGTGCAGCTAAAGCAGCGGAAGTCGATGATGCAGATTATTGTGCCACTGTTGCCGCCGTCGTCAGCGAGCAAATGCAAGGCCGCAACCAGGTCGATATTAACGAAATTCAGACCGCAGTTGAAAACCAGCTGATGTCAGGCCCGTACAAACAACTGGCTCGTGCTTACATTGAGTACCGTCACGATCGCGACATCGAACGTGAAAAACGCGGTCGCCTGAACCAGGAGATCCGTGGTCTGGTCGAGCAAACCAACTCTTCGTTGCTCAATGAAAACGCCAACAAAGACAGCAAAGTAATTCCAACCCAACGCGACCTGCTGGCTGGTATTGTTGCTAAACACTATGCGCGTCAGCACCTGTTGCCGCGTGACGTGGTGCAGGCGCATGAGCGTGGCGATATTCACTACCACGACCTCGATTACTCGCCGTTCTTCCCGATGTTCAACTGCATGTTGATCGACCTGAAAGGTATGCTGACCCAGGGCTTTAAGATGGGGAACGCCGAGATCGAACCACCGAAGTCGATCTCCACTGCCACCGCAGTAACTGCGCAGATTATCGCCCAGGTTGCCAGCCATATTTATGGCGGCACCACCATTAACCGTATCGACGAAGTTCTGGCTCCGTTTGTCACCGCCAGCTACAACAAGCACCGTAAAACGGCGGAAGAGTGGAGCATCCCGGACGCCGAAGGCTACGCCAACTCTCGTACCATCAAAGAGTGCTACGACGCCTTCCAGTCGCTGGAGTACGAAGTAAACACCCTGCACACCGCCAACGGTCAAACACCGTTTGTAACCTTTGGCTTTGGTCTGGGCACCAGCTGGGAGTCGCGCCTGATTCAGGAATCCATCCTGCGTAACCGTATCGCTGGCCTGGGTAAAAACCGCAAAACCGCCGTGTTCCCGAAACTGGTGTTTGCGATTCGCGATGGCCTGAACCATAAAAAAGGCGATCCGAACTACGACATCAAACAGCTGGCGCTGGAGTGCGCAAGCAAGCGCATGTATCCGGATATCCTGAACTACGATCAGGTAGTGAAAGTCACCGGTTCGTTTAAAACCCCGATGGGTTGCCGCAGCTTCCTCGGCGTATGGGAAAACGAAAACGGCGAGCAGATCCACGATGGTCGCAACAACCTCGGCGTGATCAGCCTGAACCTGCCACGTATTGCGCTGGAAGCGAAAGGCGATGAAGCCACCTTCTGGAAGCTGCTGGATGAACGTCTGGTGCTGGCACGTAAGGCGCTGATGACCCGTATCGCTCGTCTCGAGGGCGTGAAAGCGCGCGTGGCTCCAATCCTTTATATGGAAGGTGCCTGCGGTGTACGCCTGAATGCCGACGATGATGTTTCTGAAATCTTCAAAAACGGCCGTGCGTCTATTTCGCTGGGTTACATCGGTATCCACGAAACCATTAACGCGCTGTTCGGCGGCGAGCATGTTTATGACAACGAGCAGCTTCGCGCGAAAGGTATTGCGATTGTTGAACGTCTGCGTCAGGCGGTTGATCAGTGGAAAGAAGAGACTGGCTACGGTTTCAGCCTTTACAGCACGCCAAGTGAAAACCTGTGCGACCGCTTCTGCCGTCTCGATACCGCTGAGTTTGGCGTGGTGCCGGGCGTGACCGATAAAGGTTACTACACCAACAGTTTCCACCTTGATGTGGAGAAAAAGGTGAACCCATACGACAAGATCGACTTTGAAGCACCTTACCCGCCGCTGGCTAACGGTGGTTTCATTTGCTACGGCGAGTATCCAAACATTCAGCACAACCTGAAGGCGCTGGAAGATGTCTGGGATTACAGCTATCAGCATGTACCGTATTACGGCACCAATACGCCGATCGATGAATGCTATGAATGTGGCTTTACCGGTGAGTTTGAGTGCACCAGCAAAGGCTTCACCTGCCCGAAATGTGGCAACCATGACACCTCCCGTGTGTCGGTAACTCGCCGCGTGTGCGGATATTTAGGTAGCCCGGATGCGCGTCCGTTTAACGCCGGTAAGCAGGAAGAAGTTAAGCGCCGCGTTAAACATTTGGGTAATGGGCAGATCGGTTGATCTTCACTCTGCGCTAAGCAAATGCCGGATGCGGCGTAAACGCCTTATCCGGCCTACAAATTCCAGACTGTTGCAACGGCTGTAGGCCTGATAAGACGCGACAGCGTCGCATCAGGCATTGATTGCCGGATGTGGCGTAAACGCCTTATCCGGCCTACACGCGGACTGATAAGCCAGGCGAAAATGAACTTTCATCAGTACTATCCTGTCGACATCGTCAACGGCCCCGGCACTCGCTGCACCCTGTTTGTCTCCGGGTGCGTCCATGAATGCCCGGGCTGCTATAACAAAAGCACCTGGCGGGTAAACTCTGGTCAGCCATTTACCAAAGCAATGGAAGACCAGATAATCAACGATCTGAACGATACCCGCATCAAACGCCAGGGCATTTCCCTCTCCGGCGGCGACCCGCTGCATCCGCAAAACGTGCCGGACATTTTAAAACTGGTACAACGCATCCGCGCCGAGTGTCCGGGTAAAGATATCTGGGTGTGGACAGGCTATAAACTCGACGAACTCAACACTGCGCAAATGCAGGTTGTTGATTTGATTAACGTGCTGATCGACGGCAAATTTGTGCAGGATTTAAAAGACCCTTCCCTGATCTGGCGCGGCAGCAGCAATCAGGTGGTGCATCATTTGCGTTAATCACTCATCCAGCCGTTTAGTCGCGTCTTCATAAACGGCTGAGTTCTCTCTCTTACCAATAGCTATCACCAACACGAGCAACTCTTTATCGTTAACCTGATAAACCAAGCGATATCCCAGTGTGTGCAGCTTAATTTTGTAGCAGTCCGGTAAATCCCGCAGTTTAGCCGATGGATTGCGCGGCCTTTTCAGCACATCCTCAAGCTTTTTTTTAAATTGTTCCCGGACTGTCACGCCCAGTTTTTGCCACTCTTTCAGCGCCCGCAGATCAAAAGCCAGCTCATAGTTCATCCAGTCGGACCTTAATGGCCTCTTGTGGGTTGGCCAGTCGTTCCCTGACATTGCGTAACAAGGCTTCTTCACTATCACTAACAGTGAGCGTTTTTACCGGCATTCGTCCATTTTCCGCAACGTATTGAAACAGCAGCCGCACTGCTTCAGTAGGCGTGATATTTAATTTTTCCAGCACCGCATAAGCCTCATTTTTCAGTTTGTCATCCAGGCGGACGTTAAGTGTGGCCATTATGCCTCCGGTAATTATGAAAAGTGTAATGCATTATAGCATTACATATGCATTACATTCATTTCTGGAAAACGCCTCGCAAAAATGAGGACGACACGCAGGAATATGCCGTGGTGAAGATAGATATTGCGGTGATTTTACGAAGGGAGAAGAAAGCGTTGGGCGGTAACGTTTCACCGCCCAATAAGGAATTAACGATACTTCTGGTGATAGGCGTTGCGGGTCGTTTTCAGTTGCTCTGCGGCGGCCTGTGCTTCTTTGACTTTACCTTCATTAGCCAGCTTCAGCGCGTCGTCAATCTGACCGACCAGAATGTCAAAACCGTGGCGGAAGTCTTTCATTTCCGGGCTGTCTGGTGATTTACCTTCCAGCTTCGGCGGCGTCGCTTTTTGCGCATCCAGCGCCGCAGCGCGCATTTTGGTTAACGCGTCTTTGACTTGTGCCGCGTTATCCGCCTTTTCGACCACTTTTAAATTGTCATTGAGGGTTTCCATATTGTCTTCCAGCTCAGCGGCAAACGACACCGAACTGAATACCAACGAGGAGACTGCAAGAATAGCTAACAGGCTTTTACGCATTGCTCACTTCCTTTTTTATTATGAAGATTCGGCGCGGCAGGTCGCGCCAGTTTTTTTACTGCCCGGCGATTTTCATCTCCGGCAACAGTACAGAACCACACTGTATATTGCTGCGTGTTTCAATATCGTTACCGACGGTGACAATATTGCGCCACATATCTTTTAAATTACCTGCGATAGTGATTTCACTAACCGGATATTGAATTTCGCCATTCTCGACCCAGAAGCCCGCTGCACCACGGGAATAATCACCGGTAATTGCACTCACGCCCTGGCCCATCAGTTCCGTCACTACCAGGCCGGTGCCCATTTCTTTGAGCATCTGCTCAAAGCTGAGTCCTTGCCCGGCAATACGCCAGTTGTGAATACCACCTGCGTGTCCGGTGCTTTTCAGCCCCAGTTTACGCGCGGAATAGCTGGTCAGCAGCCACTGGGTCAGGATGCCATCTTTAATAATATCGCGACGCTCGGTGCGCACCCCTTCGCTGTCGAATGGCGTAGAGGCCAGCCCTTTCAGCAGATGCGGATGTTCTTCAATGGTCAGCCAGTCCGGCAGAATTTGTTTACCCAGCGAGTCGAGCAGGAAGGTGGATTTACGGTAGACCGCGCCACCGGCAATTGCGCCAACTAAATGACCAAACAATCCGGTTGCGACTTCATTGGCAAAAATCACCGGCGCTTTCATGGTGGAGAGTTTACGCGGTGACAGGCGCGATAAAGTGCGGCGAGCGCAGTCTGCCCCAACCCACTCTGGCGTTTGTAGATCGCTCATCGCGCGGCCAATGGTGTAGGCGTAATCACGTTCCATATCGCCATTTTCTTCGGCAATCACACAGCTGGAGAGTGAATGACGCGTTGAGCAGTATCCCTGCAACATGCCGTGGCTGTTGCCGAAAACTTTTACGCCGTAGTGGCTGTTAAAGCTGC
The DNA here is from genome assembly GCF_002965965.1 of Escherichia sp. MOD1-EC5495. Lineage (NCBI taxonomy): Bacteria > Pseudomonadati > Pseudomonadota > Gammaproteobacteria > Enterobacterales > Enterobacteriaceae > Escherichia > Escherichia sp. MOD1-EC5495. Next base: position 38,629 of record NZ_PTRI01000017.1, read on the forward strand.
CGCCTTCGGTATTGGTGATGCGTTTGTCCGCCTGCAATGCCGCCTGTTCAGCACGAGCCGCCAGTTCAATAGCTTCATCCGGGGAAACTTCTGCAGGATGGAATAAATCGAGATCCGGCGCGTCAAAGGCCAGCAGTTCTTTATCTGCCACACCTGCGTAAGGATCTGGCGAGGTATAACGAGCAATATCCAGCGCCGCCTGTACGGTGCGGGCAATAGCCTGCGGGCTTAAATCGGTGGATGATGCGCTACCTTTGCGATTCTGGTGATAAACGGTGATCCCCAGCGCGCCATCGCTATTGAATTCGACATTCTCCACTTCACCATAGCGCGTGCTTACGCTAATGCCGGTGGTCTTGCTGACGGCAACTTCCGCACCGTCCGATTTGCCTGAGGCCAACTCCAGCGCAGTCGAAACTGCTTCTTCCAGAATCTTGCGCTGCGCTTCAACTTGAGAGATTACTTTCATTGCAAGTGCCATAATGTAGAGAGTTTCTCTGAAGTCTAACAGAGAACCGTTTTTCAGTGCGCATCTTAACTGGTAACATTAGCCTCTTTTTTTAAGGAGCCTGACATGACTAAGCAGCCCGAAGACTGGCTCGACGACGTTCCCGGTGATGATATCGAAGACGAAGACGATGAAATTATCTGGGTCAGTAAAAGTGAAATTAAACGCGATGCCGAGGAGTTAAAACGCCTGGGCGCGGAAATTGTTGATCTGGGGAAAAACGCGCTGGATAAGATCCCGTTAGATGCGGATCTGCGTGCGGCTATCGAGTTAGCCCAGCGTATTAAGATGGAAGGTCGCCGCCGCCAGTTGCAGCTCATCGGTAAGATGCTGCGCCAGCGCGACGTAGAGCCTATCCGTCAGGCGCTGGATAAGCTGAAAAACCGCCACAACCAGCAGGTGGTGCTGTTCCATAAACTGGAAAACCTGCGCGATCGTTTGATCGATCACGGCGATGATGCCATCGCTGACGTATTGAACTTGTGGCCTGATGCCGATCGCCAGCAACTGCGTACTCTGATCCGCAACGCGAAGAAAGAGAAAGAAGGGAATAAGCCGCCGAAATCCGCGCGACAGATTTTCCAGTATCTGCGCGAGCTGGCAGAGAACGAAGGGTAAGTTGTGTTGTTGATGTGAGTATGGTTTGCCGGATGCGGCGTAAACGCTTTATCCGGCAATGCTACTCCAGGCTGAAGCTTCAGAATTACTGCGCAGCTTCCGCCTTCTTCGCCAGACCATCCAGCAGTTTCTGATGAATACCACCAAAACCGCCGTTGCTCATCACCAGAATATGGTCGCCAGGCTGGGCGGTTTTCACCACCATATCTGCCAACGCATCGACATCACCACTCCAGTGCGCAGGCTGAATACAGGCTTCTGCCACTTCAGCTACCTGCCACGGAATATGCGCCGGTTGCAGCAGAAAGACTTCATCGGCACGGCCTAACGACGGTGCCAGATCGTCTTTGCAGACGCCCATCTTCATGGTGTTTGAGCGCGGTTCCAGCACGGCAATAATACGCGCCGTACCACCGACTTTACCGCGCAGCGCCGCCAGCGTTGCCAGAATCGCCGTCGGGTGATGGGCAAAATCGTCATACACCGTCACGCCATTCGCTTCACCGCGCAACTCCAGACGACGACGCGCGTTGATAAACGACCCCAGCGCATTAGCAGCATCTGCCGGCGCAACACCAACATGACGAGCCGCAGCAATCGCCATCAAACCGTTGTGCATGTTATGTTCGCCAACCAGCGACCATTTCACTTCGCCCACTTTTTCGCCGTCCAGCAATACTTCCCATTCGGAAGCATCGGTGGTCAGCTTTTTCGCCTGCCAGCGTCCCTGCTCGCCTACCTGTTCCTGATCACTCCAGCAACCCATCGCCATGGTCTGTTTCAGGTTGATGTCGTTTTCCGGCCAGATAATACGACCCTGCCCAGGAACAATACGCACCAGATGGTGGAATTGTTTCTGGATCGCTTTCAGGTCATCAAAGATATCGGCGTGATCGAACTCAAGATTGTTGAGGATCAGCGTGCGCGGGCAGTAATGGACAAATTTGGAGCGTTTGTCGAAGAAGGCGCAGTCATACTCGTCCGCTTCGATAACAAAGAAGTCGCTTTCGCCCAGACGCGCCGAAACATCAAAGTTTCCAGGCACACCGCCAATAACAAAACCCGGTTTATAGCCACACTGTTCCAGAATCCAGGTCGCCATTCCCGCCGTGGTGGTTTTGCCGTGTGTACCGGCAACGGCCAGCACCCAGCGGTCGCGCAGCACAAAATCGTGCAGCCACTGCGGCCCCGACATATACGGAATGTTTTTTTCCAGTACCGCTTCCACACACGGATTTCCACGGGTCATGGCATTACCAATAATCACCAGATCCGGCTGCGGATCGAGTTGGCTGGCATCGTAACCCTGAATCAGTTCAATGCCTTGCTTCTCAAGTAAGGTGCTCATCGGCGGATACACATTAGCGTCCGAACCCGTTACTTCATGGCCCAACTGGCGCGCCAGAATCGCCAGACCACCCATAAACGTGCCACAAATTCCTAAAATATGAATGCGCATACGTCATTATCCTTTTTTAATCTACCGCTCATTTTACGCATATGTCGGGCAAGTGAGAAACGCATTTCAGGATAATCCGTAATTTGCTGGCGCGATTCACCTGAGCGCAACATTCAGATTATTTGTTAAGATTGTTGCGGTCGCTTTACTCCATAAACATTGCAGGGAAAGTTTTATGAAAACGTTAGGTGAATTTATTGTCGAAAAGCAGCACGAGTTTTCTCATGCTACCGGTGAGCTCACTGCTTTGCTGTCGGCAATAAAACTGGGCGCCAAGATTATCCATCGCGATATCAACAAAGCAGGACTGGTTGATATCCTGGGTGCCAGCGGTGCTGAGAACGTGCAGGGCGAGGTTCAACAGAAACTCGACCTGTTCGCTAATGAAAAACTGAAAGCCGCATTGAAAGCGCGCGATATCGTTGCGGGCATTGCATCTGAAGAAGAAGATGAGATTGTCGTCTTTGAAGGCTGTGAACACGCAAAATACGTTGTGCTGATGGACCCACTGGATGGCTCGTCCAACATCGATGTTAACGTCTCTGTCGGTACGATTTTCTCCATCTACCGCCGCGTTACACCTGTCGGTACGCCGGTAACGGAAGAAGATTTCCTCCAGCCTGGCAACAAACAGGTTGCCGCAGGTTACGTGGTATACGGCTCCTCTACCATGCTGGTTTACACCACAGGATGCGGTGTTCACGCCTTTACCTATGATCCTTCACTCGGCGTTTTCTGCCTGTGCCAGGAACGGATGCGCTTCCCGGAGAAAGGCTCAACCTACTCCATCAACGAAGGAAACTACATTAAGTTCCCTAATGGGGTGAAGAAGTACATTAAATTCTGCCAGGAAGAAGATAAATCCACCAACCGCCCGTATACCTCGCGTTATATCGGTTCACTGGTTGCGGATTTCCACCGTAACCTGCTGAAAGGTGGAATTTATCTCTACCCAAGCACCGCCAGCCACCCAGACGGTAAACTACGTTTGCTGTATGAGTGCAACCCGATGGCATTCCTGGCGGAACAAGCAGGCGGTAAAGCGAGCGATGGCAAAGAGCGTATTCTGGATATCATCCCGGAAACCCTGCACCAGCGCCGTTCGTTCTTCGTCGGCAATAACCATATGGTTGAAGATGTCGAACGCTTTATCCGTGAGTTCCCGGACGCGTAATGGTCTAAAAACGCCGGATTGTTCCGGCGTTTTTGCGTTCTAATTAACAAAAGTTAATTTGACTCGTTTAGAGACTCGGAAATAGGGGACCCAGATAGCCAGATGAATGATATTTTTCAGCACACCCCATGCGTCTAAAAAATCAATTGTGGCATGAAGAAATTGTACTGCTCCCCAGATATCAGCAACATTCAATGCGAAGAGCGCCAGAAGAAGGGCAATATAGTAGTGCGGAAGTTGGCGTTTCTTATTAAAAAACAAAAAGGTAGTATAACTTACCAACAGAAATATCGTGGCAAATCCAGCCACTTCCAGATAAAGCAGAGTTCTGAGCGGTTCTTCCTGACTACTCTGAGCAAGCCCCCATGTTCGTACAAAAGAATAAATGCTCGAAATAATCACCAGCACTAAAGAAATAGCAGGTAAATACAGCCAACCGCCAATCCCCGTAAGTTTTTTATCATCACAGCTTCTACAATAATCATCAGGTGGTAAAACATCCACACCACAACTTTTGCATGTTGTACTTAAACCCTCACCTTCCTTTGCCCACATAAAAATATCCTTATATATCAGTGAATTTACTCTTTTATTGTATTTTCCGGACTCACTCTTATTACTGGCGAACTCTGACGATTCTCCCACAGCACCGTTAACCCACGCTGTAAGGCAATAAAAATAAACAACAAAATTCCGATAGCGATTTTCGTCCACCATGAACTCAGCGTACCGTCAAAGTTTATGTAAGTCTGAATGAGTCCCTGAATCGCCACGCCAAACAGCGTTCCTAATACTGTTCCAACGCCGCCGCTTAAAAGTGTACCGCCAATCACCACGGAGGCGATAGCGTCCAGTTCCACACCAACGCCTGCCAGCGCGTATCCGGCCTGGGTGTAAATAGAGAAGACAATCCCCGCCAGTGTCGCCAGTCCGGTGGAAAGCATATAAATGCGAATCGTGGTGCTGCGAGTGGAAATCCCCATCAGGTTCGCCGACGTTGCGTTGCCGCCAATGGCGTATACCTGATTACCAAAACGGGTACGATGAGCGAGGAATATGCCGATAACTACCACCGCCAGCATCAGCAGCCCCATCGCGCTTAAGCGACCGCCGCCGGGAATTTTCCACGCAAGGCTTGAGAGCGTGTCATAAACAGGATGGTTTATTGGGATCGACTCTTCCGAAACAAGGTAACTGACGCCACGCAAAAAAAACATTCCCGCAAGGGTAATGATGAATGCCGGGATCTTCAGCGCGTCGATCAAAAGCCCCATAAATGCGCCGAATGCACAGCCCATCGCCAGTACCAGTGGGAAGGCCAAGAGTGGTGAAATTCCAAAGTCGCCAATCACCTTTGCCAGAAACACGCCGGTAAAAGCGATCACCGAACCGACGGAGAGATCGATACCGCCAGAGAGGATCACAAAGGTCATACCGACGGCGATGATCCCCAAAAAGGCGTTATCGGTCAGGATATTGCAGATCACTCGCGTAGAAGCAAAACCGGGAAACTGCGTCAGGCAGTAGAGATAGCCCAACACAAAAACGCCGATGGTGATCATCAGTGGCAAATTACGTTTTATCACGGCTACGCACTCCTTTAATCAGACTGATAAAGCGTTGCGACTGAACAATCAGTACGCAAAGCACCACCACCGCTTTCACCACCTGGTTCATCTCTGGCGGAAAGCCCGAAAGTAAAATCCCGGTGTTCATTCCCTGAATGATCAGCGCCCCCACTACCGAAAGCAGCAGGTTAAAACGCCCGCCCATCAGCGATCCACCGCCGATCACAACCGCGAGAATGGCGTCCAGTTCCAGCCATAATCCGGCGTTATTGGCGTCCGCACCGCGAATATCCGCAGCCACGATAATGCCCGCAATTGCCGCACACAGCCCACTCAACACGTAGGTGAGCATGACGATGATCCGAGTGTTCACTCCGGCATTTTTCGCTGCCCGAATGTTGATGCCAACGGCTTCAATAAACATCCCCAGCGCCGTTTTACGGGTTAACAGCCAGAAGAGGAGAAGCGTCAGCATGGCGATAATGACTGGCGTTGGCAGGAACAGCAGCGATCCACTGCCGAACCACGAGAGATCCGGCGAGTTAAACGTGACGATCTGCCCGGAGGTGATCAGTTGCGCCACGCCGCGCCCGGCAACCATCAGGATCAGAGTGGCGACAAACGGTTGAATTTTGAGGATCGCCACCAGAATGCCATTCCACAATCCTGCCAGAATGCCGGTGCCCAGGGCGCTTAACAAAACAATCGGCAGGCTGAATCCCGCTACCGTCATCGCGGCAGTTGTGGCTCCGGCGATAGCCATCACCGCGCCTACGGAGAGATCAATCCCACCAGTGGCGATCACCAGCGTCATGCCAATCGCCAGTAACGCAACGGGAGCCGCACGGTTAAGAATGTCGATGGGGCTACCGAACAAACGCCCATCCTGAAGCACCACCTGCCAGAAATGTGGGGCGACCAGACTATCGACCAGCAGCACCAGCAATAGCGCCGCCAGTTGCGGCATTCCCGTCGGCCAGCGAAAACGCCTTTTCGACGACGCGGTGTCAGGGAGAGATTGAGGCATCACACTGTTCTCCTTACGCCGCAATGGCGTTCATGATCGCCGGAACGGAGAGTTCTGCCAGCGGGATTTCCGCCACCTGTTTGCGATCGCGCATGATGATCACCCGATCGGCATAGCCCACCAGCTCTTCCAGTTCGGAAGAAATTACTAATAAAGCCAGACCGTCGGCGCAAAGTGTTTCAATCAGGCGGATGATCTCGGCGTGGGCTCCCACGTCAATACCGCGCGTTGGCTCGTCGAGGATCAGAAATTGCGGACGAGTCAGCAGCCAGCGTGAAAGTAATACTTTTTGCTGATTGCCGCCGGAGAGAAACTCAATCGGCTGTTCGGTGGAAGGTGTGCGAATGCCAAGCTGGCGGATAAAACGTTCAGCAATCTCTTGCTGTTCTTTGCGAGAGATCGGTCGTAGCCAGCCGCGCTGGGCTTGTAAGGCAAGGATGATATTTTCGCGCACCGAGGCGGCGGCGATGATGCCATCGGTTTTTCTGTCTTCCGGGCAAAAACCTATGCCCAGTACCGAAGCCTGATGTGGCGATCGTAGCGTTTGTTGTTGGCCTTTGATCAGCGCAGTGCCGCTGTCGGCGGGTTTGATTCCGAAGATAACTTCAGCGGTTTCGGTACGACCCGATCCCAGCAAGCCTGCCAGTCCGACGATCTCGCCCGGGCGCACTTCGAGATCAAACGGCGCGATCGTTCCTTTCTTGCCGTAATTTTTAAACGCAGCAACGGGTTTGTCGCTAAGTAATGTCCGTCCGGCACGTTGTAGCGCGTGGGTATCGAGTTCGCGCCCAAGCATCATTTTGACCAGTTCGATCTGCGGTAGCTCGCGGGTTTCCCGACAGCCAACGAAGCTGCCATTGCGTAAGACAGTGATCCGATCGCTGACCTGATAAACCTGATCGAGAAAGTGCGTAACGAAGATCAGGCTGACGCCGCGATCGCACAACTGGCGCATCAGGCCAAACAGCAACTCCACTTCCTGAGTATCGAGACTGGCGGTGGGTTCATCGAGGATCAGCACTTTGGCGGAGAGATCGATAGCCCGGCAAATGGCGACGATTTGTTGCATCGCCACCGAAAAGCGGTTGAGTGGTTCACGCACATCGAGGGAGAAGCCATACGATGCCATCAGTTTGGTAGCGCGCTTTTCCATCTCTTTACGGCGTAGCAGGCCGAAACGCCTGGGTTCGCGGCCTATGAATAGATTGTCGGCTACCGACATGTTGGGTAACAGGTTGACTTCCTGATAGACGGTGCCGATGCCTAGCTGTTGTGCGTGGGCGGTGTTTTTTGGTGAGATAGTCTGACCGTCCAACCAGATAGTACCGCGATCGGCGTGGTAGACACCGGTAAGTGCTTTGATCAGCGTCGATTTACCGGCTCCGTTTTCACCGAGCAGCGCCATAATTTCACCGCGCCGTAGGCTGAAATCAACGCTGTCTAACGCTTTGACGCCGGGGAAAAATTTACTTAATCCTTCGGTACGGAGGATTTCCTGGTGTTGGTTAGTCGTCATGGTTTCTCCCTTAGCCACGCTCTAAAAGCCTGGGAATAGATCGTGCCTGATGTTAAGAGCTGCGCCGTTTGTCCCCCCTCTCCCTAACCCTCTCCCCGAAGGGGCGAGGGGACAGATTGTGCACGGTGTTAAGTCCGGTGCTGTACAACCGCCGGATGCGGCATAAACGCCTTATCCGGCGGCCCACAAGTCGGCATCAGGTATTGATGCCCCTCAATACCCCATGTTTTTCTTCTTCTCTAACTCTTCTTTTGCGGTATCAGGCAGGTAAAGGGTGGACTTGGTCAGCGTCAGCTTTTCAGGCATGGTGCCGTCTTTTTTGTATTTCTCCAGCGCGTCGAAGGCCGGGCCGGCCATGTTTGGCGTCAGTTCAACGCTGGCATTCGCTTCGCCATCAATCATTGCTTTGTAGATGTCCGGCACGCCGTCAATGGAACCCGTGAGGATATCTTTGCCTGGCTTCAGACCCGCTTCTTTAATTGCCTGAATTGCGCCAATCACCATGTCGTCATTATGGGCGTAAACCATGCAGATGTTTTTGCCGTTGTTTTCCGCTTTGATAAAGCTCTCCATAACTTCTTTGCCTTTACTGCGGGTGAAATCACCGGACTGCGAGCGGATGATTTTGATATTTGGCGCATTCTTAATGGCTTCGGCAAAGCCTTTTTTACGGTCGATGGCAACACTTGCCCCAACGGTGCCCTGCAACTCCACCACGTTGCATGGTTTGCCATTCACTTCTTTTACCAGCCAGTCACCAATCAGCTTACCTTCAAGAATGTTGTCAGCGGTGACAGTGGTCATATAGAGAGATTTGTCTTTCACATCAATGGAACGGTCGAGCAAAAAGACCGGAATTTCGGCATCTTTCGCCTCTTTTAATACCGGTTCCCAACCCGTCGCCACCACTGGAGCGATAAAGATCGCATCTACCCCTTGTGCAACGAAGGAACGTACCGCTTTAATCTGGTTTTCCTGCTTTTGCTGACCATCGGCAATTTTTAGCGTGATACCACGTTTTTCGGCCTCACTTTTCGCCACGTTGGTTTCTGCGGCGCGCCAGCCGGATTCTGATCCGACCTGCGAAAATCCTACGGTTAATGGAGCGGCCAACGCCATAGACGACATGGCTGCCGAGACTGCAGAGACTACAAGTAAGCGTTTCCACATAGGGTTGTCCTCGTCGGGGTAATTATTATTGGTGAAAAGATGTTCGCGAAAAAACTATAGACAATTCGTTATGTAACGGATTGCGTTACATCACACTTCAAAAAAGTAAATAAAACGTTAATCACAAGTTTGTAATCGCTTTCATATCACTATGAAAAATGCGGCTACGGTTATGGATTTTCCTGCTCCACGAGCCGTCTTAAAACTGGCGAAAAAGGAATATGAGGACGAAAACAAGCGAAGACATTCGGCGCGAGTTGGCTATAATACTCGGCACTTGTTTGCCACATATTTTAAAGGAAACAGACATGAGCTTACTCAACGTCCCTGCGGGTAAAGATCTGCCGGAAGACATCTACGTTGTTATTGAGATCCCGGCTAACGCAGATCCGATCAAATACGAAATCGACAAAGAGAGCGGCGCACTGTTCGTTGACCGCTTCATGTCCACCGCGATGTTCTATCCGTGCAACTACGGTTACATCAACCACACCCTGTCTCTGGACGGTGACCCGGTTGACGTACTGGTTCCGACTCCGTACCCGCTGCAGCCGGGTTCTGTGATCCGTTGCCGTCCGGTTGGCGTTCTGAAAATGACCGACGAAGCCGGTGAAGATGCGAAACTGGTTGCTGTTCCGCACAGCAAGCTGAGCAAAGAATACGATCACATCAAAGACGTTAACGATCTGCCGGAACTGCTGAAGGCTCAGATCGCTCACTTCTTCGAGCACTACAAAGACCTCGAAAAAGGCAAGTGGGTTAAAGTTGACGGCTGGGATAACGCCGAAGCCGCTAAAGCTGAAATCGTTGCTTCCTTCGAGCGCGCAAAGAATAAATAAGTTCTTCTAGCGCAATAACCCTGAACGCCGGGCTTCGGTTAGTAAGGGTTTTTTTATGCCCGCAATATATAAACTATCTATTCCACTATCATTATTCTCAGCAGTTGAAAGGCTTGAACGGTAAGAACAAGCTAAACTCGACCACCATTTTGCTGTTCATAGCCACTTGCTGGAAGTTAGCCGACCTCACTCATACTCATCGTTCAAAGCGTGCCCCGGTTTTACCCCTGCGCATTTGTAAACGCCAGCAGAGTTTTTCATGCGTTAACAGATATGGAAAGCGGCTCGGAGAGAAAAGCAAAAGGTGGGGGAATTACAAAAAAGAATGCGAGATACCTCGAAAAAACAACGCCACCCGAAGGTGGCGTGTTTATATTATGACTTACCCCTGTCTAACCAGTCGCCGCTTTCAATCAGCGTTAATCCATCGACGGGTCGTTGATAAACGTACATCCATGCACTCCCGTACGGCGTCTGAATCAACTGGCGCGCGTATTCACCGCCCCTGGTGCGCAAGGCATCAAGTTCGGCCAGCGTGGCGTTGTCAATACGATAAACTTCACCGTGTACCGTTCCGTTTCCCGGAACTGCGCCTGGATAGTGGCCCAGGCTATACAACTGGTAGTTATCGATACTGAAATCGCCCAGCAACTGGGCATTGGTCATCCAGTGGCTGTTGCCTTGTTTGTGACGTAAACTGCCGTAGACAAATATTCGCATCGCTAAAACTCGAACTGATAGAGCAAATCCAGTGCCTGATCTACACCAGACACGGCTTCCAGATATAGCTTTGGCATCAGGCGATAACGTAACGTGAGTGTTGCTATAGAGTCAAATATCCCCACGCCGTATTTCACTTGTAGACCTGGTAGTACATAGCCGCTGACCACCACCTGGGAGGAGTCGCCTACTCCCTCGGTGTCGAGAGCTAAATTACTTACGCCAAATGTCTCGCCGATTTTACCCACAATCTGACCACTTTGTGCAACCCCCAGACCAATCAGCATCGAGGTCATCGCCGCACTGTCGCTCTGATCGCTCTCCAGCCCTTGTCCACGCAACAAGTAAGACAACGCAGCCTGTTGCGACATCGCCGGGTCAGAGAAAATCTCCGCTTTCGGTTCATCCGCCAGTCCAGTGACGCGAACACCGGCGATTACGTCATCTTCTGTAGCATCCGGGTTACGAATTGCTTCGATATTAAGATACGGTTGATCCGGTGGACCAGAGAACAGCAACTCGCCTTTGCGAACGATCAGATCCTGACCATAGGCATGGAAGCGCCCTTCCGGTATGTTGATCTGTCCGTTCAGCCCCAGCCCCTGTTTGTCCTGTACGACATTGAGATCGCCCGTCAGCCGCGCTTTCAGACCAAAGGCATCAATGCGCACGTTGTTGCCGACGTGGACAATCAGGTTGCTGTTAATCGGAATCGACGCAGTTTTCGCCTCCTCCGGTTGCAGATTATCGTTGAGCATCACGACATCGCTGGAGACGCCCACCGCACTTTCTGGCAAATCATGCACCACAATGCGCGCCCACGGTACGTCAACGCGACCATCAAGGGTAAACAGGCTTGGTGTGGCTTCGAATACGACATCTGGCGACACATCCATGCGCACCATCGGCGGTACGGTGATCCGCACCTTACTGCCTTTTGCCGTTACCCGCGCGCGCCAGTTTTCAATCTGACTCCAGTCTGCATCCCCGTTCAGGTAAATGTCACCTTGCTGGGTTCGCACGGTGCCCGCAAGCGTCGAGCGCATACCGTTAAAGTTGACCGCAAGCTGGCTCGGCTGCATATCAAACGGCATAAAGTTGCCATCAATATCCACACCCGTAACCTGGAGCTGACCAAAAAGCTGCGGGCTTTGTACATCACCGCCCAGACGTAAATTAGCACTCACCATCCCCGCCGCTTTTTCGCCACGCGTAAAGATGGGGTTTACCATCGCGAGGTTAAAGTTGCGGATGTTGACGTTGCCACCGAGATTGCGGCGGCCTTGTGGATCGGTCACCTGCACCTGACCATCGAACTGACCATTATTAGTCAGGCGGATGGTCCAGCCCAGTTCGGCGCGGTTGTTACGCAACTCCGCCGTCAGATTCAGCGTCTGAAACGCCACCGGCAGCGCCGCATCGTTGACGGTTTGCGTCACCTGCACGTTACGCCCCGAAAGGGTGATGCTGCCCTGCGGCACCCCTTCTTTGGTGGTGTCCCAGGCTACGTCTGCTTTACCTGTAAAGATACCGCTTGCCTGAGTCGTTTCCGGCATAAACGGTTTCAGCATGGCCAGGTCGAAACGGTTGAGATTCACCACCGCACGCCCTTCAGCCCCGGCATCAATGGTTTGCGGCACGCACAGTTCCGCGTTCGGGTTAAGCCAGCAGTGCGGCCCGATGCTGATTTTTTGCTCCTGATTGCGGTAATCCAGAGCTATATCGCGGGTCAGCGCCCACGGCCCAACTGGCGTCTGGAAGCGGGTATTACTCAGCGTTCCCTTCCAGCGTTCTTCTTTACGATCAAAGCTACCCGCCAGATTGAGCTGTCCGGAAACCGGCTCACCCTGAATCCGCAGTTGTAGCTCGTGCTGCTTTTCGCTGCCTTTCGCATTCAGGGTAACGAGGTTGATATTCACATCCGGCTGCGAAATTTGCTCAACGCGCACGTCGAGTTTACCCGCAATCTGATCGGTGGATTTTATATCGCCTTCCACGCGAACCTGCGCCACGGAGAGTTCCTGCCAGCGCAGGCTGCGCGCGGTGATATCCGCCAGCAACTGCGGTGCTTCCACCGTGCCTCGAACCTTCACCAACCCTTTCGCTGTACCGCCCAGCCCTGGCAGCGCGTTATCCAGACCTGGCGCGTTGATCGTGGCATCAAGATTGAGATCTTTTACTCCCAGTTCGCCTTTCACTTCGGCACTGTTTGATCCCAGTTCCAGATGCAGACCTGGGATCATCCACTGCATATAACTGTTGCCTTTCAGCGTACCTTCAACGTTCACTTTGTTCTGTTTAACGTTACCGGTCAGCTTCAGCTCCGGCACGTCCATCTGCCAGGTGCCGCCGTACAGGCTGCCGCGCGTTTTGATCAAACCATTGAGTTTCGACGGCCAGTCCGGGAACTCTTTCACGGTGTTAATGCCGTTAAGCGTTAACTCACCACGCCAGCTAATTGCCTGCTGCCAGTCGAGCAACGCTTTCAACTCAGTTTTCCCTTCCAGCGCCGCGACGGTAAGTTTGTCGAGATTCACCTGCTGTTCATTACCTTTCGCGTCGAGGGTAATGGTGGCTGGCGGGATCTCCTGTCCCTTCACTGCCGTGCGCATAGAGAGCGTGTAATCGGTCATTTTGCCAGTGAGTTTCAGTTTCAGATCGTCCGCCTGATACTGCTTCTCGCCGGTAAACGGCCAGTAAAGCTGTTTGCTGTTCACTTCGACGTTAAGCGGCAGTCCAGCCTCCGCCAGCCGCGTCTGGGCACGCAGATCCATATCAACCGGACCGGAAAGGTTAACGCCAATCTCCAGTTGTTCGCGCAGCGCACCGCCTACTTTCAGCTTCACTTTTTCACCCTTCAACGGCTCCACGTTCAGTGTGCTGTTGAGGGTGAGATCCACCGGCCAGTTATCGGCCAGTTGCGCCGTACCGCTGGCATTGACGATCCCCTGGTTGGAATCGATATCCAGCGCGTCCAGTTTGGTATTGCCGTCGATACTGCTCACTTTCAGCAGCATGGTGCGCACGGTAATGTCCGTATCGCCCGTCACGCGCAATTGCTCGCCCTTAAACTCTTCAATGTTCAGATTGAGCGGCAAATGCACGTCGGTCATTTCCGGCAATACCGGGCGAGAAAAGAGATCTTTCAGCGTTTCGCCGAGCGGCTTTTCATCCGGCTGCGGATTTTCAATTTTCGGTTCAACGACTTCTTCCTGCGCCACTTCCGCCACTTTCGGCAGGGCAATTAGCAGGCCTTTCAGCGATGTCGGTTTCAGGGTCAGGGTTTTCTCCTGCCAGTTCAGACCGGAGGTGAAGTCCATCACCGACACCGTAGTATCATCAATTTTGATATTGACGTTATCCAGCGCCACCCGCGTCAGGGTAATGGGATACGGCGTGGTGAGATCCAGCGGGCCGCTGTCTTCCTCTTCTTCAACCTGCTCTGAAGGGGGCATTTTTTTGCTGTCGATGTTGACCTGAATATCCTTCAGTGCCAAATCGTTAATGCAAATACTGCTGTCCCACAGGCACTCTAGCCCGACCGCCAGATGCAGATTACCCGCTTTAACCGCCACACCTGGCTGCTCATAACGAACATCAGACAGAGTAAGGTCGCGCCAGCCGCCAGTCACCTTACCGATGTCCAGCCCTGGCACCCAGCGATCTGCCGCTTTAAATACCAGATGCAAACCACTGGTGGTGCCCACCAGAAATGCCACCGATCCCAGCAATAGTAAGAGGACGACAACCACGCCGAGGCTGATTTTTTTCCATAAACTCATAATTCTGGCCCCAGACCGATGTAAAACTGTAAACCATGCTCGTCTTTGTCAGCGACCGGAACGGCGAAATCGAGCTTGATCGGCCCGACTGGTGATTCCCAGCGCACACCAACCCCGGTGCCGGTTTTAAAGTCACTGCGGCGAATATCGCTTACCGCTTCGCCGCTATCAACAAACACCGCCCCCCACCATTTTCCGGTCACGTTGTACTGGTACTCCAGCGATCCGGTTATCAGTTTTGATGCCCCTTTCAGGTCACCATTGGCGTATTTCGGGGCGATAGATTTGTATTTATAGCCACGAATGCTACGGTCGCCCCCGGCAAAGAAACGCAGATCAGGCGGCACTTTGTCGAAGTCACCCGTTTCAATCCAGCCCAACGTGCCGCGCGTGACAAAACGATGGCGATCGTAGAGTGTGCGTATCCAGACGTTTTGCGCCTGAAACACAGAGAAATCGACGTCCGAGCCCCAGGCCGTGTTTGAGTAGTCGATTGAGTAGCGTTGCGAGTCGCCCCAGGTCGGCATCAGGCCGCCGCGTGAACGCGTGCGGCTAATCATCACACCCGGATAAAACAGCATCGTAGTGTTGGTAATTTCACCCTGGGTAAAGTGGTCAAGACTCCAGCGTAAGTTAATGGCGCGCTGCCAGCCGCTGGAGAGATCCCAATAACGGGAAGCCACCAGAGTTGTAGAATCGGATTCAGTATCGTTTAGATCGGTGCGCTTAAAACCGCCCTGTACCAGATAATATTGTTCCAGCGGGTTCTTAAGCAGCGGCATTTTATAGCTAAAATCGAGGGTTTGTTCCGGTGCAGAGATACTTGTGCTGGTGGTCAGGCTGTGACCGTAAGAGTTCATCCACGGCTTTTTCCACGTGGCTTTGACACGTGGACCTACGTCTGTGGAGTACCCGACCCCGGTTTCAATCGTGTTTTCCGTGCGCGGCGAAACGACGCCGGTAAGTGGCAATACTTTTGTTTCTCGCGCTTTATCAAACTGCGGTGCAACCACCACCGAGTTAAACCAACCAGTGGCGGAGAGACGGCGGTTTAGCTCTGCCAGGTCTTTTGACTCGTATTCATCACCTTCTTTAAACGGAACAAGGTTTTGCAGATACTCATCGCGGATCTGTGAGCCTTCGAAGGTCACATGCCCAAAGCGGTAGCGTTCGCCACTGTTGTAATCAATATCCCAGTAGGCTTTATGCAAGCCAAGTGCAATACCCAACTGGGCTTTGGTAAATTCACTATCGAAATAGCCTTTGCGCAACGCGATGCTGGTTAAGGACTTTTTGAAATTTTCGTAGTCGCCCTGATTCAGCACCGTGCCTATAGCCGGGCGAGTATCGAGCAACTTCAAATAGTCTTTATCGGTCCGTGCTCCACCGCGTAACACAACATCGGTTCCGCCAATCAAAACGGGCACGCCGGGCGTGACTTTGGCGATCAAAACCTGTCGCCCTTTCTTTGGCGGTGGGCGAAGATCAAATTCAATGGTCGGCTGGTAATAGCCCAGCGCCTTCAGGCCTTCGCGGATGGCATCATCGACACGCGCGCGAAATCGCCGGTCTGGCGTCACTTCATCACTTTCAATCGTAGAAAGCTGTGCACGAACATTTTTTTCCAGCTGTCCTGATAACCCTTCGACCTGTAGACGGACGTTCGCGGCGATAGCAGAACCACCAAAACAGAGTAAGCTTACACAACATAACTGTCGGATATAGCGCACATTTTCTCCTGAATATCCTTTGTTCCTGCCCCTGGAACCCCGTTAAACGGCTTAACAAAAAACCAGCAATATGGATTTAAAAGCAGACTAAATCCAAAATATTTCTTATGTTTTACTTTATACACATTCACGAGAGTTATTGTGTGCAAATACGTCTCTTGTTACAACCTAAACCCCAAAGACCGATTTTCGGGAGAGCGATACCATGAGTTTATTTGATAAAAAGCATCTGGTTTCCCCCGCCGATGCCCTTCCTGGACGTAATACCCCGATGCCCGTAGCCACGTTGAATGCAGTCAATGGTCACTCAATGACAAATGTGCCTGACGGAATGGAAATCGCCATTTTTGCTATGGGCTGTTTCTGGGGCGTGGAACGCCTTTTCTGGCAACTTCCCGGCGTTTACAGCACCGCCGCAGGTTATACCGGCGGTTACACGCCAAACCCGACTTATCGGGAAGTGTGTTCTGGTGATACCGGCCACGCCGAAGCGGTACGCGTGGTTTACGATCCGTCAGTGATCAGCTACGAACAACTGTTACAAGTATTCTGGGAGAATCACGATCCCGCACAAGGGATGCGTCAGGGCAATGACCATGGCACGCAGTATCGTTCCGCGATTTATCCGCTAACACCAGAACAGGATGCTGCCGCCCGCGCCAGTCTGGAACGTTTTCAGGCCGCGATGCTTGCCGCCGATGACGATCGTCAAATAACCACCGAGATCGCCAACGCGACACCGTTTTATTATGCCGAAGATGACCACCAGCAATATCTGCATAAAAACCCGTATGGTTATTGCGGAATTGGTGGGATCGGCATTTGCCTGCCGCCTGAAGCGTAGCAATAAAAGGCAGAACTAAAGCGAAATGAAGCAAAAATTTAACCCTCTGGCGACTTTACAGTACCTTACGCTATACTAGCCACTGAAAATGTCGGTTCACTCTCTTCGAGCCGGCTTTCAATGTGTATTTCGCACAAATTAATCAACTTCCCCTTCCGAGGATCTGACCTGAACGGTCGGATAAGATATGTTAAACAGTATTTTAGTCATACTCTGCTTGATCGCTGTGAGTGCGTTCTTCTCGATATCCGAGATCTCGCTTGCCGCCTCACGCAAAATCAAACTTAAACTGCTGGCTGATGAAGGCAATATAAACGCCCAGCGCGTTCTGGATATGCAGGAAAATCCCGGCATGTTCTTTACCGTGGTGCAAATTGGTCTGAACGCGGTGGCAATACTCGGCGGTATCGTCGGTGATGCGGCGTTCTCTCCGGCTTTTAATAGCCTGTTCTCCCGCTATATATCGGCGGAACTCTCTGAGCAACTGAGCTTTATTCTCTCTTTCTCGTTAGTGACTGGCATGTTTATTCTGTTTGCGGATTTAACCCCGAAACGCATCGGTATGATTGCGCCAGAAGCTGTGGCTTTGCGTATCATCAACCCGATGCGCTTCTGCCTGTTCGTCTGCACCCCTCTGGTGTGGTTTTTCAACGGCCTGGCGAACATGATCTTCCGTATCTTTAAATTGCCAATGGTACGTAAAGATGACATCACATCTGATGACATCTACGCAGTAGTGGAGGCCGGTGCACTGGCTGGTGTATTGCGTAAACAGGAACACGAACTGATCGAAAACGTGTTTGAACTGGAATCCCGTACCGTGCCGTCTTCCATGACGCCGCGTGAAAACGTGATTTGGTTCGATCTCCATGAAGATGAGCAAAGCCTGAAGAATAAAGTGGCGGAGCATCCGCACTCGAAATTCCTCGTCTGTAATGAAGATATCGATCACATTATCGGTTATGTCGATTCAAAAGATCTGCTGAACCGCGTGCTGGCCAATCAAAGCCTGGCACTGAACAGTGGCGTGCAAATTCGCAATACGCTGATCGTGCCTGATACGCTGACCCTCTCTGAGGCGCTGGAAAGTTTTAAGGCTGCGGGTGAAGACTTTGCGGTAATCATGAACGAGTACGCACTGGTGGTGGGAATCATCACCCTCAACGACGTGATGACCACGTTGATGGGCGATCTGGTTGGTCAGGGACTGGAAGAACAGATTGTAGCGCGTGATGAGAACTCATGGCTAATCGATGGCGGTACGCCGATTGACGACGTGATGCGCGTGCTGGATATCGACGAGTTCCCGCAGTCGGGCAACTACGAAACCATCGGCGGCTTTATGATGTTTATGTTGCGTAAGATCCCGAAACGCACTGATTCGGTGAAGTTCTCCGGTTACAAATTTGAAGTGGTGGACATTGATAACTACCGCATCGACCAGCTACTGGTTACGCGAATCGACAGTAAAGCCACCGCCCTTGCGCCAAAACTGCCTGACGCCAAAGATAAAGAAGAAAGCGTCGCATAACCCCAGAAACATCAACGGCTCCTGAATCAGGAGCCGTCTTATTACTGCATAGCACTTGGTTAAGCCATCTCTGTTTGCAGACGCATAACCTGACGGTTAACTTCGGACATCACTGACAAATGCAGTTTATCCTTCACTTTTGGGATAAGAATCTTACCCTTATCAAATTCAAAAGCGCCAACGTCCTTGATGTATAACCGTCCACGGAACAGGATCTTCACGTACTTCGCCACCTGAAGTGGGTTGTACCGTTGGAAAATTTTCATTGTTGTCTCCTGCTGAGTATTACGCCTTTGCGGTGCCACAATCGGCCCAACTATTATGAGGCGCAAATTTTAATGCCTAATGACTATAGACTATCGGGGTAATGTTTCCAGCGTGTATAAATTTTTTTACCCTACTGTTACAAATATTCAGAATTATCTTTTCGCCTAACCACAATATTCAGTATAAACATTCATTTTTCATATGATTTGTGCGCTTGTCCGCAAACTGGCACCGCACTTGCGGGAAATTCGATAAATAGCACATATGATTAAAAGCCAGACCCAAGTGGTCGGATCACCTGCATACGATAAGAAGGAAACACTATGACCCTACGCAAGATCCTCGCGCTGACTTGCTTGCTACTGCCGATGATGGCCTCCGCGCATAAATTCGAAACTGGTCAGCGCGTACCGCCGATTGGTATTACCGATCGTGGCGAGTTGGTGTTTGATAAAGATCAGTTTAGCTACAAAACCTGGAACAGTGCGCAGTTAGCGGGAAAAGTGCGAGTACTGCAACATATTGCCGGTCGCACCTCCGCAAAAGAGAAAAATGCGACGCTGATTGAAGCAATTAAATCGGCGAAATTGCCGCACGATCGCTACCAGACGACCACCATAGTCAACACCGACGACGCCATCCCCGGTTCCGGTATGTTTGTGCGCAGCAGTCTGGAGAGCAATAAAAAGCTCTATCCGTGGTCGCAGTTTATTGTCGACAGCAATGGCGTCGCGCGCGGAGCCTGGCAACTGGATGAAGAGAGTTCCGCCATTGCAGTGCTGGATAAAGACGGTCGCGTGCAATGGGCGAAGGACGGAGCGTTAACCCAGCAAGAAGTGCAGCAAGTCATGGACTTGCTGCATAAATTGCTTAATAAATAGAAACCCGGAATCCAGGATTCAGGAAGGATTCGCGCGGAGTGTAATCCAGCGGTTTGCCCTGCCAGTTGTGAACGTGTGCTCCGGCGGCGGCGGCCACGGCATGACCGGCAGCGGTATCCCAAATATTCGTCGGCCCGAAACGCGGGTAGAGCTGCGCCTGACCTTCCGCCACCAGGCAGAATTTCAGTGAAGAGCCGATGGATGTCGTCTGGTGTTCACCAAGCTGTTGCAGATACTCTTTCAGCTCAGCATCCGCATGGGAACGGCTGATGACGACTAGCGGCGGACGGGCGTCGCGTACCTGAATCTGCTTGCACACGCCGCACTCTTCTTTCCAGGCTTTGCCTTCCGCCGCGCTGTACATGACGTTCATTACCGGCGCATACACCACACCTAATACCGGTTTGCCTTTGTCAATCAGCGCAATGTTAACGGTAAATTCACCATTTCGTTTAATAAACTCTTTGGTGCCGTCCAGCGGATCTACCAGCCAGTAACGTTGCCAGTGCTGGCGGACTTCCCAACCGGGAGGATCTTCTTCGGAAAGAACCGGAATATCCGGCGTCAGGGTACGTAAACCGTCCATGATTACGGTGTGCGCGGCAATGTCCGCCGCCGTCACCGGAGAGTTATCCGCCTTGCTGACGACGTCCATCGGTTTCGTCCCGTCGTAGACCTGCATAATGGCATCGCCCGCATTCCGTGCGAGTTGACATACTTGTTCTAACATTCTCCACCTCTTTTGTTTCAGTGGTGTTAACTTGTTGTTTTACTTATACCCTATCGTTACAGAATCCGCCAACTGTGATGGCGTCATCGTTTCCTGATTTATTATTTATGGCATCCTTCACGCTCCATATGAAAGACGTCTCATCTTCTTGTTCATAAAAGGATGCCCAGATGGTTAAGTTTAGTGCAACGCTTCTTGCTACGCTGATTGCCGCCAGTGTGAATGCGGCAACAGTCGATCTCCGCATAATGGAAACCTCTGATTTGCATAGCAACATGATGGATTTCGATTATTACAAAGATACATCCACAGAAAAATTTGGACTGGTACGTACCGCGAGCCTGATTAATGACGCGCGCAACGAAGTGAAAAATAGCGTACTGGTCGATAACGGTGACCTGATCCAGGGTAGCCCGCTGGCAGATTACATGTCGGCGAAAGGATTAAAAGCAGGTGATGTTCATCCGGTCTATAAGGCGCTGAATACGCTGGATTATACCGTTGGCACACTCGGCAATCATGAATTTAACTACGGTCTGGATTATCTGAAAAATGCGCTGGCTGGAGCAAAATTCCCCTATGTGAATGCCAACGTCATCGACGCTAAAACCAAACAGCCGATGTTTACACCGTATTTAATTAAAGACACCGAAGTGGTCGATAAAGACGGCAATAAACAGACGCTTAAGATTGGCTACATCGGTGTTGTACCACCGCAGATTATGGGGTGAGATAAGGCCAATTTATCCGGCAAAGTTACCGTTAACGATATCACTGAAACGGTACGCAAGTACGTGCCGGAAATGCGCGAGAAAGGTGCCGATGTTGTTGTCGTTCTGGCGCACTCTGGTCTGTCTGCCGATCCGTATAAAGTGATGGCGGAAAACTCAGTTTATTATCTCAGTGAAATTCCGGGCGTTGACGCCATTATGTTTGGTCATGCTCACGCCGTTTTCCCGAGTAAAGATTTTGCTGATATCAAAGGCGTAGATATCGCCAAAGGCACGATTAACGGTGTTCCAGCAGTGATGCCTGGCATGTGGGGCGATCATCTCGGCGTGGTTGATCTGCAACTCGATAATGACAGCGGAAAATGGCAGGTGACGCAGGCGAAAGCGGAAGCACGGCCGATTTACGACATCGCCAATAAAAAATCCCTTGCGGCGGAAGATAGCAAACTGGTCGATACGCTTAAAGCCGATCACAACGCCACACGCCAGTTTGTCAGCAAGCCGATTGGAAAATCTGCCGACAATATGTATAGCTATCTGGCGCTGGTGCAGGACGATCCGACCGTGCAGGTGGTGAACAACGCACAAAAAGCGTATGTCGAACATTACATCCAGGGCGATCCCGATCTGGCAAAACTGCCGGTGCTCTCTGCTGCTGCGCCGTTTAAAGTTGGCGGTCGCAAAAACGACCCAGCCAGCTATGTTGAAGTGGAAAAAGGCCAGCTTACCTTCCGCAACGCCGCCGATCTCTATCTCTACCCCAATACGCTGATCGTGGTGAAAGCCAGCGGTAAAGAGGTGAAAGAGTGGCTGGAGTGCTCTGCCGGACAGTTTAATCAGATTGACCCCAACAGCACGAAACCACAGTCACTCATCAACTGGGATGGTTTCCGCACCTATAACTTTGATGTTATTGATGGCGTGAATTACCAGATTGACGTCACCCAGCCCGCCCGCTATGACGGTGAATGTCAGGTGGTTAATGCTAATGCGGAAAGGATTAAGAACCTGACCTTTAATGGCAAACCGATTGATCCGAACGCGATGTTCCTCGTTGCCACCAATAACTATCGCGCTTACGGCGGCAAATTTGCCGGTACGGGTGACAGCCATATTGCTTTTGCTTCACCGGATGAAAACCGCTCGGTGCTGGCAGCGTGGATTGCAGAAGAGTCGAAGCGTGCGGGGGAAATTCACCCGGCGGCAGATAACAACTGGCGTTTAGCACCGATCCCCGGCGATAAGAAACTGGATATCCGTTTCGAAACTTCTCCGACAGATAAAGCCGCAGCGTTTATTAAAGAGAAAGGGCAATATCCGATGAAAAAAGTCGCGACCGATGATATCGGATTTGCGATTTATCAGGTGGATTTGAGTCAGTAATAGACATCTTTTTCGGCCTACAAATCGCATCCGGCACTTATTGGCGGATGCGATGCTGACGTATCTTATCCACCCTACAAGTCATGAAGCGCAGGGTGGATAAGCGCAGCGCATCCGGCAGTTATGCCGCACGTTCATCCCGCACCGCCAGCACCTCTGGCAGATGAATCTCAATCCAGTCCGCCAGCGCAGCAACCTTTTCACTCACCTGCTCGCCCAGCGGCGTGAGGCTATATTCCACATGTGGCGGCACCACCGGATACGAGATACGGTTAAGAAACCCATCCTGTTCCAGCGCCTGTAACGACTGCGCAAGCATCTTTTCACTCACCCCGCCCATTTTACGGCGCAGGTCGCTAAAACGATGAGTGCCTTCGCGTAGCGCCACCAGAATCAATACTCCCCAACGGCTGGTGACGTGTTTCAGCACCTCGCGCGACGGGCACTGTTCAGCGAAGAGATTTCCCTCTTTCAGTTGTTGCGACAGACTAACCTGACTCATTTCACACTTACCTTTTTGTACGTACTTACTAAAAGTAAGTTTAGGTGGTAGCGTATTTAAACACAAGACAAAACGATGGAGACTTCCCATGATCGCTATTACCGGCGCAACCGGCCAACTTGGTCACTATGTTATTGAGTCCCTGGTGAAAACCGTCCCTGCCAGCCAAATAGTGGCTATCGCACGTAATCCGGCAAAAGCTCAGGCATTGAGCGCACAGGGTATTACCGTGCGTCAGGCTGACTACGGCAATGAAGCTGCACTGACATCTGCGCTACAGGGCGTGGAAAAACTACTGCTGATCTCTTCCAGCGAAGTAGGACAGCGTGCCCCGCAGCATCGTAATGTTATTAATGCCGCAAAGGCGGCTGGCGTGAAATTTATTGCGTACACCAGTCTGCTGCACGCGGATAAATCTCCGCTCGGCCTGGCTGCTGAGCATATCGAGACGGAGAAAATGCTGGCTAATTCTGGCATCGCTTATACCCTGCTGCGCAACGGCTGGTATACCGAGAACTACCTCGCCAGCGCCCCGGCAGCACTGGAGCACGGCGTATTTATCGGTGCGGCGGGCGATGGCAAAATTGCCTCAGCAACGCGGGTAGATTATGCAGCCGCTGCCGCGCGCGTGATTAGCGAAGCCGGTCACGAAGGCAAGGTTTACGAACTGGCGGGCGATAGTGCCTGGACGTTGACACAGTTAGCGGCAGAGCTGACCAAACAGAGCGGCAAGCCGGTTACCTACCAGAACCTGAGCGAAGCCGATTTCGCCACTGCGCTGAAAGGCGTTGGTCTTCCTGTCGGACTGGCGGACATGCTGGCTGATTCTGACGTTGGCGCATCGAAAGGTGGTCTGTTTGATGACAGCAAAACGCTGAGCAAATTGATTGGTCGCCCAACGACAACGTTAGCCGAAAGCGTAAGCAATCTTTTTAATGTTAATAACTAGTTAATTAAAGTGGCATCCTCCCGCATCCTCTCTGATAATGACGGGATGCCGGGAGCAACCATGTCTGCTTCCTGAACATTTCTTCTGACAGACCAGTGGATGCCAGTGATGATTAGCGGCGTGTTGTACGCCCTGCTAGCAGGGTTGATGTGGGGGCTTATTTTTGTCGGGCCGTTGATCTTGCCGGAATACCCGGCGATGTTGCAGTCGATGGGGCGTTATCTGGCGTTAGGATTAATTGCGCTACCCATTGCCTGGCTGGGGCGCGTGCGTCTGCGTCAGTTGGCGCGTCGCGATTGGTTTACCGCCTTGATGCTCACCATGATGGGCAACCTGATTTATTATTTTTGCCTTGCCAGTGCCATTCAACGTACCGGCGCGCCTGTTTCCACGATGATTATCGGCACCCTGCCGGTGGTTATTCCTGTCTTCGCCAATCTGCTTTATAGCCAGCGCGACGGCAAACTCGCATGGGGAAAACTCGCTCCGGCGCTGGTTTGTATTGGCATCGGCCTGGCGTGTGTGAATATTGCTGAGTTAAACCACGGACTCCCCAATTTTGACTGGGCACGTTATACCTCTGGCATCGTGCTGGCGTTAGTTTCCGTGGTCTGCTGGGCGTGGTATGCCCTACGCAACGCCCGCTGGCTGCGGGAAAACCCAGACAAACATCCAATGATGTGGGCGACGGCGCAGGCGCTGGTCACGCTGCCGGTTTCTCTCATCGGCTATCTCGTCGCCTGTTACTGGCTGAATATACAAACGCCGGACTTCTCCTTACCTTTTGGCCCCCGTCCGCTGGTGTTTATTAGTCTGATGGTTGCGATAGCCGTGCTTTGCTCATGGGTTGGCGCACTCTGCTGGAACGTCGCCAGCCAGCGATTACCGACAGTGATTCTCGGGCCGCTGATTGTTTTCGAAACGCTGGCAGGTTTGCTGTACACCTTTTTACTCCGCCAGCAAATGCCGCCGCTAATGACGCTGAGCGGTATCGCGCTGTTAGTGGTTGGTGTGGTCATTGCAGTCAGAGCAAAACCAGAAAAACCTTTAACCGAACCTGTCTCTGAAAGTTGACACCTTGCCAGTCTGTTAAATAAGCCTCTGCTACGTAAGGGTTATAGCTTTTGCCTTAAAGATGCATTTAAAATACATCTTATCTTATTAAGAATGAGGTATCAGCTATGGCTTATCGCGACCAACCTTTAGGTGAACTGGCGCTCTCTATTCCTCGCGCTTCGGCTCTGTTTCGTAAATATGATATGGATTACTGCTGCGGCGGTAAGCAGACGCTGGCGCGCGCGGCGGCACGTAAGGAGCTGGATGTTGACGCCATTGAAGCCGAACTGGCAAAGCTTGCTGAACAACCGATTGAGAAAGACTGGCGTAGCGCGCCGCTGGCGGAAATCATCGACCATATCATCGTGCGCTACCACGATCGTCACCGCGAGCAACTGCCGGAGCTGATTCTGCAAGCGACTAAAGTCGAGCGCGTTCACGCCGACAAACCGAGCGTGCCAAAAGGGCTGACAAAATACCTGACCATGCTGCATGAAGAGCTTTCCAGCCACATGATGAAAGAAGAGCAGATCCTCTTCCCGATGATCAAACAAGGCATGGGCAGCCAGGCAATGGGGCCAATCAGCGTAATGGAAAGCGAGCACGATGAAGCGGGCGAACTGCTGGAAGTGATCAAACACACTACCAATAACGTCACACCGCCGCCAGAAGCCTGCACCACCTGGAAAGCGATGTATAACGGTATCAATGAATTGATTGATGACCTGATGGATCACATTAGTCTGGAAAACAATGTACTGTTCCCGCGCGCGCTGGCGGGTGAGTGATCTAAAAGCTGGATGGCATTGCGCCATCCAGCTTGATAGTGCGGCTATTTCCGCAGTTCAGCAGCCCGCTTCTTACCAATAAACAGCCAGCCCAGCCCCAGTACAATAAACCACAACGGGGTAACCAGCAGCGCCTGGCGGGTGTCATCTTCCAGCGTCAGCAGCACGATGACGAATACAAAGAATGCCATACATACCCAGCACATCAGTTTGCCGAGCGGCATCTTGTAGATCGACTTCTCATGCAGGTGCGGACGTTGTTTGCGGTACACCAGGTACGAACAAAGGATAATCGTCCAGACGAACATAAACAGAATCGCGGAAACTGTAGTGATCATCGTGAACGCGCCAATCACGCTTGGATTCACATACAACATCACCACGCCGCCGAGCAGACAGATGCAGGAGAAGGTCAGCCCTTTCGCTGGTACTGCGCGTTTAGAGAGTTTAGCGAACGCTTTCGGCGCGACGCCTTCCTGTGCCAGACCAAACAACATACGGCTGGTAGAAAATACGCCACTGTTAGCAGAAGAAGCCGCAGAGGTCAGCACCACAAAGTTAATCACGCTTGCCGCCGCAGGCAGCCCCACCAGCACAAACAGTTCAACAAATGGGCTTTTCTCCGCGACCACAGAACTCCACGGCGTCACGGACATAATTACAATCAGCGCGAAGACGTAGAACATAATGATGCGGATCGGAATGGAGTTAATTGCGCGTGGCAGTGATTTCTCCGGATCTTTCGTTTCCGCAGCCGTTGTACCGACCAACTCAATCCCCACGAAAGCGAAAACCGCTATCTGGAATCCGGCAAAGAAGCCGCTTAAGCCTTTCGGGAACCAGCCGCCGTCATTCCACAAATGCGCGAACGACGCTTCCACACCGGTCGGAGACTGGAAGTGCATCATCACCATGATCAGACCAACGACAATCAGCGACACGATGGCGACGATTTTGATCATCGCAAACCAGAACTCCATCTCACCGAACATTTTCACAGTGGCGAGATTAAGAACCAGCAACAGAATGATCACCGACAGCGACGCCACCCAGTCGGAAAGCCCCGGGAACCAGAACTGCGCATAAGCGGTAATAGCGACAACATCCGCCATACCAGTAACTACCCAACAGAACCAATAAGTCCAGCCGGTGAAATATCCTGCCCACGGTCCCAATAAATCGGAAGCGAAGTCACTAAAAGATTTATATTCCAGATTCGAAAGCAGCAATTCCCCCATTGCCCGCATCACGAAAAAGAGCATAAAGCCGATGATCATATAAACAAAAATGATCGACGGCCCGGCAAGACTAATTGTTTTACCGGAACCCATAAACAACCCTGTACCTATGGCACCGCCAATGGCAATAAGCTGAATATGTCGGTTTGTGAGATTGCGCCGTAGCGACTGTTCAGCCGGAGCCTGATCATCGGCAACGACTTTTACCTGATCTACCATGTTTTTTTCTTCCTGTACCTGTCTGTGTTGTTCAGGCTCTGCGGCCTTTAGTCAGTCTATGATACGACGAATCTGTATCGGGACTCATCGATATTAGGTAACAATACGCGGGATGAATACTAAGATTTAGATCTAATGTTAATTTAATGTTTAAAGTGAGTGTCATATCACGGTGATAACGCGAAACAGCTCACAAAAATACACGCTTACGTGGTCTTTGCAACACAAAATAGCGTCGTTTGGCAAACTGAAGGGGTTATTGCTGAATGCCTGCTCCCCTCTGGCTCGAGGGGAACAGAATGCGCTGCTTAGAGGATTTCCAGCAGTTCGACTTCAAACACCAGGGTGCTGAACGGAGGGATGGACGCGCCTGCGCCACGCTCGCCATAAGCCAGTTCCTGCGGGATGGTCAGTTCCCATTTAGAACCCACCGGCATCAGAGTCAGTGCTTCAATCCAGCCTGGAATCACGCCGTTAACCGGGAATTCAGCCGGTTCACCACGGGCAACGGAGCTGTCAAATACAGTACCGTCGATCAGCTTACCGGTGTAATGAACGCGAACGCGGTCGGTGCGCGCAGGAATTGCGCCTTCGCCCTGATTGATCACGCGGAATTGCAGGCCAGATTCGGTGCTGTTCACGCCCTCTTTTTTGGCGTTTTCTTCGAGGTATTTCACACCTTCGGCAGCCATCGCCTGGAAACGCTGACGACGAACGGCATCAGCACGTTCGTGAATTTCACGCAGCGCGCGGTGCACCACATCAACCGGAACAGCCGGATGTTTACCTTCCAGCGCATCGGCAATGCCCGCAACCAGTGCTTCTGGCAGCAGCCCTTGCAGACCAGATTCACTCAGTTGTTGCCCTACCTGCAAACCAATACCGTAGCTTGCTTGCGCTTCGATGGTATCAAAAGTTGGAGTGGTCATCGTATTTCCTTTCTTCGGGTATAAAGTAGCGGCAGCATATCAGCCACACTTCCTTGGGTAAAACTTTGTCGCGGGAATGATGACAAATCACGGGGAAAAAGAAACAATAGCAATATCCCGTATGAATATAATAAAGGCGGGTTTACCACGGACATCATAGCGTTAGCTTATTCATAGGCTATGATTGAGGAACAAGACGCGGAGCAGGAGGAAACCATGCCCGGGCGCTTTGAACTAAAACCAACCCTGGAGAAAGTCTGGCACGCGCCGGACAATTTTCGCTTCATGGACCCGCTGCCGCCGATGCATCGTCGGGGGATCATTATTGCCGCCATTGTATTGGTGGTCGGTTTTCTGCTTCCGTCTGATGATACGCCCAACGCGCCGGTGGTGACGCGTGAAGCGCAGCTGGATATTCAGTCGCAATCACAACCGCCAACGGAAGAACAACTGCGGGCGCAATTAGTTACCCCACAAAATGATCCTGATCAGGTGGCTCCGGTCGCCCCTGAACCGATACAGGAAGGCCAGCCGGAAGATCAGCCACAAACTTCGCAAACGCAACCTTTCCAGCCAGATGGTGGAATTGATAATCAGTGGCGCTCTTATCGTGTCGAACCGGGTAAAACGATGGCGCAATTGTTCCGCGACCACGGACTACCCGCTACCGATGTCTATGCGATGGCGCAGGTAGAAGGCGCGGGCAAGCCGCTAAGTAATTTGCAAAATGGGCAATTGGTACAAATCCGCCAGAACGCCAGCGGCGTAGTGACGGGCTTAACCATTGATACGGGGAATAATCAACAGGTTCTGTTTACCCGCCAGCCAGATGGCAGTTTTATTCGTGCGCGGTAGATGAAGGGTCAACGAGAAGCCAGCTAAGGATCGTCTCTTTGATGACCTTACGTCTGGCTTCCAGCGCCTGCGGTGAAACCATACTGATGTGATAAACCAGGCCAAGCGTATGCTGGTTGATCAAATAATATCCCCCGAGCGCGGCAATATTAATATTCACCTGCAACGGGTCGATATCTGGCTTAAAAATATTGAGCCTCTTCCCTTCAGCCAACAAAGATTCCATTAACTGCAAGTGCGCATGGTTAATTTCTAAAAGACGCTGTGATTTTGCATAATGCACACCTTTACTCTGGTTTTCACTATGCACAATTTTTAAAAACCAGGGGTTAGCAATGTAATAATCCCAGGTAAAATCGATGATTTTTTCAATTGCTTTTTGTGGAGGAAGACCTGAAACATCCAGGGATTTTTCTTTTTGTCGAATATCGTTCCAGGTATATTCCAGCACTTCGATAAATAAATTTTCTTTATTACCAAAGTGGTGATAAACCGTCTGTTTACTGCACCCTGCGGCCTTAACAATATTATCGACTCTGGCTCCTTCGTAACCATATTCGGCAAATTCATTAACCGCACATAACAGCAGCTTTTCCTTCAGGCTCTGTACGTTGCTGGTATCAAGATACATAACGCTTCCCCACGACCTCTTCAAGATGACTATCTTAACCCGATTAATTAGAAGCTCCAGTAAAAAGGCTAAAAACTTGTACTTTCATCGGGTTATCAAATGTCCTGTGATCACTATCGCATATCAACCAACCAGATGGTTGATCTTTCTTGCCGCACGTCGCAAGCTAATCGTCACTTAGGGAAACAATATTCAAAAAGAGAGCTATTGTATGAAATCCACTCGTCCTGTTGCCGTCATCACTGGAGCCGCACGTGGCATTGGTAAGGGGTGTGCGCTGGAGCTTGCCCGTGGCGGATTTAATCTGTTGATTAACGATCGCCCCGATGCCGACAGCGTAGAAAAATTATATGCCACGCAACAGGAATGTATGGCAGAAGGCGTGGAAGTGATTTGCTTCCCTGCCGATGTTGGCGATCTCTCCCTGCATGAAGAGATGCTCGACGCGGCGCAAAATCAGTGGGAGCGTCTGGACTGCCTGCTCAATAACGCGGGCATTTCTGTGAAAAAACGCGGTGATCTCCTCGACCTCGAACCAGACAGTTTCGACCAAAACATTGCTATTAACACCCGCGCGCCGTTCTTCCTCGCACAGGCATTCAGTAAACGTCTGCTCGCACAGCCAAAACCAGAAACAGAATTCCCGCACCGCTCGATTATTTTTGTCAGCTCAATCAACGCCATCATGCTGGCGATGAATCGCGGCGAATATACCATCGCTAAAACCGCCGTTTCTGCCGCTGCTCGTCTGTTTGCCGCTCGCCTTTGCAACGAACAAATTGGCGTCTATGAAGTGCGCCCTGGTCTAATCAAAACCGATATGACTATTCCGGCAACGGCTTATTACGACGAACTGATCGCTAAGGGACTGGTGCCGTGGGGACGTTGGGGTTATCCGGCTGATATCGCCTCCACTGTCCGCGCGATGGCGGAAGGCAAACTGATTTACACCTGTGGTCAGGCCGTCGCCATCGACGGTGGCTTAAGTATGCCGCGTTTCTGAGGCTGAACCATGAGAGATCTGTTACAACGCCCGGATTTATTCAGCATCAATACCGCGACGCTGGGCTATAAAACCCCGCTACCCGCCATTATTGATGCCTGCGCCGCACGCGGTATAGGTGCGATCGCCCCCTGGCGCAGAGAGTTGCAGGGCGAAGATCTTCAGCAGATCGCCCGTCAGCTTGCCGCCAGTAACATGAGCGTTTCCGGTTTATGTCGTAGCACCTACTACACCGCGCCGACGCTGGCGGAACGCAAACTGGCGATTGATGATAACCGCCGGGCGCTGGACGACGCAGCGGTGCTGAACGCCGCCTGTTATATGCAGGTGGTTGGCGGCTTACCCCAGGGCACAAAAGATCTGTATGAAGCACGGGAACAGGTGAAACAAGGGATACGCCAGTTACTGCCACATTCGAAAGAAGTTGGCGTGCCGATTGCGCTGGAGCCACTGCACCCAATGACCGCCGCCGATCGCTCTTGTTTGTGCACGTTACGCCAGGCGCTGGACTGGTGTGATGAACTCGATCCCGATGGCGAATTTGGCCTCGGCGTGGCTGTGGATGTTTACCATGTCTGGTGGGATCCGGATCTGGCCAGCCAGATCCTGCGCGCCGGAAAACGTATTCTCGCGTTTCATGTTTCCGACTGGTTAGTGCCGACCACCGATCTGGTCAATGACCGGGGAATGCCGGGAGATGGCGTGATAAATATTCCGTCAATTCGTCGACTGGTTGAAAACGCCGGATTTAATGGCGCTATTGAACTGGAAATATTCTCACCGTACTGGTGGCAGAAAGATATTAACAGCACGCTGGATATTAGCGTCGATCGCATCGCGCATTATTGCTAAGGAATAATCATGAATGACCAACCCGTTCTGTTCAGCAGAGCGGCGGCTTCCTGCCGTCTGACGTTGAACCGTGAAGATAAATGTCATGCTATTAACGAAGAGATGATTGAATCTCTCGACCATTATTTAAATGAAATTGAAAACGACACCACATTACGATTAGTCGAATTAACGGCAACCGGCGATAAATTCTTTTGTGCGGGCGGTGATATTAAATCGTGGTCGGCCTATTCGCCATTAGATATGGGCAGAAAATGGATTAAACGCGGTAATGACGTTTTTAATCGTCTGCGCAATTTACCGCAATTAACGGTTGCGAATCTCAACGGTCATACCATCGGCGGCGGTATTGAACTCGCCTTGTGCTGCGATATTCGAATCGCTCGCCCCAGCGCGAAATTTTCTAACCCGGAAGTCATGCTCGGCATGGTGCCTGGCTGGATGGGCATTGAACGCGTGCTTAATCAGGTTGGTCCGGTGGTCGGTCGCCAGATGCTGATGCTGGGTAAACACCTGACGGCGCATGAAGCCCAGGCGGCGAATTTAATTGATGAAGTAGTAGAAAAAGAACAGGTGGAAAGCTGGATGGCGAACCAGTTAGCGCAGCTGGAAAAATGTGGTCCGGTGGCACTGGCGCATATTAAGCAGCTGATTCTGGCACTGGAAAATAAACACGCTGAATACCCACACCAGTTACTGGCTGGATTAATGTCCGCCACTCAGGATTGCCAGCAGGCGACGCAGGCATTTGCCGAAAAAAGTAGCGTGAGCTTCCATAATCAATAAGGAAATTGTATGCGTAAGATAACAACCGCCGAGGCACTGGCGGCGCAAATTCAGGATGGCGCAACCATTGCCATTAGCGGTAACGGCGGCGGTATGGTGGAAGCCGACCATATTTTGGCAGCTATTGAAGCGCGTTTCCTGCAAACCGGACATCCACGCGACCTGACGCTAATCCACTCGCTGGGCATTGGCGATCGCGACTGCAAAGGCACGAACCGCTTCGCTCATGCTGAAATGCTCAAACGCATTATTGCCGGACACTTTACCTGGTCGCCCAAAATGCAGGAACTGGTGAAGAACAATGCCATTGAAGCCTACTGCTTCCCAGGCGGTGTGATTCAGGCATTGCTGCGGGAAATTGGTGCCGGACGTCCGGGACTTTTTACCCACGTTGGCCTGGGATCATTTGTTGATCCACGCAATGGCGGCGGAAAGTCGAACGCTTGCACCACCGAGGATCTGGTAGAACTGATCGAAATTGATGGCGAAACCAAACTCCGCTATCGCCCTTTCAAAGTGGACTATGCCATTTTGCGGGGCACCTATGCCGATCCGCGTGGCAACGTCAGCCTCGAAGAAGAAGCGATTGATATGGATAGCTATTCGATGGCGCTGGCAGCACACAACAGCGGTGGCAAAGTGTTCGTACAGGTGCGCGATGTACTGGAAGCTGGCGCTATTGAACCACGTCGGGTCAAATTACCGGGGATTCTGGTTGATGGCATCGTTGAATACCGCGAACAACCGCAAACCTATCTTGGCGGTTACGACCTGACGATCAGCGGTCAACATCGCCGTCTGAGTTCTAACGGCGCTATTGAACTGGTTAGTCATCCGGTACGTCGCTTAATTGCCCGTCGGGCAGCGCGCGAGCTGGTGGCAGGCGCTTCAACCAACTTTGGCTTTGGTATCCCCGGCGGTATTCCTGGGGTTGCGCTGCGTGAAGGCGTTCCTTACCAAAGTTTATGGCTAAGCGTCGAGCAAGGCGTGCATAACGGTATGATGCTGGATGACGCGTTTTTCGGCTGCGCCCGTAACGCCGACGCCATTATCCCTTCGCTGGATCAATTCGAGTTCTACAGCGGCGGCGGCATCGACATTACGTTCCTCGGCATGGGCGAGATGGATCAACATGGTAACGTCAACGTCTCACATCTCAATGGCAATCTGATTGGCCCTGGCGGATTTCTCGAAATTGCGCAAAACGCCCGTAAGGTGGTGTTCTGCGGTACGTTCGACGCCAAAGGCAGCAAAATTGACGTAACACCAGATGGCTTGCATATCGCCCAGCCAGGTCAAATCCCCAAACTGGTTACTCAGGTGGAAAAAATCACCTTTAGCGCCGCCTACGCACAGCAAAGCGGTCAGGAAGTACTGTATATCACTGAACGTGCGGTATTCCAGTTAACGGCAGAAGGCGTTGAATTAATTGAAATCGCGCCGGGCGTAGAGATTGACCGCGACATTCTGCCGTATATGGCCTTCCGTCCAATTATCAACCAACCGCGCCTGATGGAAAGTAGCCTTTTTACGCCGATGGAGGACGCATGAGCCAGCCTGATGACGCCATCCTCGATGCGCTGACCCACGTCACCTTCCCGAAGGGTTTTGTGTCAACAGAGCCAACGTCAATTGTCACGGTGGACGGTGTTGACTACCCACTCTGGCAAACAGATGCTCTGGTCGTTGGTAGCGGCGCGGCAGGATTACGTGCGGCGGTTGAACTGAAACGTCGCCAGCAAAATGTGCTGATCGCCACCGCCGGGTTATACATGGGAACATCGGCCTGCTCCGGTTCCGATAAACAGACGCTGTTTACCGCCGCTACGGCGGGCAACGGCGACAACTTCACCAAACTTGCCGAAGCACTGGCGAGCGGCGGTGCGATGGATCACGACACGGCGTATGTTGAAGCAGTCGGTTCCCTGCATACCCTTGGCGGGCTGCAATATCTCGGTCTGGAATTACCGGAAGATCGCTATGGTGCAATTCTCCGTTATCAGACCGACCATGACGAAGCCGGACGCGCAACCTCCTGTGGGCCGCGCACTTCTCGTCTGATGGTGAAAGTATTGCTCGAAGAAGTGCAGCGTCTTTCCATCCCATTGTTAACCAGCGCGACAGTTATCAAACTGCTGCATCAACGCGGTGAGAATGGCGAAGATCGCGTGGCAGGAGCTATCCTCGCAACCGGTTCCCGCGCCCATAACCCGTGGGGACTGGCAATTGTTACTGCGCCCAATGTGGTACTGGCAACAGGCGGGCCGGGCGAGCTTTATCGCGACAGTGTTTATCCGCATAAATGCTTTGGCTCGCTGGGGCTGGCGCTGGAAGAAGGTCTGACGCTAACCAATCTGACCGAAAGCCAGTTTGGTATAGGCACGCCGCGCAGCACGTTTCCGTGGAATTTGTCCGGCACCTATGTGCAGGTGATCCCGTATATCTATTCCGTGGATGCCGAGGGCAACGAGTATAACTTCCTCGCGGATTACTATCGCACCACCCAGGAACTGGCTTCAAACATCTTCCGTAAAGGCTATCAGTGGCCGTTCCACGCCACGCGGGTGATGGGTTTTGGCTCAAGCCTGTTGGACATGGCGGTAGCGCAAGAGCAGCAATCAGGCCGCCAGGTTTTTATGGATTTCAAGCGAAATCCTGAAGCGGTGCCTGGTGATTTGCCCTTCTCATTAGATCGACTGGACGACGACGTTCGCGCATATCTGGAAAATAACGACGCTCTGGCGCCATCGCCTATCGAACGTCTGCAACGGATGAATCCATTGTCCATCTCACTGTATAAGATGCACGGTTACGATCTCACCACGCAGCCGTTGCAGTTTGCCATGAACAATCAGCATATGAATGGCGGCATTGAGGTTGATATCTGGGGGCAAACTTCTCTGCCCGGTTGTTTTGCGGTGGGAGAAGTCGCCGGAACTCACGGTGTTACCCGACCTGGCGGCGCGGCGCTGAATGCCGGACAGGTTTTTGCCGTGCGTCTGGCGCGTTTTATTGGCTGCACACAAAAGCGATCTGTTGAAGATGATGTCGCACAACTGGCATCTCCGGCACTAAATTCAATCAGAGAGATCATCACTCAGGCGCTGGCAAACGAAAATGGAATGGCGCTGGTAACGGTGAGGGAAAAAATCCAGGCACGAATGTCTGACTACGCTGGGTTTATTTGCCATGGCGATAAAGTCCGGCGCGCCACTCGCGATGCCCTGCTATTGAATGAATTTGTACAACGGCATGGTTTGGCTATCAAACACGTGGGCGAAGTTGCCGAATTGTTTATGTGGCGGCATATGGCGCTGACGTCTGCCGCCGTCTTAACACAATTAACGCATTTTATTGACGCAGGCGGCGGCAGTCGTGGGGCGCGGATGATTATTGATCCCCAGGGTGAATATCTACCGCAAACTCGCCAGGGGGCAAAAGAAGAATGGCGTTTTCGCTCTGAACAAGATGATGATAAAAATCACAAATTAACTATTCATTATTCACAAGACTCTTTTATTACTGAAGTGAAGTCGTTACGTGTGCTACCGCGTATTAATGGTATTTACTTTGAAAAAAACTGGCCAGATTTTCTAAAGGGAGAGATTTACACACAATAATTTTTAATATGTTCTCTGTACCTGATTTTTATTAACTATTATACGGAATTACCAACAACCAGGGTTTATTAATATAATTAAAAGGTTTAAACATGAATAAAATAAAAAATTACCGGTGGCATATGATTGCCCTCGTATGCTTTATCACTGTAATCAATTATCTGGACAGAACGGCGTTAGGTATTGCGGCTCCAACGATTATGGAGACAACCGGAATAACCAAAGAGCAATATTCATGGATTGTCAGTGCATTCCAGTTGGCCTATACATTGGGTCAACCGGTAATGGGATTTTTTATTGACACTGTTGGTCTGAAATTGAGTTTTGCGATTTGCGCCGCAGTATGGGGGCTGGCAACAATGGGTCATGCGCTGACCGGAACATGGTCAGGTCTGGCATTTATGCGCGCCCTGATGGGTTTCAGCGAAGCGTCGGCAATTCCGGCCGGTGTAAAAACCGCATCAACATGGTTCCCGGCAAAAGAGCGTGGCGTGGCAACAGGTGTTTTCAATATGGGCACCTCACTCGGCGCGATGCTTGCACCACCGCTAATTGCCTGGTGCATTATGTTTCATAGCTGGCAATTTGCGTTTATTGTCTCAGGTAGCCTTGCTTTGCTCGCGGCTTTATTTTGGTTCTTTTGTTATAAAGATCCAAAAGATGCCAAACGCCTTTCTGATGAAGAGCGCCACTATATTGAATCAGGGCAAGAACAGCATCTTAAAACAGATAAGAAAGAAAAAACATCAATCAAGCATATCCTCAGCCAACGTAATTTCTGGGGGATTGGCATCGCGCGTTTTCTCGCTGACCCGGCATGGGGAACCATTAACTTCTGGGTGCCAATTTTCTTTGTTGAAACGCTGCATTTTAGCCTGAAAGAAATTGCGATGTTCGTCTGGCTACCTTTCCTGTTGGGCGACCTTGGCTGTTTAGCCAGTGGTTTTGTCGCGAAGTTCTTCCACGATCGCGGCGTGAGTTTAATCAACTCACGAAGAATTACCTTCACTATCGCTGCCGTCATCATGATGACGATTGGTCTGGTGAGTATTGTCGAAAATCCCTACATTGCCGTGTTACTGATTAGTATTGGCGCGTTCTCGCATCAATGCCTTTCTACCGTTGCAGCAACTTTGGGCGGCGATCTGTTCAAAAAAGACGAAGTGGCTACCGCAGTGGGTATGGCTGGAGCCTGTGCGTGGAGCGGTCAGTTGATTTTCAACCTGTTCATCGGGGCATTCGTTCACATTATCGGCTTCGCACCGTTCTTTATTGCTCTGGCTTTCTTTGACATTATTGGCGCTATTGCATTGTGGACGCTTATCAAAGTTAAAGATGAAGAACCGCAAGTACAGCTAGCGACAAGCTAATTAATAGATATCAGAGCGTTATACTCCAGTTGTAACGCTTTCGCTATAAAGCAAAACGCCGACCAATGGTCGGCGTTTTTACGTCTCGTTGAATAACGAATTATTCAGCTACTACGTTTACGATCACTTTCGCGAATACTTCGCTGTGAACCTGGAAGCTCACTTCGTGTTCGCCAGTGGTACGCAGAACGCCGTTCGGCAGACGAACTTCGCTCTTAGCCACTTCAACGCCAGCTGCAGTTACAGCGTCAGCGATGTCGCGAGTACCGATGGAACCGAACAGTTTACCTTCGTCGCCAGCTTTAGACGCGATGGTAACAGTTTCCAGTGCATTGATTTTCTCAGCGCGAGCGTTAGCTGCAGCCAGAACTTCAGCCAGTTTAGCTTCCAGTTCAGCGCGACGTGCTTCGAAGAATTCAATGTTTTTCTTGGTAGCTGGAACAGCTTTACCCTGCGGTACCAGGAAGTTACGAGCATAGCCCGCTTTAACGTTTACCTGATCACCCAGGCTACCCAGGTTTGCTACTTTATCAAGCAGAATAACTTGCATTACCTTATCCTCTCAAAGTCGTATTAATGGACCGTGACCGATTACTGATGGCGATCAGTGTACGGCAGCAGGGACAGGTAGCGAGCGCGTTTGATAGCGCGAGCCAGCTGACGCTGGTATTTTGCACGGGTACCGGTGATACGGCTTGGGACAATCTTACCGCTTTCGGTGATGTAGTTTTTCAGCGTAGCGATATCTTTATAGTCGATCTCTTGAACGCCTTCCGCGGTGAAACGGCAGAACTTGCGACGACGGAAATAACGTGCCATATGGCTAGTCTCCAGAATCTATCAATTCAATCTGCTCGGCATGCAAAACCATTTTGCTCAGTCCGTTCTTCGCCTTGTGGCATGAAATGAACCCCTGAACGGTTATGCGACTGCCGACCGTTATACTGTGAGTAATGGCCTGGTTTTCGTGTCCGCTAATAATAACGGGCATTTGACACCACGCCTGCCGGTGAAAACCGGCTTCCTCCTGCACAGAACGATGCTCAAGCACGAACTGGCAGTGAGGAATTCCTGATGGACTGACCTTTCGAAGGGGAGTCCTGCACACGGTGCCGGACAACACCAGACGGTTGGTCATCAGAAATTACTCTTCAGAATCCCCAGCTTCAGCATCATCAGCGGTTTCGTTTGCGAAATCATCGCGACGCTCACGGCGCTCGTCTTTCGCTTTAACCATCGGAGATGCTTCGGTAACGGCGTGCTTAGTACGCATTACCATGCTACGGATAACGGCGTCGTTGAAGCGGAAGGTAGTTTCCAGCTCATCGATCACTTCCTGCGGCGCTTCAACGTTCATCAGAACGTAGTGAGCTTTGTGCAGTTTGTTGATCGGGTAAGCCAGCTGACGGCGGCCCCAGTCTTCCAGACGGTGGATCTTGCCTTCTGCACCAGTGATGGCAGCAGTGTAGCGCTCGATCATGCCCGGAACCTGTTCGCTCTGGTCAGGATGGACCATAAAAACGATTTCGTAATGACGCATCGAATTGCTCCTTACGGATTATTCAGCCTCCTGTCTGGGTCAGCCGCAGCCCATGGAGGCAAGGAACGTGTTAAAGGGCGGCTGAAAAATGACGCGTTATAGTACTGGTATACCCCGCTAAACTCAAGGCCAGCCGACAAATAAATCTCACCTTTCGCCAAATCGTACTAACCCGCTGATTTGAAGTTCATCACATTCCATTACGGTGCTTTTTTGAACAACAGCATCAGAAATGGTCACCATCAACTTCTTTATCATTGATTAAAATTAAATCAGAAGATCATCACAGAGGAGAGCACACAAAGACAGCCGTCGAGGAGGTATCTATGTTCAGCCGTGTTTTAGCCCTTCTGGCTGTGCTTTTGCTAAGTGCAAATACATGGGCAGCCATTGAAATTAATAACCACCAGGCCAGAAATATGGACGACGTACAGAGCTTAGGCGTGATTTATATCAACCATAACTTCGCCACTGAAAGTGAAGCTCGCCAGGCACTGAATGAAGAGACAGATGCGCAAGGCGCAACGTACTACCACGTGATTCTGATGCGGGAACCGGGGAGTAACGGCAACATGCACGCCAGCGCGGATATTTATCGCTAGCACCAGGTATAACCAACGAAACATTGCCATAGTTTGCTTTGCCCCCTTCTCAGGGGGCTTTTTTTGAAAACGGCTGCGGAATCAGACCAGTTATCTCCCGAAGAAGGAAATTTCCGCAGCACGTGTTTTACTTCTGCCCGTAATAGGCGTTGGGACCATGCTTACGCATGAAGTGTTTATTCATCAGGTAGCTGTCGATGGGATTAAGCTGAGGGTTAATGCCGCGCGCAATCCACGCCATCTTCGCCACTTCTTCCATCACGACCGCGTTATGCACCGCATCGTGAGCATCTTTCCCCCAGGCAAATGGTCCGTGCTGATACACCACAATTCCCGGTGTATGCAGCGGCTCGGCATCGCCCAGCGTTTCGATAATCACTTTGCCGGTGTTCAGTTCATACTCGCCCTGCACCTCTTCTTCGCTTAATCCACGCGTACACGGGATGTCGCCAAAGAAGTAGTCAGCGTGCGTGGTGCCTAACGCCGGAATTGCCAGCCCCGCCTGCGCCCATGCGGTGGCATGAGTGGAGTGGGTATGGACAATGCCGCCAAGCGACGGGTAACGGCGGTAGAGTTCGAGATGCGTCGCGGTGTCTGATGAGGGGCGATACTGACCGTCCACCACCTTGCCACTCATATCGACCACCACCATATCGTCCGCTTTCATGGTTTCGTAGGCGATACCGCTGGGCTTGATCACCACCAGCCCGTGCTCGCGATCAATGGCGCTAACGTTGCCCCAGGTAAAGGTCACCAGCCCGTAACGCGGCAGATCCATATTGGCTTCAAACACCTGCTGTTTCAGCTTTTGCATTATGCCGCCTCCACCATACCTGCTTTGGCCATGCGCGCTTTCACCCAATCACGCGCTTTCGCCACTTCCGCCGCCGGGTCTTCCGCCGTTTCACTCCACATCTCAATCAGGTAAGGCCCGCAATAACCACTCTGTTTGAGCGTTTCAAAGCAACGTTCGAAATCCACCACGCCTTCACCAAACGGCACCTTTTTGAAGACGCCCGGTTTGGTGTCTTTCACATGCACTGCGACGATATGCCCGATTCCGGCCTGCAATTCCATCTGCACGTCGTTATCCCACGCCGACAGGTTGCCGATATCCGGGTAGAGCTGGAACCACGGGTTGTTGAGATAGTGCGCGTAGCCCAGCGCCTTGCTGATGGAGTTCATCAGGGGGTAATCCATAATCTCCATCGCCAGCGTCACCTGCGCGCGGCTCGCCATCTCAACGCTCTCTTTCAGGCCGTCACGGAAACGACGACGCGTTTCGTTATTGGCTTCCTGGTAGTAAACGTCATAGCCCGCCAGTTGGATCACGCGAATGCCGACGTCCTGCGCGAACTGGATGGCCTTACGCATAATCTCCAGCCCCTGCGCCCGCACTGCGTCATCTTCACTGCCCAGCGGAAAACGACGATGAGCAGAAAGGCACATAGACGGCACGCGCACGCCGGTTTCCACAATTGCATTCACCAGCGCCAGGCGCTGCTCGCGGCTCCAGTCGAGGCGCGACAGGCGATCGTCAGTTTCATCTACCGACATCTCGACAAAATCGAAGCCTAACGTTTTTGCCAGTTGCAGCCGTTCCAGCCAGCACTCCCCGGCGGGGAGTGCTTTTTCATAGATGCCAAGCGGGATTTGTTTGGACAACATATCCGCTCCTTAGCCCCACAGTTCGGCGATGGAACGTTTGAACTGACGTGCGGCTTCAACCGGAGAAGCGGCATCACGGATGCTGCGACCTGCGATAAACACATGAATCGGAATGCCTTTGAACAGCGGCAGATCTTCCAGCGCCAGGCCACCGGTGACGGTCACTTTGAAGCCCATATCAGAAAGACGTTTAATCGCAGTGATATCCGCTTCGCCCCAGGCCACGCCAGCGGCCTGCGCGTCACGGCTGCGATGATAAACCACCTGCCCAATGCCTGCGTCACACCACTGCTGCGCCTGTTCCCAGGTCCAGTAACCGGTCAGTTCAATCTGCACATCACCGTTAAACTCTTTCGCCACGTCCAGCGCGCCTTTGGCGGTGTTGATATCCGCGCAGCAAATCACGGTCACCCAGTCAGCGTTGGCTTCGAAGCACATACGAGAAAGGATTTTGCCCGCATCGGCAATTTTGGCGTCTGCCAGCACAATTTTATGCGGGTAGAGTGCTTTCAGATCGCGAACCGCACGCACGCCTTCGCCCACGCACAGAATGGTGCCCACTTCGATAATGTCGACTTCTTCGGCAATCAGGCGAGTGGTTTCGTAGGCGCTATCCATAGTCTGGTTGTCCAGCGCGACTTGCAACATGGGTAATGACATCTTCAATTCCTTCTTAAGCAGCCGCGTTAGTGCGGTCAATTAAATCCAGTACTTCCTGCTCGGTACGGCAGGCGCGTAAACGGTCGAAATTCTCTTCATCTTCAAACAGGTTGACGATTTGCATGATGCCCACTTCCTGGTGAGTGTTGGCATCGACCGCCGCCATGGTGATGAGGATATCTACCGGGTCGTTATCTTCGTGGTTGAACTCCAGCGGCTTTTTCAGCGTCACCAGTGCAAAGCCGGTTTTCTTAACGCCCTCTTCCGGGCGTCCGTGCGGCATTGCCAGGCCTGGTGCGAGCACGAAGTACGGGCCGTGCTGTTCAACCGCATCCAGAATCGCCTGGTAGTAACGCGGCTCGACAACGTCTGCCGCCACCAGCAGGTCGACGCCAATTTTTACCGCGTCCTGCCAGGTTTCAGCTTCAGCCTGTAGACGGATAGATTTATTTTCCGCCAGCGAATCACGTAATTTCATGGCGCGTCCTTACTTCACGTCCTGCGGGAAATGTTCTTTGATCACTTCCAGCAGTTTCGGGCCAAAGTCGGCAGGAGAGAGCATGTTGCGCACACCAACGACATATTTGTTGCCGGTAACGGTGATTTCGCCCGCAATATGCGTAGAAGCGATGATGATATCCGCGCCGCTCAACTCGCTTTTGTATTCGCCAACCGCGCAGCTATTTACCGAGTGGTCGATGTTCGACTGGGTTAAAAACTGATCCACTTTCATCTTCATGATCATGGAACTACCTTGTCCGTTGCCACACACAGCCAGAATACGTACGGTCATAATCAAAACTCCTTATTAAGCAGACTGTTCTGCCAGTTGTTTTTCTGCATCTTCTTCTGCGCGCAGTGCGCGGCCAGCGAAGAACATATAAGCCAGTGCAATGACGATAATGACGGCCATAAAGGCGATACCGATGGAGAAGAAGCCCTGCATCATCGGTGGTGCCAGAATCGACCAGTCCGCCATGCCCATCCAGGCGCTCATACCGGTGAGTTTCACCGCCCAGACACAGCCAAAGATTTCGATCATCCCCATCACCAGACAAATCTTCAGCGCCGCGCGCCAGCCGCCAAAGTGGTTAGCGAACACGCCGATGGTGGCGTTGGAGAAGAACATTGGGATAAAGCCAGGAATAATCAGGATCGAAGAGCCGCAGGCAACCAGGATGCCAACCGCAATCAGCTGACCGATGGTGCCCCACATAAAGCCCCAGACCACGGCGTTCGGCGCGAAGCTATAGATAGCCGCACAGTCAATCGCCAGAACCGCACCCGGGATCAGGCGCTGGGAGATACCGTTAAACGCTTCAGAGAGTTCCGCCACAAACATGCGCACGCCCTGAGTGATGATGAAAATCGCTACCGCAAAGGAGAAACCGGTTTGCAGGATATAGACCGTCCAGTGCACTTTGCCTGCCATCGCCTGTACGGTGTCGATACCGAAGGAAAGCAGAATGGCGCCAAAGAAGATGGTCATCACAATCGCCGTGGAGACGATGTTGTCGTGGAAAATATTCAGCCAACCTGGCAGTTTGAGGTCTTCAACACTCTCCTCTTTCTTGCCCAGGAACGGCGCGACTTTGTAGGCAATCCATGATGCAAACTGCTGCTGGTGACCAATGGAGAAACCGCAGCCGTCCGTCACTTCCTGAGTCGGCTTGTACATCATGTTGGAGGTGATGCCCCAATAGAGCGAAACCAGAATCGCAGTGCAGATAATGGTCGTCCACATGGAGTAGCCGAAGATAAACAGCGTTACCGCAATCAGCCCTGCCTGCTGGAACATAATGTGACCAGTCAGCATGATGGTACGAATGCCAGTAATTCGACGCAGCAGCACGTAACAGATGTTCAACGCCAGAGCCAACAGCACCGCATAACCCACCCAGCTATAGGCATCACCCATACGTTCGATGGTCGCCATCATTGAGGCATAGGTATCTGAAATCGCACCGTTAATGCCATAAACTTCCGACATTTTCGCCACTACCGGTTTGAAGGTGCTGGTAAGGATGCCGGATCCTGCCTGCAACAACATGAAACCAATAATGGTTTTAATCGTACCTTTGATAATCACGCTGACACTTTTGCGCAGCAGGATATAG
Organism: Escherichia sp. MOD1-EC5495; assembly: GCF_002965965.1. Classification (NCBI taxonomy): domain Bacteria; kingdom Pseudomonadati; phylum Pseudomonadota; class Gammaproteobacteria; order Enterobacterales; family Enterobacteriaceae; genus Escherichia; species Escherichia sp. MOD1-EC5495. The sequence continues at coordinate 82,492 of NZ_PTRI01000017.1, forward strand.
CCCAGACAGGTCACAATACCCAGCAACAATGGGGCATTGGTCATGACCTGGTTAAAAAACACGGTAAAGATGTTGTAGAGGATCTCCATAACGATCTCCTGAAGAAGAGGTAACCGGGTATTCCACACACCCGGAATGTTGTGTACTCACTCTAATTTTCAAAAGTAATCACAACAAGATTATTTATGATTAAATGTGACGCGACACGCAAATAATTCCACAACGAAAGTATGTGATTCACATAAAGAAACAATTAATCATTTAAATTCATTAAGTTAACTTTATTACACATTCCATTAAATCTTTCCACAGCCAAAATTCACAACAACTTCCCAGGCCAAAAGTCAAAAAATGGTCATTGCCTTCCTGAAAAAATAGTGTCAGGATTAATCAAAACCAATCAATTATTGATTCGAATTGAACCATCATGAAGGTAAATGGCGATGAGTAAAGTGAAAAGTATCACCCGTGAATCCTGGATCCTGAGTACTTTCCCGGAGTGGGGTAGCTGGCTGAATGAAGAAATTGAACAGGAGCAGGTCGCACCAGGCACATTCGCGATGTGGTGGCTCGGCTGTACCGGGATCTGGTTGAAATCAGAAGGTGGCACCAACGTTTGCGTCGATTTCTGGTGCGGTACTGGCAAACAAAGCCACGGCAACCCGCTGATGAAACAGGGTCACCAGATGCAGCGCATGGCGGGCGTGAAAAAACTGCAACCAAACCTGCGTACCACGCCGTTTGTTCTAGATCCGTTTGCTATTCGCCAGATCGACGCCGTGCTGGCGACTCACGATCACAACGATCATATCGACGTGAACGTGGCAGCCGCCGTGATACAAAACTGCGCTGATGACGTACCGTTTATCGGGCCGAAAACCTGCGTGGATTTATGGATTGGCTGGGGCGTGCCGAAAGAACGTTGCATCGTGGTCAAACCAGGCGATGTAGTAAAAGTGAAAGACATTGAAATTCATGCGCTTGACGCGTTTGATCGTACTGCACTGATTACCCTGCCTGCGGATCAAAAAGCGTCGGGCGTACTGCCAGATGGTATGGACGATCGCGCGGTGAACTACCTGTTCAAAACGCCTGGCGGTTCCCTTTATCACAGCGGCGATTCCCACTACTCTAACTACTATGCGAAGCACGGTAACGAGCATCAGATCGACGTGGCGTTAGGATCGTACGGTGAGAACCCGCGCGGTATTACCGACAAAATGACCAGCGCCGATATGCTGCGTATGGGTGAAGCCCTGAATGCGAAAGTGGTTATTCCGTTCCACCACGATATCTGGTCAAACTTCCAGGCCGATCCGCAAGAGATCCGCGTGCTGTGGGAAATGAAAAAAGACCGCCTGAAGTATGGCTTCAAGCCGTTTATCTGGCAGGTTGGTGGCAAGTTTACCTGGCCGCTGGATAAAGACAACTTCGAGTACCACTATCCGCGTGGTTTTGACGATTGCTTCACTATTGAACCGGATCTGCCGTTCAAATCGTTCCTGTAATCGTGTCGTTTATACCGGATAGCGTAGAGATGTTCGCGCTATCCGGCGTAGTATTTCCTGGCTATTTCAAATATCATCTAAAAAAATCAAATTTTATCGGAATAGCTCATGACTGAAGCACAAAGACATCAAATTCTCCTGGAAATGCTCGCACAACTGGGCTTTGTGACTGTTGAGAAAGTCGTTGAGCGTCTGGGAATTTCGCCTGCTACCGCGCGGCGTGATATCAATAAACTCGACGAAAGCGGCAAACTGAAAAAAGTGCGCAATGGCGCAGAAGCCATTACCCAGCAGCGCCCGCGCTGGACGCCGATGAATCTGCATCAGGCGCAAAATCACGATGAAAAGGTACGTATCGCTAAAGCGGCCTCGCAGCTGGTCAATCCGGGCGAAAGCGTGGTCATCAACTGCGGTTCCACCGCATTCCTGCTTGGGCGGGAAATGTGTGGCAAGCCAGTGCAAATTATCACTAATTATCTGCCGCTGGCGAATTACCTGATCGATCAGGAACATGACAGCGTGATCATCATGGGCGGGCAATACAACAAAAGTCAGTCCATCACCTTAAGCCCACAGGGCAGCGAAAACAGTCTCTATGCCGGGCACTGGATGTTTACCAGTGGCAAAGGACTAACAGCGGAAGGGTTGTATAAAACTGATATGCTGACGGCGATGGCAGAACAGAAAATGCTGAGTGTAGTAGGAAAACTGGTGGTACTGGTTGATAGCAGCAAGATTGGCGAACGCGCGGGGATGCTCTTTAGCCGTGCCGATCAAATCGATATGCTGATCACCGGCAAAAATGCTAACCCAGAAATCCTGCAACAACTGGAAGCGCAAGGGGTCAGCATTCTGCGTGTTTAAAGATGTTGGCGGAAAAATGTCACAGCGGCATCTAACGCCTCGGGTGTAATACGGTGGCGCACGCATGGCTGCCATGAACAGGTTAACTGTTTATCCCGTCCCGTTTCTCTTAATGCCTGCTGCAAACGTAGTGATTCGTCGGCAGGCACTACATCATCGTCAAGGCCATGCCACAGCAGGAGCGGCCTGTCCCCGAGTTGTTCCAGGTGGTTTGTCGCTTCCCACTCCACCAGTGGCGCAATAACATCATTAAATTCATTCTGTTGTGCTGCCGTTTCAGGTATTAGCGGTGGAAACAGTGAACGGGCAAGCGATGTGAAATAGCCCGAGCCCATCATACTGGCAGTACATTTCACCGTTGGGTGGCGAGCGGTAATCCCCAGCGCCGTCATCGCGCCCATCGATGCGCCACCAACCGCCAGACGTTCATCAAGCAGCCATTTTTCTTCGGCTATTGCCGCACGTAAGGTAGTGAACTCCTGCATACTTTGTAGCAAGATTTGCCAGAATTGATTTAACCGTCGCGGTGCGTCGCCACTAAAACGGCTACCGTGATCGGGCGCATCCGGCATAATCACCCGCAAACCAGTCTGCGCCAGCGCGACGGAAAAATAGCTATACACCAGGCTGGATGAAGTAAAGCCGTGATAAAAAATCACGCATGGTAACGGGGTTTCTTTTCGCCCTGTGGGATAAGCGTGAAGAACGGGAATATCTGCCAGCACGCGCGATTCTAATTCAATCATCTGTTTCTCCTTTGGGTCTGGTATGACATGAACAAATCCTTAGCACAAGTTTCTGCTGGCAGTATTAGTTCATAATGTTGAGATGTGGATTACGCTTTCGCCACGTTTTCATTCGAAAATCGCGTACCAGGTAACAATTCGGGAACATTCCCCCAAAGTTAAATTAATAAGGCACTACACTATGGTTAGCAGGAAACGTAATAGCGTTATTTCCCGGTTTGCCAGTTTATTATTGGTGTTGATGTTAAGCGCCTGTAGCGCACTGCAAGGTACGCCACAGCCAGCACCACCAGTAACAGACCATCCGCAAGAAATTCGCCGCGACCAAACCCAGGGGTTGCAGCGAATAGGTAGCGTAAGCACGATGGTTCGGGGTTCTCCGGATGACGCATTAGCAGAAATCAGGGCGAAAGCTGTCGCTGCAAAAGCTGATTATTACGTTGTCGTCATGGTGGATGAAACCATCGTGACAGGACAGTGGTATTCACAAGCCATTTTATACCGTAAATAAATCAGACAACTTACATAGTAAGCTTTACATTGCTTTGCGTCCCTATGCGTTTACCTGTGCACAATAAATTACCGACTGGAAGCTCGGGCGTTTATTACCGCGATGGAATGCCCTGCAACATGTGGGGAAACGAAAAATGGAGCTGACGATGAAACAATTACTTGCCTCACCCTCGCTACAATTAGTGACTTATCCTGCGAGCGCCACGGCACAGTCTGCAGAATTCGCCAGTGCTGACTGCGTGACGGGCCTGAATGAAATAGGTCAGATCTCGGTTAGCAATATTTCAGGGGATCCGCAGGACGTGGAACGTATCGTGGCGTTAAAGGCCGATGAACAGGGGGCGTCATGGTATCGCATTATTACCATGTACGAAGACCAGCAGCCCGATAACTGGCGTGTACAGGCGATACTGTATGCATGAATGTCATCAACATCGAATGAACAATGCCGGATGCGGCGCCTGCGCCCTATCCGGCCTACAGATCCTGAAATTTCATGGCGTTAGTCGAAAACACGAAATGCTGCTGTAGGCATGATAAGACACGCCAGCGTCGCATCAGGCGTACTCGCTTACAAACACACACCTCCCGTCGCCCGCAGTAATAAATCATTCTGGATCTGCTCTGACAACCGTACGCTGCCGCGCGTATCTAACATCACCTGACACCACGCCTGCGCCATTGGCGGTGAAGCATATTTCAACATTTGTGCGCCGCAACCCAGCAGGAATAGCTGATGAGTGATCTCTCGCCCAAGCTCTTCAGTCGGTTTGCGCAGTTGCTGCTGTAATCGACGAACCGCGCGATCAAAATAGCGATCCTGCCCTTTCACTTCCATAAACGCTTCCGCCAGTAAATCGTATACACCAGCCTGCTTATTGAGCACACGCAGAACATCCAGACACATGATGTTGCCAGAGCCTTCCCAGATGCTATTTACCGGCATCTCCCGGTAAAGACGCGGCAGCTCGCTCTCCTCGCAATAACCAATGCCGCCCAGCACCTCCATCGCTTCGGCCACAAACGGCATACCACTTTTGCAAATCACAAACTTCGCCGTTGGAGTGAATAGGCGCGCCCACAGGGCTTCTTTAGCATCGGCACGCCGATCCCACGCTCGCGCAAGACGAAACAGCAACGCCGTTTGCCCTTCAAGCTGAAGTGCCATACGACTTAAGACATGACGCATAAGGGGCTGTTGGATCAATGGATTACCAAAAACATGACGTTGATGTGCATGATAAATCGCCAGCGAGAATGCACGGCGCATCATGGCATGGCTACCCAGGGCGCAATCAAAACGCGTCATCCCGCCCATTTTCAGGATCAGGCGAATACCTTCTCCTTCCTGACCCAATAACCAACCGATGGCATCCTGAAACTCCACTTCGCAACTGGCGTTGGAGCGATTACCCAGCTTGTCTTTCAGCCGCTCCAGGCGAATCGCATTCCGTTGCCCATCAGGCAGAAAGCGCGGCACAAAAAAGCAGGACAAACCACCCGTGGTCTGCGCCAGCACCAGATGCGCATCGCTTTGCGGCACCGAGAAAAACCATTTATGCCCCACCAGCCGATAAGAACCATCTTCCAGACGTTCTGCCCGAGTGGTATTGCTCATAACATCAGAGCCGCCCTGCTTTTCCGTCATTCCCATGCCAATCAACAGGCCGCGTTTTTGCCCGCCGGGTAATAGGTGGGAATCGTAGCGATCGCTCAACAACGGCGTGCTCCAGTCCTTAAACGGCGCAGGTAGCATCTGTAACAACAATGGCATGGCGGCAAAGGTCATGGTTATCGGGCATAACGATCCGGCCTCAACCTGCGCGTGTAACATAAAACGCGCTGCCCGCGCCACAAATGCGCCAGAGCGAGCGTCTTCTTCCCAGGCCAGATTGTGCACCCGATTGGTACATAACGCCTGCATCAGCAGGTGCCAGGCAGGGTGAAAACGCACATCGTCCAGACGGCGTCCCTGCGCATCGTAGCGCAACAATTCAGGCGGATTCACATTTGCCAGCCGCCCCAGTTCAAGGGATTCAGCCGTTCCTAGTTGCTGACCAATACTGGCAAGAAAATCGCTATCCCAGCCAGCACCTTCACGCGTTACCGCTTCGCAGAGCGCGCCATCAGACAGGTATAAGTTGCTGTTATTTAATGGTATCGGTTGATTGAAAACGGTGTGAGTTTGCCAGTGCACTGTGTCTCCCTCCATCAATGGCAGTCACCATTAGTATGGTCACTGCCACGGATTCCTGACAGAAAGAGATTGCTAAAACATTCTTAACCAGCAATGTAATGCGGAACAAAACGCGAGGTGTCTTTAGTGATCAGCGTGTTATCTTCACGGATCCCCATTCCGCACGCTTCATCATCGACAACCCAGCTACCAATCAGTGTGTAGCTATCGCCAAATCGCGGCAGCGGTTGAAACGCCTGGTAGATCATCGGTTCATCGGCGTAATCACCATCAGCATGGTCAACGACATTATTCTGACCGTTGAAAATGGTGACGTTACCACCTTCGCGCGAGTAGATCGGTTTACGTACGTAGCTTTCGCCAGCGGCAATCTGCGGTTTTTCGCCCTCAAACCAGGATGCCAGAAGGTTAGGATGCCCAGGGAAGAAACGCCACAGCAGCGGCATTAACCCTTTATTGCTCAATATGCTTTTCCATAGCGGCTCCACCCATTGCTCACGGCGCTTGCGCAGCAAAGGACCGTTATCGTCACGCATCATCCACTCCAGCGGATACAGCTTAAATGCACGCTGGATGACGTTATCATCAAGATCGGTCAACACGCCGCCGACGCCCAGACCGAGATCTTCAATGTAGATAAACCGTGACTCCTGCCCTGCCTGCTGAGCACAGTCCTGCAAGTAGAGCACGGTAGTCCGGTCTTCGTCGGTATCCTGACAGCAGCAAAAATAAAACGGCTCCCGGCTATAAAGCTCGCTAAAGCGCGAGATCAGGCGTTCCTGAATGGCATTGTACTGATCGGCGTCACGTGGAATAACGCCGCTGCGCCGCGCATCCTCCAGCCATAGCCACTGGAAATATGCCGACTCATACAACGAAGTCGGCGTATCGGCGTTGTACTCCAGCAGCTTCACCGGCGCATTACCACACCAGGCAAAATCCATACGGCCATACAGCGAAGGATCGCGCGCACGCCAGCTTTCAGCGATCACATCCCAGTACAACGGCGGGATCGCCAGTTGCGTCAGGATCTGTTCATCTTTAACGGCACGATCCACCACCTCAAGACACATCTGATGTAACTCTGCGGTTGGTTTTTCGATCTGCTCTTCTATCTGGCGCAGAGTAAAGCGATAGGCCCGACTCTCATCCCAATAGATCTCATTATCAATGATATGAAAGTCGAAACCGTTGTCGGCGGCGATCTGGTCAAGATCCTGCCGTACAGGGACGTTATGTCTCAGCATAATTACCCTCCCCAATGCCCACGGGCGCTGGAAGAACGACCATAGCCGCCGCGAGAAACCGTTGAGGCTTTTCTGGTGGTAAAGCCGCCCGAGGAGTAAGACTCTTTTTTGCCAGAACCGGACCGCCAGGAGTAATCACCGGAAGTGCTGCGCCAGACGGGGCGCGAAGCAAATGAGGATCCTCCGCTGTTATAGACGAACGGCTCATCGCGATCTTTACGAATAACCCGGCTTAACAAAAATCCTGAAATGACTGGAATCCAGCTCTGTTCAACATTGTCGTAGTAGCAATTTTCGTACTTAGACTGACAATTCTGCTGAGTCATATTCTTCGGAACATCGGCATAAAATGCCGCTTTGGCATTGTTCCAGCCACGCGCACAGATGTCTGAATTATTACCATCATCAATACAATCCTGCACTGTCGAATAAAACGTTCCGTCGCCGTCGTTATCGACGTCGCTACTATCGGCACATCCTTTCAATACGAAAAAAGCGGCACCGCCCATTAGCGCCAACGTTAAGTATTTTTGTGCGTAACGATTGCGACGCGGTTCAAAAGGATTATTCGGTCTACCAATGCGACTGATCGCTCCGTGACCAATTTTACTGTTATTTCTTGATTTGCGTTTTCTGGCCATGATCGTCCATTACCATGTCATACAAGCTGCGTTAAAAATACCGCCAGCCAGCGCGGCGGTTCCCATAAACATTCCTGCCGCAGTGTTGTGATTAATAATTTTATCGCTTAATGCCGGCATATAAAGTCTAACGCCAGCAAAAACGAGTAACTGAATCACCAGTGCGATTCCGCCCCAGGCAAAATAATCTGGAATACTCACCGCATTGATTGCCGCACTGGATAATGGAATAACGTAACCCAACAACGTGCCACTGAACGCCAGCGACGCCGCAGTGTTATTATTCTTGATCAACTGCCATTCATTATGTGGAGTAATTTTGGAATAGATAAAAAGAAAGATAATCACCATAGCTACGCCGATAAAAAAATAGGCGCTAAAAGCAAGGAGTGAATCCAGTATATGCATTATAAACGTCCCTGTAATTAACCAATAATATGAAGTGATGTCAGTGGGATATCGACACCCAGCGCGCGAGAAAATAGCCACTCCGGCTCGCCGAGGTCGTTAAATGATTCCTCACCATTTAACAGCAAATATTCGTAAGTATCTTCGGTCACCTGCCGTTGGTAGCCCATGGTAAAATTATGCACTTCCCATTTGGCATGGTTTTGATTTTCTACTTTTTCCAGCATGTAGACGGGTTCGATATATCCCGGTTCTTCGCTGTTAAAAAATCGCTGCCAGCGTTTTTCCTGCCAGTTTAGGGTTATCGCCCCCATCGCTTTGGCGTTGATCGCCTCGCGCCAGTGGCTTTCTTTGCTGATACCGTAGCTCTCTTCATAGACAAATAGCTTCTTGATATCATCAATGTCATCAATATCTTCGCCGCCGGTGGTGTTAATTTGCAGAAATTCATCGCCAGAAGTGTAATAGCGGAAAATCTGGCTACCGCCGCCCAGATCGATGCAGCTGACGGCGGCCACGGTATATTCTTCACCCGGTAACTCGATCAGCAATGCCTCTTCCAGCAAACGAAACGCTAACGTATCGAGCGTGAAACCACTATTGAGATGGAGTCCCAGCGTACCACGATTAATAGCAGGCTTATCATCCTTGCCAAACAGGCGCTGGAAAAAACCAGACATATTTTATCCTTAAAATAGTTGCCAGCCTTGCAGTGAGGCTGGCAAAAAAATTACTCACCCTGTTGGCGTTGCAGTCTCGCCAGCACATCCTGGGCACTGCTTTTATTGGTGCCGCCAATTCCGGCCTCCGCCAGCTTTTCGTCAAGATCGCGACCGTCTGCGACTTTCTCCAGCTGTGCGGCGGCATCCAGTCGAGCCTGACGTTCAGCCTGACGCGTTTGCAGGCGTTTTAATGACTCTGCCGCTGTCGAAACGCTGGAAGACGCGCCGACTGTAGATGTCGTCACAGCCTGCTGCGCACGTTGCATCGCTTCAGTGGCCTTAACGACTTCCATTTGTTGTTCAAATTGGGCAATACGCTGTGCCGTCGCCGCAACCGCTTTTTCTACGCCATCGCGGGAGACTTCCAGATTCGACAATACTTGTTCTTCAGCGGTAATGAGATTCTCAAGACGCGCGATTTCTTCAGCAACTTCGTTAATCAACGACGGATTAACGTTCTTACTCAACGCTTCCAGCGCACGGGCTTCCAGACCCGCTTTACGTTCGCGTAAATCTTTCAGTTTGTCGTTGCTTAATTTCACTCGCGCCAGCAGATCGACGCGAGATTTTCCGGCTTTATCCAGTTCAGCTTTAGCGTCGCGAATATGTTGTTCCAGCATCCGCACACCCTGGGTTTCTTCAATGGACTCTTCCGCCTGTGCGATAAATGATTTACCCAGCGTAAATAAACTTTTTAAAATCCCCATAAATACGAATCCTTGTAATTAGTGTGAATATTCTTCAGTAATTTCAGCCAGATCCAAGGCGTTATCCACCAGTGTGGTTATCTCCAGCAGAATGTCGTCAAGGGAAGATTTAAGCGATAACGCCCCGAAAACGATGTAATACTCTTCCTGTTGCACACTGGAGATCCCTACCGATGACAGCGGCATAATCTTCTGATTTCTTAATAGAAAGGTATTAAATTCATCTGGATTGCTGATATAACAAACCGGACAAATGAAGGTTTCGATAATCATCTGGCGAGAAGTAAAAAGAATATTGATCTGCAAATCGCCATAATCATTCATTTTAATAATTAATGCGTTTTCGCTATTTGTTATATCAATATTTTGTTCAGGTACAGCTTGCAGCGCCGCCGCCAGCGCCAACGGATTCCATGTCATATATTATTCCATATAGATTAAATTTAATTATTAATAAAATGAATATTTATAGAGCGTAATTATCTTACCAGCTATAGATAAAAAAAACCATCCAAATATGGATGGTTTTTCATAATTCAGAGGAATTAGCTACGCTGGCGAACTGCTTCAAATAAGCAAATTCCGGTCGCAACCGAAACGTTCAGGGAAGAAACGCTACCTGCCATCGGAATACTAATCAGTTCATCGCAATGTTCACGGGTCAGGCGACGCATACCTTCACCTTCCGCGCCCATCACCAGCGCCAGACGACCGGTCATTTTGCTCTGATAAAGCGTATGATCCGCTTCACCTGCCGTACCGACGATCCAGATGTTCTCTTCCTGCAACATACGCATGGTGCGCGCCAGGTTAGTCACCCGAATCAGCGGAACGCTTTCTGCCGCACCACAGGCCACTTTTTTCGCCGTGGCGTTGAGCTGGGCGGAGCGATCTTTCGGCACAATCACTGCATGAACGCCAGCGGCGTCCGCGCTACGCAGGCACGCACCGAGGTTATGCGGATCGGTTACGCCGTCGAGGATCAGCAGGAACGGTTGATCGAGAGAAGCGATCAGATCCGGGAGATCGTTTTCCTGATACTGACGTCCAGGCTTCACGCGAGCGATAATGCCCTGATGCACGGCACCGTCGCTTTTCTCGTCGAGATATTGGCGGTTTGCCAACTGGATAACCACGCCCTGGGACTCAAGGGCGTGGATCAGCGGTAACAGACGTTTATCTTCACGGCCTTTTAAAATAAAGACTTCCTGAAAACGTTCAGGGGCGCGCTCCAGCAGGGCCTGCACTGCGTGGATGCCGTAAATCATTTCGCTCATTAATGTACTCGTTGTTTACGTTTTGCCTGATGCACTACGTTTATCCGGCCTACATGATTCCTGCAATATATTGAATTTGCGTGATTATGTAGGCCGGATAAGGCGTTCACGCCGCATCCGGCATGAACAAAGCGCATTTTGTCAGCAATCTGCCCCTCTTCTGTTTGAAGAGGGTAATGATCACTCTGCCACTTTTTTCTTCGCCGCACGCTTCGCTTTGGTTGCAGCGGCTATTTTCTGCGTTTTCGCCGATGGCTTTTTCGCTTTTTTCGCGTCTTTCTTCGCCGCTTTCGGCTTCGTTTTTTTCTCACCACGGAAGGCGCTGTCTGGCTCAAAGTTTACCTTTTTACCGACCTGACGACGCTTACCGCCTTTTTTGCCTGCATCGCCTTTTTTCGCTTTCTCGCGCGCCGTTTTACCGACGTTGCGCGGTGCGCGTTCGCTGGAGATCAGGCTAAAGTCGATTTTGCGCTCGTCCATATTAACCGCTTCGACGCGAACTTCCACGCGATCGCCCAGACGATAAGTCTGACCGCTGGATTCCCCCATCAGGCGTTGTCCGACTTGATCAAAGCGATAGTAGTCGTTGTCCAGCGAAGAGACGTGAACCAGACCATCGATGAACAAGTCGTCCAGACGGACGAAGAAGCCAAAGCCAGTGACGCTGGAAATCACGCCTTTAAAGACGTTACCTACCTGGTCGAGCATGAAGTCACACTTCAGCCAGTCAGCCACATCGCGCGTTGCTTCGTCGGCACGGCGTTCCGCCATCGAACAGTGCTGACCCAGTTGCAGCATCTCTTCCATCGAATAATGGTAGCCGCCGGTTTCAGTGGTGTTGCCCTGATGCCCCTGCTCTTTCGCCAGCAGATATTTAATGGCGCGGTGCAGCGTCAGGTCAGGATAACGACGAATCGGCGAAGTAAAGTGCGCATAGGACTGCAATGCCAGACCGAAGTGACCACGGTTTTCCGGGTCATAAATCGCCTGTTTCATTGAACGCAGCAGCATGGTTTGCAGCATTTCTGCATCAGGACGATCGGCAACCGACTCCAGCAGCTCCGCGTAGTCACGCGGTTCCGGCTTGTTACCGCCCGGCAGCTCCAGCCCCAGCTCCGCCAGCACTGAACGGAAAGAGGTAATCGCTTCGGTGCTCGGCTTGTCGTGTATACGGAACAGTGCCGGTTCTTTGGCTTTCTCAACGAAACGTGCCGCCGAGATATTCGCCAGAATCATACACTCTTCAATTAATTTGTGCGCGTCGTTACGCTGGGTCTGTTCGATACGCTCAATACGGCGTTCAGCGTTGAAAATGAACTTCGCTTCTTCGCTCTCAAATGAGATCCCGCCACGTTCTTCACGGGCTTTATCCAGCACTTTATAGAGGTTATGCAACTCTTCGAGATGCTTAACCAGCGGGGCGTACTGCTCGCGCAGATCCTGATCGCCCTGCAGAATATGCCAGACTTTGGTGTAGGTCAGACGCGCGTGAGAGCTCATCACCGCTTCGTAGAATTTGTAGCCAGTCAGGCGACCTTTCGACGAAATAGTCATCTCGCACACCATACACAGGCGGTCTACCTGTGGGTTGAGCGAACACAGGCCGTTAGAGAGCACTTCCGGCAGCATCGGGATAACCTGCGACGGGAAGTACACCGACGTACCACGGTTACGCGCTTCTCTGTCCAGCGGCGTTGGCGGACGCACATAGTAGCTGACGTCGGCAATTGCGACCCATAAACGCCAGCCGCCGCCGCGTTTTTTCTCGCAGTAAACTGCATCGTCAAAGTCACGGGCGTCTTCGCCATCAATGGTGACCAGCGGTAAATCGCGCAGATCGACACGACCCGCTTTTGCTTCTTCCGGCACTTCTTCTTTCAGTCCGGCAACCTGTTGCTCAACGGCCTGTGGCCAGATGTACGGGATTTCATGGGTGCGCAGAGCGATATCAACCGCCATGCCGGTGCCCATATTATCGCCAAGCACTTCGACGATTTTACCCACCGCTTTGGTACGGCGAGTCGGGCGTTGGGTCAGTTCGACCACCACCACAAAGCCCATCCGCGCGCCCATGATCTGATCTGGCGGGATTAAGATATCGAAGCTCAGACGGCTGTCGTCAGGAACCACAAAGCCGACGCCCGCTTCGGTAAAGTAGCGACCAACAATCTGGCTGGTTTTTGGCACCAGTACGCGGACAATACGCGCTTCACGGCGACCTTTACGGTCAGCGCCCAGCGGCTGCGCCAGCACCTGATCGCCATGAATGCAGGTTTTCATCTGCTCGCTAGAGAGATACAAATCATCTTTACGTCCTTCAACCCGCAGAAAGCCGTAGCCATCACGGTGGCCAATAACGGTACCTTTCACCAGGTCGAGGCGTTCCGGCAGCGCATAGCACTGACGGCGAGTGAAGACCAGTTGACCGTCGCGCTCCATCGCGCGTAGGCGGCGGCGCAGGCCTTCAAGCTGCTCTTCGCCTTCAATGTGCAGTTCAACCGCCAGCTCATCACGGCTGGCCGGTTTTTCACGTTTGGTTAAATGTTCGAGGATAAATTCCCGACTAGGGATGGGATTCGCGTATTTTTCAGCTTCGCGTTCCTGGAAAGGATCTTGTGACATCTCGGTTCCTCCGTTGTCATCTCTGATGAAGATTTTCGTCACTCCACCAGCAATAATTTATAAAGCGGTTGATTCTCTTCAACCAAATCGGCAAGCGTGTAGTTATCCAGTTCCGTAAGAAAACTTTGCACAGCCTTAGAAAGTGCCTGTTTCAACCGACAGGCAGGTGTTATGTGGCAAAACTCGCTGCTGCAATTCACCAGCGATAAGGGTTCCAGCTCGCGCACCACATCACCAATACGTATCGCACTCGCTGGTTTACCCAGGCGAATGCCGCCATTTTTTCCACGAACAGCAGTCACGAAGCCGGCACGACTAAGTTGATTGATTATTTTGACCATATGATTACGGGAGACGCCGTAGACGTCAGTCACTTCAGAAATACTGGTCATCCGCCCTTCTGGCAATGACGCCATGTAGATCAGCGCACGTAATCCGTAATCAGTGAAACTCGTTAACTGCACATCAACCTCAAAAGGGAAATCGGGAAAAAATACATTTACATTGATGATAAACCAGCCACAAGCTGTGTCGCTAATTTATTTCAGTTTGGGGAAGGAAAAAAGCGAGGATTTAACACTGCGTCGGAAAGCGTAATGGCTATCCGACGCAGTAATGTATCACACTGCCAGCCCGGCAGGCAAAATATCTGCCGGGCACACCAGAATTACGCGTCGAACGGGTCGCGCAGAATCATGGTTTCAGTACGATCCGGGCCGGTAGAGATGATATCGATCGGCACACCAGTCAGCTCTTCGATACGCTTGATGTAGTTCAGCGCCGCCTGTGGCAGGCCGCTACGATCTTTCACGCCGAAGGTGGATTCAGACCAGCCCGGCATGGTTTCGTAAATCGGCTCTACACCTTTCCAGTCGTCAGCTGCCAGCGGAGTGGTGGTCACTTCGCGACCATCCGGCATACGGTAAGCTACGCAGAGTTTCACCTCTTTCAGGCCATCCAGAACGTCCAGTTTGGTCAGGCAGAAGCCAGACAGGGAGTTCAGCTGTACCGCACGACGAACGGCAACGGTGTCCAGCCAGCCGGTACGACGACGACGACCCGTAGTTGCGCCGAATTCGTTACCCTGCTTGCAGAGGAACTCGCCAGTTTCATCAAACAGTTCAGTCGGGAACGGACCTGCACCTACACGAGTGGAGTAAGCTTTGAGGATACCCAGAACGTAATCAACATAACGCGGGCCCAGGCCGGAACCGGTCGCCACGCCACCCGCAGTGGTGTTGGAAGAAGTTACGTACGGATAAGTACCGTGGTCGATATCCAGCAGCGTACCCTGCGCACCTTCGAACATGACGAAATCGCCACGCTGACGCGCCTGGTCGAGCAGGTCAGAAACGTCAACAACCATAGAAGTCAGGATGTCGGCAACAGCCATCGTATCATCCAGAACTTTCTGGTAATCAACCGCTTCAACTTTGTAGTAGTTAACCAACTGGAAGTTGTGATATTCCATCACTTCTTTCAGTTTTTCAGCGAAGGTTTCTTTGTCGAAAAGGTCGCCAACACGCAGACCGCGACGTGCAACTTTATCTTCATAAGCAGGCCCGATACCACGACCCGTGGTGCCGATCGCTTTCGCGCCACGCGCTTTCTCACGTGCGTTATCCAGCGCAACGTGATAATCAAGGATCAGCGGACATGCTTCAGACAGCAGCAGACGCTCACGAACGGGGATGCCACGGTCTTCCAGTTCTTTCATCTCTTTCATCAGCGCGGCCGGAGACAGCACAACACCGTTACCGATGATGCTGGTTACATTCTCGCGGAGAATACCTGATGGAATAAGATGGAGAACGGTTTTTTCACCGTTGATTACGAGAGTATGGCCTGCGTTGTGACCGCCCTGGTAGCGTACAACATATTTAGCCCGTTCAGTCAGAAGATCGACGATCTTACCTTTACCTTCGTCACCCCATTGGGTGCCCAGTACGACGACGTTGTTACCCATTTTTCAAAATCACCGTTTGCTTAAAAATGGATTCTACCATCGCTTTTTCAGAGTTACAGCACTTTTTGCATCCAAAAATGACCTTAATCAGTCTATTTTTTGTTCAGCCAATCGTTTTCCTCAACATGTAGTAGACCACAACGCCCGCAACCACAAGTCCCCCACCAAAACGACGTAAAATATTATCGGGCAAATTGGTCATCGCAGAGATCATCTTCTTCCATGCTTGCGGGTAAAGCATCGGCCCTAAACCTTCCAGCACCAAAACCAGGGCAAGCGCCAGCCAGATTGTCGAATTCATTCATTATCCTTATAGAAAAAGAAAACCACCGACATCCCTGAGGATGCGGTGGCTTTATTGACCTGTACCGCAGTCGTTATCTTAACGCGTCGCGGAGCTCGGCGTCTTCATGTAGCGGAAGAAATCGCTGTCCGGGCTCATGACCATCACGTCCTGATTACCGGAGAAGCTATTCTCGTAGGCACGCAGGCTACGGATGAATGCGTAGAAGTCCGGATCTTTGCTGAATGCATCAGCAAACAGTTTGGCAGCTTCAGCGTCGCCTTCACCGCGCATGATACGACCCTGACGCTCTGCTTCTGCCAGCGTTCTGGTCACTTCATAGTCGGCAGTCGCGCGCAGTTTCTCCGCTTCTTCCTGACCTTGTGAACGGTGACGACGCGCTACCGCTTCACGCTCGGCGCGCATACGGTTGTAAATCGCTTCAGACACTTCGGTCGGCAGGTTGATCTGCTTAATACGCACATCGACAACTTCAATACCCAGCGCCGCCATACTGTTCGGGTTGATGACCGGAACTTTACCCTTCGTTTCAGCCGTTACGCGCTCTGCCGCTTCGGCAATAGCGTTATCTGCTGCTGGGGTAGTGACTTCATCTTCAGTACCCGCAGAACCAGAGTTCAGCGCGTCACGCACTTCCAGAGTCAGACGACCACGGGAATCGGTGACGATGTCTTTCACATCCAGGCGACCAATTTCAGAACGCAGACGGTCAGAGAACTTACGTTTCAACAGCACTTCCGCTTGCGAAATGTCGCCACCACCCGTTGCCAGGTAGTAACGGCTGAAATCGCTGATGCGCCATTTGATGTAAGAATCGACGATCAGGTCTTTCTTCTCTTTGGTCACAAAGCGGTCGGCCTGGTTGTCCATGGTCTGAATACGCGCGTCGAGCATTTTCACCGTTTCAATGAACGGTATCTTGAAATGCAGACCCGGCTCATAAACCAGAGGTTTGTTGTCATCGTCACGCAGTACCTTACCAAAACGCAGCGTAATACCGCGCTCACCTTCTTTGACGACAAAGACAGACATGTAAAGCACTACCAGCACGATGATGATAATCGCGATAACTGACTTACGCATCGTTATTCCCCCTGACGCTGGTAGTCGTTACGCTGCGCGTTGGCGCGGCGTTGGTCCATAATATCGCCCTGATTGGTGGACGACGTGTTGCTTGCCCCACTGGTCGTGGAGGAAGAGGCTGGCGGCAGACGCAGCAGATTGCTGGCACCGTTGTCGCTCTTCGCCGCAGGCGCGTTACCCCCTTTCAGCATCTGGTCTAACGGCAGAACCATCAGGTTGCCACCTTTGTCGTTAACCAGCACTTTGCGGGTGTTGCCCAACACTTTTTCCATCGTCTCGATATACAGACGCTCGCGAGTAATTTCCGGCGCGGCTTTATATTCCGGCAGAAGTTTAGCAAAGCGCGCCACTTCACCCTGAGCTTCCAGGATAGTCTGAGCCTTGTACGCACGCGCCTCTTCGAGGATACGTTGCGCCTGACCGTTCGCACGCGGCTGAACTTCGTTGGTATACGCTTCTGCTTCACGAATGTATTGCTGTTCGTTTTCACGCGCGGCAATCGCATCGTCAAACGCCGCTTTTACTTCTTCCGGCGGACGAGCAGCCTGGAAGTTGACGTCCAGCAGCGTGATACCCATGTCATACGGGCGGATAGTCTCTTCCAGTTCGCGCTGAGTATCGCTACGAATCACGGTACGACCTTCCGTCAGAATGCGGTCCATGGTGTATTTACCGATAACTCCACGCAGGGCGCTGTCGGTAGCCTGACGCAGGCTGTCATCCGGGCTGGTCACGCTATACAGATATTTTTCCGGATTGGTGACGCGGTACTGCACGTTCATCTCAACGCGCACTACGTTCTCGTCCGACGTCAGCATCACACCAGAAGCTGCCAGTTCACGCACGGCTTCCACGTTCACCGGTTTAACTTCGTCGATAAATGTCGGTTTCCAGTTCAGACCAGGCTCAACCAGATGGCTGAATTTACCAAAGCGTGTTACCACGCCGCGTTCGGCTTCTTTAATGGTGTAGAAACCACTGGCCGCCCAGATAATGACAATCGCTGCCGCTGCGATGGTAACGACACGACCGCCAAGCTGCGGGCGCGGGCCTTGCGATGAACTGCCACCGCCAGATCCGGTGCCTTTACCGCCGCCCAGACCACCGAGCTTTTTGCTCAGTTTGCGGAAGATATCATCTAAATCAGGTGGCCCTTGATCGCGACCGCCTTTGTTTCCATTTCCCTCAGAGTTGCCGCCAGGTTTGCTGCTTCCCCACGGGTCGCGGTCTTGTCCGTTATTACCGGGCTGATTCCACGCCATGTTTGTGCTCCATATTTGTTATGCGGTGATCCCTGTTGTCTTTCGACGCCAGAGGATATGACTCCACGCTTCAGACGCTTTGCCGGTTAGATCAGGTAATCGATCAACGCCGGTTCTTGTTTACAGAGGCGACGCCAGTCAACAATCGGCATACGAACTTGCAGACTTACACTGCCGTCCTCCTCCATCCACTCTTTTTCTATTGCCTGAAGCTGATAAAAACGACTTCTCAGACGCCCTTCCTGCGGCGGCAGACGCAATGTATGCTGCGCCACCTCACCGGAAAGCCGCTCCGTCAAAGCCTGAAAAAGCTGTGGTATCCCCGCTCCGGTCTGCGCAGAAAGCCAGACACGGATCGGTTTGTTCTCTTCGTCCCGATCAATACGCGGTTCGAAATCTTCCAGCATATCGATCTTATTCATCACCAGCAGGGTTGGGATCTCGTGAGCATCGATCTCTTCAAGAACCGTATTCACCGCTTCGATGTTTTCTTGTACACGCACATCTGCCGCATCAATGACGTGCAGCAGCAATGTGGCTTGCCGCGTCTCTTGTAACGTGGCTTTAAACGCCGCCACCAGATCGTGCGGCAAGTGGCGAATAAACCCTACGGTATCTGCCAGCACGGTTTCACCGACATCCGCGACGTCAATACGCCGCAACGTCGGATCGAGGGTGGCAAACAACTGGTCTGCCGCATAGACCCGTGCTTCGGTAATGCGATTGAAAAGGGTAGATTTACCGGCGTTGGTATATCCCACCAGCGAAACAGTAGGAACGTCGGCTTTGATACGCGATTGCCGCCCCTGCTCACGCTGCTTTTCAACTCTTTCCAGGCGCGACTGTATCTGCACGATGCGATTACGCAACAAACGACGGTCGGTTTCGAGCTGGGTTTCACCCGGACCACGCAAACCGATCCCGCCTTTCTGTCTTTCAAGGTGGGTCCAGCCACGCACCAGGCGCGTAGCCAGATGGCGCAGCTGCGCCAGCTCAACCTGCAACTTACCCTCATGGGTACGCGCACGTTGGGCGAAAATATCTAAAATAAGGCCGGTGCGGTCGATGACACGACACTCGCACAAACGCTCCAGGTTACGCTCTTGCGCTGGGCTCAGGGCATGGTCAAAAAGAACGACCGAAGCACCCGTCGCTTTGACAGCTTCCGCAATTTCAACTGCTTTACCTTCACCTACAAAATACTTTGGGTGTGGCGCTTTACGGCTACCGGTAATCACCTGCAATGCTTCGACACCGGCGGAAGAAACCAGAGATTCAAACTCCTGGAGGTCTTCCATATCTTTGTCTTGCGTAAAATAGATGTGTACCAGCACCGCCTGCTCACCAGCATCATAACGGTCAAACAAGCGTAAAACCCTCTAAATAGATCAGCGGGGAACGCAGGATCGCTGGCTCCCCGTGTAAAAAAACAGCCCGAAACCTTATTCGGTTTCTTCGCTGTCCTGTTGCGCGGAAGTATTCTGCGCGCTGCTACCATGATGGTAGTTACTGCTCGTACCGCCACCGGCGTTGTTACTGTGATGAGAAACCGGACGAGACGGGACAACAGTAGAAATCGCGTGCTTATAAACCATCTGGCTGACCGTGTTTTTCAACAGGATCACGAACTGATCAAAAGACTCGATTTGTCCTTGCAGCTTAATACCATTCACCAAATAAATAGAAACTGGAACACGTTCCCGACGCAGTGCGTTCAGGAACGGATCTTGTAAAGATTGCCCCTTAGCCATTCTCTCTTTTCCTTATATGCTTATTTGTACTTTGAACCTTTCGATTCTGAAAAAATTGCGCACGATACGTCTCAATTGTACACATTCAGCCTGCGATAGCACCAACAACCTGTAATACTTCGTCACGCGCCTGTTCTGGTTTTTCACTGTCAAGCCAGTGAACCCCTTCCCAACCACGCAGCCAGGTTATCTGCCGCTTCGCCAACTGTCTCGTGGCGCAAACACCTCGATAAACCATTTCATCGTATGAGATTTCGCCTTCAAGGTAAGACCACATCTGGCGATAACCCACGCAACGAATGGAAGGCAAATCCGTATGCAAATCTCCTCGGGCAAAAAGCGCCCGGACTTCTGCTTCAAAACCTGAAGCCAACATCTGATGAAAACGCTGCTCAATTCGTTGATGGAGCAGTTCACGGCTCGCCGGGGCGATGGCGAACTGATGCACCTGATACGGTAGAGCGTCTCCTGACGTTTGCGTCAGTTCCGTTAAAGTTTTACCCGAAATGAAAAAAACTTCCAGTGCCCGGGAAAGCCTTTGTGGATCATTTGGATGAATCCTTGCTGCCGCAACAGGATCGATCTCCTGCAGTTGACGATGCAATGACTCCCAACCTTGCTCTGCCGCTTGTTGCTCAATTCTGGCTCGTACTTCCGGGTCCGCCGACGGTAGCGGCGACAACCCCTCCAGTAACGCCTTGAAATACAACATAGTACCGCCCACTAACAGCGGGATCCGCCCCGCCGTCGTGATATCGGCCATTTCCGCCAACGCATCGCGACGAAAATCAGCAGCCGAATAAGCCTGCGACGGATCGCGAATATCCAGCAATCGGTGCGGCGCGGCGAGTAACTCTTCAGCGTTCGGCTTCGCCGTCCCGATATCCATCCCTTTGTAAATAAGGGCAGAATCAACGCTTATCAACTCTACTGGTAAAATTTTACGCAGCTCAATAGCCAGCGCAGTTTTACCGGAGGCCGTCGGCCCCATCAAAAAAATTGCCTTAGGCAGGCTCGCCTTACTGATATCACTCATCTTTCAGGGCTTTTATCGCCGGATGTAAATCAACAGATTGTAACAGACCACCCGGCGGCGTTTTCACAAGCTGCGGACATAACCGTTCTACATCCGCCAGCAGGGTAATAGCCTGAGCCATTGACCACTGCGTGTGTTCGCTCATCAGATTTCGTGCAATCCACTGCGCAATATTGCCAGGTTCGAATACGGACTGCTTCGCCAGGTAGCCTATCAGTTCAGGAATCAAGATTTGTAAATTTTGTTGGCGTAAGGGTAAAGGCACGGCTCTGATGGTCACATGCTGCGCATCAGACTGAAATTCAATGCCTAACTCCGCCAGAGCAGACTGCGCTTTTTCTAATGCCGATTTTTCTTCACCAGAGACTTTTAACCGCAACGGAATAAGCAACGGCTGAGCGCAAACTGGCGATTCCCCCGGCGTCAGTTGCACCTGACGCAGCCAGCGTTCCGCTACCGCCAGGGCTAAAAGTGAAATGTTGCCGTCGCGCTCCAGCAGCGCACAGTCGGAATGGACAATAGTCAGCACCCGACCAAAGCTTTGACCATTCGAGGCCAGCGTAAGTTCCTGAGGTTCTGGCGCTTTTGGTTTGAGCGTCGACGCAGGCGTTTGCAAAAGCTGGCGATACACTTCACCTTGCTGTTTCTGGTAGCCCGGTTGCGCGTTCGGCCAGGGAGCAGACTGGCGACTGCCTGATGCTGGCGCAGGAGTGTAGCGTGGAGCTACCGGCTCACGAACTGCCGGTTCTGCAAAATGATTACGCCCTGCGGCTACGCGGTTTTCCGGGATGGCGCGCGGTGCAGGTTGTGGTTCATCATCCAGCGGCAGCGGCGTTTCCAGTTGCTGTTGTAGCACGCTCAGCACACCCTGATAGATAAAGTCATGCACCAGACGCGACTGATGGAAACGCACCTCGTGTTTGGCGGGGTGCACGTTGACGTCCACCTGATGCGGGTCGATCTCCAGATACAGCACAAACGCCGGTTGCTGATCGGCACCCAGTTTGTCTTCGCAGGCCTGGCGGATCGCGTGATTGATCAAGCGATCGCGCATCATGCGCCCATTCACGTAGCAATACTGAATTTCCGCCAGTGCGGGCGTGGTGTGATTCGGATCTGCCACCCAGCCGCGCAGCGTGAGATCGCCGTGCTGCCATTCAATCGCCAGCGCATGTTCGAGAAAAGCGGTGCCACAAATCGCCCCTAAACGGCGTTCTTTTTGTCCGCCTTCCGGCACTGCGCGGTACTGGCGTACGATTTTGCCGTTATGCGATAAGTTGATAGTGACGTCAAAACGTGCCAGCGCGATGCGGCGGATGATTTCATCGATATGGTTAAATTCGGTTTTCTCGGTGCGCAGGAATTTGCGCCGCGCTGGGGTGTTGTAGAACAGATCCAGCACCTCCAGCGTCGTTCCCACCGGATGCGCCGCCGGTTTAACCGTCACGTCCATATCGCGCCCTTCGGCATAAGCCTGCCAGGCTTCCTGCTGTTCCGCAGTGCGCGAAGTGAGCGTCAGGCGGGAAACCGAACTGATACTCGCCAGCGCCTCACCGCGAAAACCCAGGCTGATAATGGCTTCGAGATCGTCCAGAGAGGCGATTTTACTGGTGGCATGACGAGCCAGCGCCAGCGCCAGCTCATCTTTTTTGATACCGCAGCCGTTATCACGAATGCGGATAAGTTTCGCCCCGCCACGTTCGATATCAATATCGATACGCGTCGCACCCGCATCGAGGCTGTTTTCCACCAGTTCTTTGACTACCGACGCAGGTCGCTCGACCACCTCACCTGCGGCAATCTGATTCGCCAGTTGTGGCGGTAAGACCTGAATGGGCATCAATAATCCTTAGTTTGGCAGTGTGCGATCTGGCGTCGTCACCGTACTGGCAGTTTGTGCCGTTGCACCCTGCGGCGCAGACTGCATCGGATGCGCAAGGAAGTAATTGCGCAGGCCTTTATAAATGGCTTCTGCCAGCTGTTGTTGGTAATCGTCGCTCGCCAGCAAACGTTCTTCGCTGTTGTTGCTGATAAAACCGGTTTCGACCAGTACTGACGGGATATCCGGCGAACGCAGAACGCCAAGGCTGGCGTGTTCTGGTCGACGTTTATGAATTTCGCCAATGCGTTGCAACTGGCTGATCATACTGGTCGCCACATCATACCCTACCCGCTGGGAATGACCGAACTGTAAATCCAGCACCGCCTGGCTTAAATACGGGTCAGACTGACTGTTCGCCAGCACATCGCCTGCCCCGCCCAGCAGCTCCGACTGTTTCTCGTGCTGTTCCAGCCAGCTTGCCATTTCACTGTTTGCACGACGGTTAGAGAGCACCCATACGGAAGCGCCGGTAGCACTGCGATTCGGAGCGGCATCAGCGTGAATCGACACAAGGAAATTGGCGTTTTGCTTACGTGCCACATCGCTGCGTCCCATCACCGAGATAAAGTAATCTCCGTCACGGGTTAGAACGCCCTTAAACATCGGATCATCATTGAGCAAAGTACGCAATTTACGTGCGATGGCGATGGTGACGTTTTTCTCCCGCGTACCGCCAGGGCCGATAGCGCCAGGATCCTGGCCGCCGTGTCCGGCATCAATAGCGATGACAATTTTATCGCCAGTGTTAGCCGTCGCGCGCGCTGCCGGACGCGTCACCGTATTGCTACTGATGACACCCGTAGCCCGGTTGCTCTCGGTTTTAAACGGATTGCGCGCCGGTTCGCTGACGCGCGGTGCAACAACGGCTGGCGTTTCAACACGTTTAGCAACCACTGGCGGCGGAGGAGGCGGTGGCGGCGCATCGGCGTTAATCGTAAAGACAACGGTGTAATTGCTACCATTCTGCCGCTTCACCGCTTCGGTTTTACCGTTTTCGGTGAGATCCACCACCAAACGCAGCGTTTGCGCATCTTTTGGCGTTCCAGAGCGAATCGCCTTCACCAGATTATTACCACTGAACAACAACGGCAGCCCCTGAATCACACCCGTTTGTTTGATATCGAGTGCCACGGTGCGTTTGCTTTGATGGCTAAATGCATAGTCAGGATCGCCAATAAAACTTAACGTTATCCGCGCCTGTTGATTGCCATTAGAAACCTGAATATCAGAGAGCGTAGCGGCGCCAGCCTGCGCGCACAGCAGCACCAACGTCGCTACCAACCAATTTCTGATGCGATACATCATCCCGCCACCTTCAAAGGTTAACCGGCTAAACGCGCCAGCAACAATTCACCCGCAGAGGAGACCGCACTCACGCGCGCCTCACGGCCTTGTGCCTGATAATCAATGTGTATTTCGACATCCGGGTCAGGAAGAACACCTGTACCTTGTTGTGGCCACTCCACCAGGCAGATGGCATCGTTGGCAAAATAATCGCGG
Source organism: Escherichia sp. MOD1-EC5495 (assembly GCF_002965965.1). Taxonomy (NCBI): domain Bacteria; kingdom Pseudomonadati; phylum Pseudomonadota; class Gammaproteobacteria; order Enterobacterales; family Enterobacteriaceae; genus Escherichia; species Escherichia sp. MOD1-EC5495. Next base: position 106,728 of record NZ_PTRI01000017.1, read on the forward strand.
ATCCCCATAAACTCCAGCTCCTCGGGATCGGCAAGGCGGTACAAATCAAAGTGATAAACCATTAAGTTGTCGAGCGTATAGGGTTCGACCAGCGTATAAGTGGGGCTTTTGACATTACCCTGATGACCCAGAGCCTGTAAAAAGCCCCGGCTAAAGGTGGTTTTACCTGCGCCTAAATCGCCATACAGATAGATTACGGTTGCGCCATCGCAGGCTTTGGCTACCCGCTCGCCCAGGTCTAATGTTGCCTGCTCATCAGGGAGCGGAATTACTCGATTCATCATGGTTTTTATCAGTCACTTCCGGGTTAACAATACGCTGTAGCGTGGAAAAGAGATCGGTTGCCAGCATCCCGCGCGTACCAAAACGCGCCGCCAACACGTCAGCCGCCGCGCCGTGTGCGATACATCCAGCACAGGCGGCATCATATGGCGACAGTTTTTGCCCAAGCAATGCACCAATAATACCAGAGAGCACATCGCCCATGCCGCCAGTGGCCATACCTGCATTCCCGGCATCAATAATGCCTAAGTCATCAGGGTTTGCTGCGACCACGGTTCCGGCACCTTTCAGCACCGCTACGCCGCCATAACGTTGTACCAGACGTTGGGCGCAATGTAAGCGGTCACTTTCAATTTCTGCTACGGAACAGCCCAACAACCGTGCGGCCTCGCCAGGATGCGGCGTGATCACGCGATTGTGACGCTTATCGGGATTGATTGCCAGCAGGTTCAATGCATCGGCATCCCACAACATCGGTTTGCGAAAATTCTCCACTTTTTGCAGGGCTTTTTTCCCCCACTCTTGCTGACCCAGACCGGGACCAATCACCACCACATCGGCCCATTCCAGGCTTTCAGTTAAAGATTTATCCGTCAACTCGAACACCATCAATTCCGGACGTGCGGTCAGCAGCGGCGCAATGTTTTCGCTGCGGGTCAGCACTCTGACTAAACCTGCTCCAGCACGCAGCGCCGCTTCTCCCGTCATACGAATAGCCCCTGCCGTGCCGTGATCGCCACCGATAATCACCAGCCGCCCATGATCGCCTTTATGCGAAGACGGGCGACGCGGTTTCAGCCAGTGAGAAAGTTGTTCTGCAGAAAACCGCTGAATTTTCGTCTCCTGACTTGCCAGCCAACTGTCCAGTCCCAGCGAGTCAAAATGCAGTTGCCCGGTAACATCCCGCGCTTTGCCGGTTAACAAACCTGGTTTCAGCGCAATAAAAGTGATGGTTTGATCGGCGTTGATCACCGCGCCTGGCGCGGCTCCGGTTTGTACCAGCAGGCCGGAAGGGATATCAACCGCCACAATCGGCGCAGGATAGGAATTAGCGTGGTCGATTAACTGGCTAATGGATTCGCGGGGCGCTTGCTGCAAGCCGGTACCGAGCAACGCATCAACAATCAGATCTACCGATTCGGGCCAGACAATATTCGAGGCATGGATCTCGCCTCCCGCGTTTAACCATGCTTCGCGTGCCAGCGCAGCCTCTTCCGGTAACGGTTTGTCGCTCTCCAGAGCCAGCAACGTAACCTCAATACCGACCGCTTTTGCCAGCCGCGCGACCACGTAGCCATCGCCGCCGTTATTGCCATGACCGCACAGCACCAGCCAGTGGCGGGCGTCAGGATAAGCCGAACGACACACCTGAAACGCGGCTTCACCCGCGCGAAGCATCAGCTCATAGAGTGTAAGCCCCAGCGCATCTGCCGCTTCGCGTTCACCACGTCGGATATCGTCGGCGTGCCAGACGGTGTGTGGTATACTTACGGGGTTTTTCTTCATTGTATGGTCCGTCATGTCAGAGCCCCTCGATCTCAATCAGTTAGCGCAAAAAATTAAACAGTGGGGGCTGGAACTGGGCTTTCAGCAGGTGGGTATTACCGACACCGATCTCAGCGATTCCGAGCCAAAACTGCAAGCATGGCTGGACAAACAATACCATGGCGAAATGGACTGGATGGCACGTCACGGTATGCTGCGCGCCCGCCCCCACGAGTTATTGCCCGGTACGCTGCGCGTGATCAGCGTGCGGATGAATTACCTGCCTGCCAACGCCGCATTTGCCAGCACGCTGAAAAATCCCAAACTCGGCTATGTTAGCCGTTATGCGCTGGGCCGTGATTATCACAAACTTCTGCGCAACCGACTCAAAAAGCTGGGCGAGATGATTCAGCAACATTGTGTTTCGCTGAATTTTAGACCGTTTGTCGATTCTGCGCCTGTTCTTGAGCGCCCGTTGGCTGAAAAAGCGGGACTTGGCTGGACAGGTAAGCACTCACTTATCCTCAATCGCGAAGCCGGTTCGTTCTTCTTTTTAGGCGAGCTGCTGGTTGATATTCCGTTACCTGTGGATCAACCGGTCGAGGAAGGATGCGGTAAATGCGTGGCCTGTATGACGATTTGCCCGACCGGCGCCATCGTCGAGCCATATACCGTAGATGCTCGCCGCTGCATTTCTTATCTGACGATAGAACTGGAAGGGGCAATCCCGGAAGAGTTACGCCCGTTAATGGGAAACCGTATTTACGGTTGCGATGATTGCCAGCTTATCTGCCCGTGGAATCGCTATTCGCAACTGACAACTGAAGACGATTTCAGCCCACGCAAACCATTACACGCACCGGAACTCATTGAGTTATTCGCCTGGAGCGAAGAGAAGTTTTTAAAAATAACAGAAGGTTCAGCGATTCGCCGTATAGGCCACCTGCGCTGGCTGCGTAATATCGCCGTAGCATTAGGCAATGCCCCCTGGGATGAAGCGATTCTGGCGGCGCTGGAAAGTCGTAAAGGTGAGCATCCACTTCTTGATGAGCACATAGCGTGGGCGATTGCGCAGCAAATCGAGAGACGAAATGCATGCGTGGTTGAGGTTCAACTACCGAAAAAACAGCGTCTTGTTCGGGTGATTGAAAAGGGCTTACCACGCGACGCCTGATTCATCCACAGCTTGTGAATAAAAATAAAAACGTATTGCAATTCAAGCCGGAAAAAATCGTCAAGCGATCAATACGACAAATCGAAACCTTAATTTTCAATTTAAATATCAACACGTTAAGAATTTACTATTCACCGTGCGAAGTTTTTCTGAAATTAAGATTACAGCCTGAACCTGTGGATAACTCTGTTTACAAGAGTTTGTCAGAGACAACAAAAACCAGCAATAACGCATCGCGTCGCTGTGGATAGTTTATTGAGAGGAGAATTTGGAGCGGGAAACGAGACTCGAACTCGCGACCCCGACCTTGGCAAGGTCGTGC
>NZ_PTRI01000018.1:0-99741 GCF_002965965.1 Escherichia sp. MOD1-EC5495
CAGCGATACCCAGGGAATGCTGGGCATGAAATATCTCTTTTAATGCCACTTTGCCACCCGTCACGTACGGGTGGCGCGCTCCTCGCATCAACCTGATAAGCGTAGCACATCAGGCAAGCCGGACAGTGATATCACCGCCCGGCTTCTTCTGCTTAAACGGACTAGATGTGCAGTTCCTGCAACTTCTCTTTCGGCAGCGCCAGCTCCTCGTTGCTGTTGATACGCACGTCGCGTTCCAGAATGTTACGTGCAATATCCTGAGCTTCCTGCAACGAGTGCATCTGGAAAGTACCGCACTGGTAGACATTCAGTTCCGGGATCTGATTTTGATCCTTCACTTTCAGCACATCTTCCATTGCCGCCTTCCAGGCATCAGCAACACGTTGCTCATCTGGCGTACCAATCAGACTCATATAGAAACCGGTGCGGCAACCCATTGGTGAGATATCAATAATCTCAACGCCGTTGCCGTTAAGATGGTTGCGCATAAAACCAGCAAACAGATGCTCCAGGGTATGGATACCTTTTTCCGGCATTACTTCTTTGTTCGGCACGCAGAAACGCAGATCGAACACGGTGATTGCATCGCCATGCGGGGTGTTCATTGTTTTCGCCACCCGAACTGCAGGCGCTTCCATCCGGGTATGATCGACTGTGAAGCTATCTAACAACGGCATTTAGCCACCTCCGGTAATTTTTTTTAAAATATTCTGAACTCTTTGTTCCCAGGCGAGTCTGAGTATATGAAAGACGCGCATTTGTTATCATCATCCCTGAATTCAGAGATGAAATTTTGGCCACTCACGAGTGGCCTTTTTCTTTTCTGTCAGCTGTGTTTTTCCAGCCACACCTTGAACGACTCGGTATCTGCGGCTTCCATTTCCTGCTGACGACGTTTAGACGCTTCGCGCTCGGCAATAAAATCGTCTTCACGCAGAATTTCCAGCGGCTCTTCACGTAACAAATTGCGATAAGCCTCACCGAACGCTTTGCCAGTTCCGCCAATGCCAGTATCAATCATAGACCGTAAGATACGGGCGGAGAAAGTCAGATCGGGATTATCAAAGCAGGCCACCAGTTCATCACACACTTTCTGATACGCTTCGCCGCCGTTAATGCTGTCCAGCGTTTGCGCGACGCGTTTCAGATCCCGGAACAGATCTTTGCCCACCTGCGGCAACGGGAATTGCGCAGTTTCACAGCCAATTCCCAGCGTCAGCCCCGGCTTACGTCCTTCGAGGATCACCCGGTTCCAGTTGACGCGTGTACAGGCAAGTTCACTACTGCTCATTTCCGGCGCATCAGCCAGCGCACACCAGACCATAAACAGGTCGAGGAAACGCACCTGCTGCTCATCAACACCAATCGGCGAGAATGGGTTGATATCCAGCGAACGCACTTCGATATATTCAATGCCGCCGCGTAACAGCGCATCAGAAGGCGACTCGCCGCTGCGAGTAACGCGTTTCGGACGAATCGGCGCATACAGCTCGTTTTCAATCTGCAGCACGTTGCTGTTGATTTGCAGCCGCTTGCCGTCTTTCTCAAGACCAATCTTCGCGTACTCTTCCGACGGCGTTTTAATTGCCCGCTTCAGACCCGCTACATACTCGTAGAGATCATTAAAAGTAATACCAAGATTACTTTGCGATTTATTGGTATAGCCCAGATCGCTCAAGCGTAGCGATGTCGCATACGGCAGGTAATACATGCCGCATTCGGTTTTCTCAAACGGCAGCGACGTCGGTTTACCTTGCAGGAAAGAAGAACAAATTGCCGGAGAAGCACCAAACAGGTACGGGATCACCCAACCGAAGCGATAGTAGTTACGAATAGCGCGGAAGTAGCCCGCAGAGATTTTCTCTTTGGCGTCAGCGCCCGAGATATCACCACACTGCGCCTGCCAGAATGCCATTGGTAACGAGAAGTTGTAGTGTACGCCGGAGATGGTTTGCATCAGCGCGCCATAGCGATTTTTCAGCCCTTCACGGTACAGCGTTTTAAAGCGCCCTGTATTGGACGTTCCATACTGCGCCAGTTCGATATCCTGACCTTCCGCGATGTAACATGGCATACTTAACGGCCACATCCGCTCATCGCCAATATTACGCGCGGTATAGCGATGCAAATCGCGCATAAAGGTCAACATATGCTCAATATCGCCATCGACCGGCGTAATGAACTCCAGCAACGCTTCGGCAAAATCGGTGGTGATCCATTTATGCGTCAGTGCGGAACCTAATGCTTCAGGATGACCGGTTGTTGCCAGAGTGCCATCTGGGTTAACACGCAAAGTTTCGCGCTCAAGACCACGCTGTATCCCCTTTAATGCCTGAGGATGTTTTTCCAGCCAGGCCAGCGCCTGTGATACGTCCGGGATCAAATTGACCTCCCGCCTGTCAAAATCGTTTTAATTAGCATAACTGTAATGGTGGCCATGTGTGCAGGCCTACAATTAGTGCCACCACATCATGCCCTGAACGGTGGCTGCTGCAACCGCAACATAGCGCAACGCTTTACCAAGGCACAAAAAAAAGATTACTGGTCCCCACGAGATGCGCATCCATCCCGCTAACAGACACAGTAAGTCGCCAATCACTGGCATCCAGCTTAATAAGAGTGTGACTGCGCCATAGCGTTTCAGCCAGCCAATGGCTTTTTCTTGCCAGCGCGATGTTTTGCGCAATGGAAAGAAACGCCCAAGGATAACGTTAGTTAACCCTCCAAGGCTATTACCCATTGTTGCTGTTAATACTAAAACCCAGGGATGACTCACCCCAGAAAGTAACATTGCGACCAGCATAACTTCCGAATTGCCGGGTAATAGTGTAGCGCTGAGAAAACTACTGGCAAACAACGAGAAGAGCGACAGCGACTCACTCACAGCAAGCGAACATCCACGGCGTCCATGCCTGCGGCGCGAGCGGCCTGTATACCAAAATCGGCATCTTCAAAGACAACGCAATGCGTTGGTTGCACGCCCATACGCTGCGCACACAGCAAAAACGTGTCTGGTGCAGGTTTATGGTGTTTGACGTGATCGGCAGCAATGACTACATCGAAATAACGACGTAATCCGAGGTGCGTTAGCAGCGCCTCAGCGATGGCGCTTTCACTCCCCGTACCGACAGCCATTGGGCGACGACCGTGCCAGCTTTTCACCACTTCAACAAGGGGAAGCGGTTCGACGCTATCGAGCAACATGCTTCTTACGGCATCGGTTTTCTCGCGGGCTAATGCATGGGGATCGAGATCGGCCTGATTCAGCTCAATGATCGCCTGGGCTATACGCCAGGTGGGCGAGCCATTAAGCGCAATCATGGCCTGAACATCGTACTGAAGACCGTAGCGTCCTAATACTTCACGCCACGCTTTACGGTGCGTGGGTTCTGTATCCAGGATTGTGCCATCCATATCAAAAATTAAACCTGCATAACGCTCGTACATTGTCTTCTCGCAAGTCGAAAAATATGACGCTACTTTAGCGTAATTGCTTGATTTTGTCGCCGATGCGAAGGGGAAGATTATTCAGGATATGGATAAAATAGTTATTTAGAAATGAGATGTTTTTGGAGGAAATTTTTGGAGAAGATGGTGCATCCGGGAGGATGACTCACTGGCGTTCGCCCTTCGGGCCATTGCTGGCGCAACGTTATCCTCCCTGCTGCCTGCGGTTAATACCGCTATCTCTTCGATACCTTCATTGCTGAAGGTTACGGAGAATATGGTGCATCCGGGAGGATTCGAACCTCCGACCGCTCGGTTCGTAGCCGAGTACTCTATCCAGCTGAGCTACGGATGCATCGGGAAACTTACTTTACTGCAGATTTTTTGATACCGCTACTAAAGCCATATCAAGTAAGAGATGGTGCATCCGGGAGGATTCGAACCTCCGACCGCTCGGTTCGTAGCCGAGTACTCTATCCAGCTGAGCTACGGATGCATCGGGAAACTTACTTTACTGCAGATTTTTTGATACCGCTACTAAAGCCATATCAAGTAAGAGATGGTGCATCCGGGAGGATTCGAACCTCCGACCGCTCGGTTCGTAGCCGAGTACTCTATCCAGCTGAGCTACGGATGCAAATGGCGGTGAGGCGGGGATTCGAACCCCGGATGCAGCTTTTGACCGCATACTCCCTTAGCAGGGGAGCGCCTTCAGCCTCTCGGCCACCTCACCACACGCCTCTTACGAGTGCTTCGAAGAACTTGTTTATCGCTCATCGTCGCTGCGTGGCGCACATATTACTTTCTGAGACTTATAAGTCAAACAATTTTTCCCACACTTTTATCGTTTGCACACTTCACGCTCAATTAGACTGTAAAAACGTCAAAAAGAGTGTTTTATCAACAGAAAAAATGGCCTATGACAGGCAGGCGTGATGCAGAAAAATGGATGTTAACGTTGAATGAACGGGAGTAATGCGAAAAGAAAATGAAGTGAAGGAGAGATTTTGAGGGTGCGTCTCACCGTTAAAGATGAGACGCGGAAAGATTAGTAACTGGACTGCTGGGATTTTTCAGCCTGGATACGCTGGTAGATCTCTTCACGGTGAACAGAAACTTCCTTCGGGGCATTTACGCCAATACGTACCTGGTTGCCCTTTACCCCTAAAACTGTCACGGTGACCTCATCCCCAATCATGAGGGTCTCACCAACTCGACGAGTCAGAATCAGCATTCTTTGCTCCTTGAAAGATTAAAAGAGTCGGGTCTCTCTGTATCCCGGCATTATCCATCATATAACGCCAAAAAGTAAGCAATGACAAACACATTACATGTAAGCAGTCATGGCATTACATTCTGTTAAACCTAAGTTTAGCCGATATACACAACTTCAACCTGACTTTATCGTTGTCGATAGCGTTGATGCGAATGCCGTGGAGCAAGTCCACGGCATTGCCTAACGCTAATATTATTGCAATTTCGCGCTGACCCAGCCTTTCACACTGGCTAACGCTGCAGGTAAGGCCGCAGCATCCGTACCACCGGCTTGCGCCATGTCAGGACGTCCACCACCCTTGCCGCCCACCTGCTGAGCGACCATACCAATCAGTTCCCCTGCTTTCACACGATCTGTGACGTCCTTAGATACGCCTGCAATCAGAGAAACCTTACCTTCGGCTACCGTTGCCAGCACGATAATTGTCGACCCCAGCTGATTTTTTAAATCGTCAACCATGGTACGCAACATCTTCGGCTCAACACCGTTAAGCTCGCTAACCAACAGCTTAACACCATTAACATCAATTGCCTTACTGGAAAGATTTGCACTCTCCTGCGCGGCAGCCTGTTCTTTAAGCTGTTGTAGCTCTTTTTCCAACTGACGCGTACGTTCCAGTACTGAACGAACTTTATCAACCAGATTATTGCTATCGCCTTTCAGCAGATGCGCAACTTCGCTTAAGCGATCGCTGTCTGCATGAACGGTGGCAATAGCACCTTCTCCGGTTACAGCTTCGATACGACGAACGCCCGCAGCAGTACCCGATTCAGAGATAATACGGAACAGACCGATATCACCGGTGCGGCTGGCGTGAGTACCGCCACACAGCTCTGTGGAGAAATCGCCCATGCTCAGTACACGTACACGTTCATCATACTTCTCGCCAAATAGCGCCATCGCGCCTTTCGCTTTCGCAGCCTCGAGATCCATGATGTTGGTTTCAATCGGCAAGTTACGACGAATTTGTGCGTTCACCAGATCCTCAACGGCACGAATTTCCTCTGGTTTCATCGCTTCATTATGTGAGAAGTCGAAACGCAGCACTTTGTCGTTAACCAGAGAACCTTTCTGCGATACATGAGTACCCAGAATCTGGCGCAGCGCAGCATGCATCAAGTGCGTTGCGGAGTGATTCAGACGAATACGAGCACGGCGCGCTTCATCAACATCGGCCTGCACCGCGTCGCCCACTTTCAGAGAACCCGCAGCAAGTTTACCGATGTGGCCAATCGCCTGGCCGTATTTCTGCGTATCTTCTACCGCAAAGGAGAAGTTTGCGCCTTTCAGTTCGCCTTTATCACCAACCTGACCGCCAGATTCTGCATAGAATGGCGTTTGATCCAGCACGACTACCGCTTCCTGGCCTGCATTGATGGCATCAACCGCTTTACCATCAACAAACAGCGCGGTCACTTTGCCGTTCAGTTCCAGATGGTCATAGCCTTTAAATTCAGATGCACTGTCAACACGGATCATTGCGTTATAATCGGCACCAAAGCCGCTGGCTTCGCGCGCACGACGACGCTGCTCTTCCATTGCTGCTTCAAAGCCAGCTTCGTCAACTTTGATGTTGCGCTCACGACAAACGTCAGCCGTCAGGTCAACCGGGAAGCCGTAAGTGTCGTACAAACGGAAAGCGGTTTCGCCATCCAGCGTATCGCCAGAAAGTTTCGCCAGCTCTTCATCCAGCAGCGCCAGACCGCGCTCCAGAGTACGCGCAAACTGCTCTTCTTCAGTTTTCAGCACCTGCTCAACCTGAGCCTGTTGGCGTTTCAGGTCTTCACCCGCAGAGCCCATGACCTCGATCAGTGGCCCCACCAGCTTGTAGAAGAAGGTTTCTTTCGCACCCAGCATATTGCCGTGACGCACCGCGCGACGAATGATACGACGCAGTACATAACCACGGTTTTCGTTGGACGGCATTACGCCATCCGCTATCAGGAACGCACAAGAACGAATGTGGTCAGCGATTACGCGCAGCGATTTATTGCTTAGATCGATCGCGCCAGTGACTTTTGCTACCGCCTGGATCAGCGTGCGGAACAGGTCGATGTCATAGTTAGAGTTAACGTGTTGCAGCACCGCAGCAATACGCTCCAGCCCCATACCGGTATCTACAGACGGCTTCGGCAGCGGTTCCATCGTGCCATCAGCCTGACGGTTGAACTGCATGAAGACGATGTTCCAGATCTCAATATAGCGGTCGCCGTCTTCTTCCGGGCTTCCCGGAGGGCCACCCCAGATGTGGTCACCATGATCGTAGAAAATTTCAGTACACGGGCCGCACGGACCAGTGTCACCCATCTGCCAAAAGTTGTCAGACGCGTATGGCGCACCTTTGTTATCACCGATGCGAATAATACGTTCGCGCGGGATACCAACTTCTTTTTCCCAGATTTCGTAGGCTTCGTCGTCGCTTTCATAGACGGTAACCCACAGACGCTCTTTCGGCAGAGCAAACCATTTTTCGCTGGTCAGTAATTCCCATGCAAACTGAATGGCATCGTGTTTGAAATAGTCGCCGAAGCTGAAGTTGCCCAGCATCTCGAAGAAGGTATGGTGACGCGCGGTGTAACCGACGTTTTCCAGGTCGTTGTGTTTCCCCCCCGCACGCACGCAGCGTTGGGAGGTGGTAGCGCGGGAATAATTACGCTTGTCGAGCCCAAGGAACACATCCTTGAACTGGTTCATCCCGGCGTTGGTAAACAACAAAGTTGGGTCGTTATGGGGGACCAGGGAGCTGCTGGCAACTACCTGATGTCCCTTACTATGGAAAAAGTCGAGAAACGCCTGACGGATCTCAGCGGTGCTCTTGCTCATAATTATCCTGAAATCAAGCTAACGAAATATCGCCACCAGCAGCAGCAAGTTAATAACCGCTGGGCTGGTAACTGAAAAGTGGGAATAAGATAAGTTTTCTTGACTGGGAAGTAAAATACCGTATGCGTTCAGTCGGCAAAATTTCGCCAAATCTCCTGGATATCTTCCATCAGATAGCCACGATAGAGCAGAAAACGCTGGATCTTAACTTTTTCTGAAAAGACTGTTGGCAGTGGTTCGCCATATTTTCGCGTAGCCTGATCGCGCGCCAGTTCGCACCAGTCGATGTCACATTCACGCATCGCTTTTTCTGTGGCCTCTCGGGAGATACCTTTCTGGTTCAGTTCCTGACGAATACGCGCTGGTCCATAACCTTTACGGCTACGGCTGGCGATAAAGCGCCCAACAAATCGGCTGTCATCGAGATAGCCATGTTCATGGCACCAGGCAATAACACGTTCATAATCCTCTGCCGTGGCATCAATCTCTTCCGGGCCATTTTTGCCCATAATCGGTGCTGCGAGTTTACGTCGCAATTCTTGCTCGCTGTGATCGCGTACCGCCAGAATGCGTACCGCGCGATCCAACAGGCGAGCATATGCCGGACGACGGGATATTGATTCTGTCATGGCATATCCTTAAAACTTAAAAAGCAAAAGGGTCGCAAATGCGACCCCAGTTTTGCTGACAAACAGGTTTAATAGTCAATGAGTGGCAGGATTTCCCCGCAGGCCCTGCTACTCAGAGGATCGAGGTGAGAGTAATTTTTCACGCCAGTGCTGGCCTGTTCCCCTCACCCTAACCCTCTCCCCAAAGGGGCGAGGGGACCGTCCGTGCACACATTATCTATTATCATCAATAACTAACGATTAAAAATCTTCGTTAGTTTCTGCTACGCCTTCGCTGTCATCTACAGAGAAATCCGGCGTTGAGTTCGGATTGCTCAGCAGCAGCTCACGAACTTTCTTCTCGATCTCTTTCGCGGTTTCCGGGTTGTCTTTCAGCCAGGCAGTTGCATTCGCTTTACCCTGGCCGATTTTCTCGCCTTTGTAGCTGTACCATGCACCCGCTTTCTCGATCAGCTTCTCTTTCACGCCCAGGTCAACCAGCTCGCCGTAGAAGTTAATACCTTCGCCGTAGAGGATCTGGAATTCAGCCTGTTTAAATGGCGCAGCGATTTTGTTCTTCACCACTTTCACGCGGGTTTCGCTACCCACCACGTTTTCGCCCTCTTTCACCGCGCCGATACGACGGATATCAAGACGAACAGAGGCGTAGAATTTCAGCGCGTTACCACCGGTTGTGGTTTCCGGGTTACCGAACATCACACCAATTTTCATACGGATCTGGTTGATGAAGATCAGCAGCGTGTTGGACTGTTTCAGGTTACCCGCCAGCTTACGCATCGCCTGGCTCATCATACGTGCCGCAAGGCCCATATGAGAGTCGCCGATTTCGCCTTCGATTTCCGCTTTCGGCGTCAGTGCCGCAACGGAGTCAACGACGATAACGTCTACGGCGCCAGAACGCGCCAGGGCGTCACAGATTTCCAGTGCCTGCTCGCCGGTGTCCGGCTGAGAGCACAACAGGTTATCGATATCGACACCCAGTTTACGTGCGTAGACCGGGTCCAGCGCGTGTTCAGCATCGATAAACGCACAGGTTTTACCTTCGCGCTGCGCAGCGGCAATAACCTGCAGCGTCAGTGTCGTTTTACCGGAAGATTCCGGTCCGTAGATTTCGACAATACGCCCCATCGGCAGACCGCCTGCCCCGAGCGCGATATCCAGTGAAAGCGAACCGGTAGAGATGGTTTCCACATCCATAGAACGGTCTTCACCCAGGCGCATGATGGAGCCTTTACCAAATTGTTTCTCAATCTGGCCCAGTGCTGCCGCCAACGCTTTCTGTTTGTTTTCGTCGATAGCCATTTTTACTCCTGTCATGCCGGGTATTACCGGATAGTCAATATATTCTGCTGAAGCAATTATACTGTATGCTCATACAGTATCAAGTATTTTGTAGAAATTGTTGCCACAACGTCTGCAATGCATAAGCCGTCGCCTTCCGACGCACGGCATCACGGTCACCGCTGAAGCATTCCCGGCGGGTAATACCTTCGCCGCTGGCTGAAGCAAAAGCAAACCAGACAGTGCCAACTGGCTTCTCTTCGCTGCCGCCATCCGGCCCGGCGATACCGCTGATAGAAACAGCATAATCAGCACGAGCCGCTTTCAGGGCGCCAATCGCCATTTCCACCACGACGGGTTCACTCACCGCGCCATGCTGCACCAGCGTCTCATCTCGCACGCCGATCATCTGCGATTTGGCCTCGTTACTGTAGGTGACAAATCCGCGTTCAAACCAGGCGGAACTGCCAGCAATATCAGTAATAACTTTCGCTACCCAGCCACCGGTACAAGACTCAGCGGTTGTTACGATTGCGCCACGGGCTTTCAGCGCCTGCCCTACCTGTCCGCTTAATTGCATCAGTTCACTGTCAGTCATCACAACCTCTGTCAGTCAGATATTTATGCCGGACAAGATAGCACTTTCCCGTAAAAGATGGGGACGAGCGATTCATTTTACGAGTCGCATTCCGAAATAAGACTGTTACGACCAACCAGTAAAGAAAAAAGGCTACCATGCCGCGTTCGCATTGATATGTATTCACAGGGAGAGAAAAGTAATGGCAACAAAGAAAACGGATAACACCCCACAAAACGTACTCAAACAGACCACGCAAATGCGTATGTGGGTCACCATTGGCGGCGTCAGCGCCCTGGTTGCAGTGGTATGTAAGATTTTATCTTCCGGCTATCTTGAACCTTTCGATTTTGGTCAGGCTGCGTTAGGCGTTGTCTGCCTGGGATATACAGTGTCGCTGTCTAAGAAAATCAAACAATTACGTCAGCAATCTCTTTCGAATAAACAGTAAGATAGCAGAGGGAGGTTTAACCTCCCTCTTGCAAATAATTACTGTACGCGCGCCAGCGCCACGGCTTGTCCTAACTGCCAGACCGCCATTGCGTAGTGAGTGCTGTGGTTGTAACGGGTAATAGTGTAGAAGTTCGGCAAACCGTACCAGTACTGATACCCCGTCCCGACATCCAGACGCAGCAAGCTGGCCTGCTGATGATTGCCCAGTGGCTGCTGTGGCGTCAGCCCTGCCGCTGCAAGTTGTGAAATGCTGTACTTGGTTTTGAAGCCATTTGGCAACCCCGGAGCCTGACCATTTGCCATTACAGCAACCTGATCGCCTTTCACCCAGCCATGCGCTTTGAAATAGTTCGCCACGCTGCCAATGGCATCAACCGGGTCCCACAGGTTGATATGCCCGTCGCCGCTGAAATCCACGGCGTATTGTTTGTAAGACGACGGCATAAACTGACCGTAGCCCATTGCACCGGCAAAGGAACCTTTCAGATTGAGCGGATCGTCCTGCTCATCGCGCGCCATTAGCAGGAAGGTTTCCAGTTCACCAGAGAAATACTCCGCGCGGCGCGGGTAGTTAAATGACAGCGTCGCCAACGCATCGAGGATGCGAGTTTTACCCATCACGCGTCCCCAGCGGGTTTCAACGCCGATAATCCCGACGATAATTTCCGGCGGTACGCCATACACCTGCCACGCGCGATTCAGCGCATCTTCATACTGGTTCCAGAAAACCACGCCGTTCTGCACGTTATCCGGAGTAATAAATTTTTTGCGATAACGCAGCCATGCGCCGTTCGGGCCAGATGGCGGCTTCACCGATGTGGTTGGTGCCTGGTTATCCATCAGCCGCAGTACCGAATCCAGACGTTTCGCCTGGGAGAGGATTTCCTGCAACTGCTGACGATTGAAGCCGTGTTTTTTCACCATTTTGTCGATGAACTGCTGCGCATTCGGGTTGTTAGCAAAGTCACCGCCCATCTGCATCACATTGTGCTGCGGCTCAAGCAGGAAGCCGCCGGACGGCGTTCCGGTGGTCGTTTCAGTCTCAGTAGGTTTTGGCTTGCTGCTACAGGCGGCAAGCAACACAAAAAGGGGAAGCAATGTTACATAACGACGCTTGAACATGAGGAGTCCATTTAACAGATTCAACCAGGGGCAAGTATGGTAAAGCATCCCGCCCCGCACAAGGAAGCGGTAGTCACTGCCCAATACGGACTTTACATAACACAAATCACCTTCCTCACCATCCTTTCAACCAAACTTTCAAATTAAAATATTTATCTTTCATTTTGCGATCAAAATAACACTTTTAAATCTTTCAATCTGATTAGATTGTGTTGCCGTTTGGTAATAAAACAATAAATTTCAAAGGAGAGAACAATGATAGAAACCATTACTCATGGCGCAGAGTGGTTCATCGGGCTGTTCCAGAAAGGTGGAGAGGTGTTTACCGGGATGGTGACCGGCATTCTTCCGCTGTTGATAAGCCTGCTGGTAATCATGAACGCGCTGATTAATTTTATCGGGCAGCACCGCATTGAACGATTTGCTCAACGTTGCGCCGGCAATCCTGTTTCCCGTTACCTGCTATTACCGTGTATTGGCACGTTTGTTTTTTGTAACCCAATGACCTTAAGCCTGGGCCGTTTTATGCCGGAAAAGTTCAAACCCAGCTATTACGCGGCGGCTTCTTATAGCTGCCACTCAATGAACGGTCTCTTCCCTCATATCAACCCCGGCGAACTGTTTGTTTATCTGGGAATTGCCAGCGGTCTGACGACGCTGAATCTGCCACTTGGCCCACTGGCAGTGAGCTACCTGCTGGTTGGTCTGATTACGAACTTCTTCCGTGGCTGGGTGACCGACCTGACCACCGCCATTTTTGAGAAAAAAATGGGCATTCAACTTGAACAAAAAGTTCACCTGGCTGGAGCGACATCATGACGCGTATTCGGATCGAAAAAGGCACTGGTGGCTGGGGTGGCCCGCTTGAACTGGAAGCCACGCCAGGTAAAAAAATCGTCTATATCACCGCCGGAACCCGGCCTGCAATTGTCGACAAACTGGCACAGCTTACTGGCTGGCAGACTATCGACGGCTTTAAAGAAGGTGAACCTGCGGAAGCGGAAATCGGCGTTGCAGTAATCGACTGCGGCGGCACACTGCGCTGCGGCATCTATCCAAAACGGCGTATTCCCACCATTAATATCCACTCGACGGGCAAGTCCGGTCCGCTGGCGCAGTACATCGTGGAAGATATTTATGTCTCTGGCGTGAAAGAAGAAAATATTACTGTGGTCGGCGCTGAAACTCCGCAACCCTCTTCCGTTGGTCGTGACTACGACACCAGCAAGAAAATCACCGAACAAAGCGATGGTTTACTGGCGAAAGTGGGAATGGGCATGGGGTCTGCCGTTGCCGTGCTGTTTCAGTCCGGGCGCGACACTATCGACACCGTATTAAAAACCATTCTGCCGTTTATGGCGTTCGTCTCGGCGCTCATCGGCATCATTATGGCTTCCGGCCTTGGCGACTGGATTGCCCACGGTCTTGCTCCGCTGGCGAGCCATCCACTGGGGCTGGTAATGCTGGCGCTTATCTGCTCCTTCCCGCTGCTTTCGCCTTTCCTTGGGCCTGGCGCCGTTATCGCGCAGGTTATCGGCGTATTGATTGGTGTGCAGATTGGTCTCGGCAATATTCCGCCGCATCTGGCTTTACCGGCGCTGTTTGCCATCAACGCGCAGGCGGCCTGCGACTTTATCCCGGTCGGTTTATCGCTGGCGGAAGCCCGTCAGGACACGGTTCGCGTCGGGGTCCCTTCTGTACTGGTGAGCCGCTTTTTGACCGGCGCACCAACTGTACTGATCGCCTGGTTTGTCTCCGGTTTTATCTATCAATAGAGGCTGAAACATGACCGTTATTTATCAGACCACCATCACCCGTATCGGCGCGAGCGCCACTGACGCCTTCAGCGACCAGATGCTCATCACCTTTCGTGAAGGCGCACCTGCGGATCTCGAAGAGTATTGCTTCATCCATTGCCACGGCGAATTGAAAGGAGAACTCCATCCCGGTTTGCAATTTTCACTCGGGCAGCATCGCTATCCAGTGACCGCCGTTGGCAGCGTGGCGGAAGACAACCTTCGCGAACTGGGTCATGTCACCCTGCGCTTCGATGGTTTAAGCGAAGCGGAATTTCCGGGCACTGTCCATGTGGCAGGCCCTGTACCCGACGATATCGCGCCGGGATCGGTTTTGAAGTTTGAATCTGTTAAGGAGTAAAAAATGAATCAGGTTGCCGTTGTCATCGGTGGTGGGCAAACTCTGGGCGCGTTCCTGTGCCATGGTCTGGCTGCCGAGGGGTATCGTGTGGCAGTTGTCGATATTCAGAGCGACAAAGCCGCAAATGTGGCGCAAGAAATTAACGCCGAATATGGTGAGGGAACGGCGTACGGTTTTGGTGCTGACGCCACCAGCGAGCAGAGCGTTCTGGCGCTCTCTCGTGGGATAGATGAAATCTTTGGTCGCGTCGATTTACTGGTCTACAGCGCCGGAATTGCAAAAGCAGCGTTTATCAGCGATTTCCAGCTCGGCGATTTTGACCGTTCGCTACAGGTGAATCTGGTGGGCTATTTCCTGTGCGCGCGTGAATTTTCGCGTTTGATGATCCGCGACGGCATTCAGGGACGCATTATTCAGATCAACTCGAAATCCGGCAAGGTGGGCAGTAAACATAACTCTGGCTACAGCGCCGCGAAATTTGGTGGCGTAGGGCTGACTCAATCACTGGCGCTGGATCTGGCAGAGTACGGCATTACGGTGCATTCGCTGATGCTCGGTAACCTGCTGAAATCGCCGATGTTCCAGTCACTGTTGCCGCAATACGCCACCAAGCTGGGTATCAAACCGGACGAAGTCGAGCACTATTACATCGATAAAGTACCGCTCAAACGCGGCTGCGATTATCAGGATGTGCTGAATATGCTGCTGTTCTACGCCAGTCCAAAGGCGTCGTACTGCACCGGACAGTCGATCAATGTCACTGGCGGTCAGGTGATGTTCTGATCAACAGCGGAGATCCTTTTAGGATTTCAGACTGATGACAATGTTCAAAAAGGGTTCGGACGATCCCCTCGCCTCTTTGGGGTGAGGGGGAAAACCGTACCCACATTTAGGAGAAGTTATGGTATCAGCTCTCATCACCGTCGCCGTTATCGCCTGGTGTGCGCAACTGGCCTTAGGCGGCTGGCAAATTTCTCGTTTTAATCGAGCCTTCGACGCGCTCTGCCAGCAAGGGCGCGTCGGTGTAGGCCGTTCCAGTGGGCGCTTTAAGCCACGGGTCGTGGTCGCCATCGCCCTGGACGATCAGCAGCGCGTCACCGACACCTTGTTTATGAAAGGACTGACCGTTTTCGCCCGACCACAAAAAATTCCCGCAATTAAGGGTATGTATTCTGGTGATTTAAAGCCCGATGTGATCTTTCCCCATGATCCACTATCACAGAATGCTCTATCATTGGCGCTTAAACTGAAACGTAGATAATTTCGTTGTGAATGTTACTAGCTTGCGAAGTTATCATTTTGAAACCTAAATCAGGTAATCACGCCCATGAAACCTCGTCAGCGTCAGGCCGCCATTCTGGAGTATCTGCAAAAGCAGGGGAAATGCTCGGTTGAAGAATTGGCGCAATACTTTGACACCACAGGCACCACCATTCGCAAAGATCTGGTTATTCTGGAACATGCCGGAACCGTCATCCGAACCTATGGCGGCGTGGTGTTAAATAAAGAGGAATCCGATCCGCCTATCGATCATAAAACGCTCATCAACACCCATAAGAAAGAGCTGATTGCAGAAGCTGCCGTTAGTTTTATTCATGATGGCGATTCGATCATTCTCGATGCTGGCAGTACCGTGTTGCAGATGGTCCCCATGTTATCGCGCTTTAATAACATCACGGTGATGACCAACAGCCTGCATATCGTCAACGCGCTATCCGAACTGGATAACGAACAAACCATCCTGATGCCAGGCGGAACATTTCGCAAAAAATCGGCCTCATTTCACGGGCAACTGGCAGAGAATGCCTTCGAGCATTTCACCTTCGATAAATTATTTATGGGCACCGACGGCATCGATCTCAATGCGGGCGTAACCACGTTCAACGAGGTTTATACCGTCAGTAAGGCGATGTGTAATGCCGCGCGCGAAGTGATTTTGATGGCTGACTCATCGAAGTTTGGTCGTAAAAGCCCCAACGTAGTTTGCAGTCTTGAAAGCGTCGATAAACTGATTACCGACGCAGGTATCGATCCGGCGTTTCGTCAGGCGCTGGAAGAGAAAGGGATCGACGTGATCATAACCGGAGAAAGCAATGAGTGAAGCACTACTGAACGCGGGACGTCAGACGTTAATACTGGAGTTGCAGGAAGCAAGCCGTTTACCGGAACGTCTGGGCGATGATTTTGTTCGCGCCGCCAATATCATCCTGCACTGCGAAGGCAAAGTGGTGGTTTCGGGAATTGGCAAATCGGGCCACATTGGTAAGAAAATCGCCGCAACGCTTGCCAGTACCGGCACACCGGCTTTTTTTGTCCATCCCGCAGAAGCACTGCACGGCGATCTGGGGATGATTGAAAGCCGCGATGTGATGCTGTTTATCTCTTACTCCGGTGGCGCGAAGGAACTGGATCTGATTATTCCGCGTCTGGAAGACAAATCTATCGCCCTGCTGGCGATGACTGGCAAACCGACATCACCGCTGGGTCTGGCGGCGAAAGCGGTGCTGGATATTTCCGTAGAACGCGAAGCCTGCCCGATGCACCTTGCGCCGACCTCCAGCACCGTCAATACCCTGATGATGGGCGATGCGCTGGCGATGGCGGTCATGCAGGCGCGCGGATTTAATGAAGAAGATTTTGCCCGCTCCCACCCTGCCGGCGCGCTGGGCGCTCGCTTGCTGAACAAAGTGCATCATCTGATGCGCCGTGATGACGCCATCCCTCAGGTAGCGTTAACCGCCAGCGTGATGGACGCGATGCTGGAACTCAGCCGCACCGGTCTGGGGCTGGTGGCAGTATGTGACGCTCAACAACAGGTACAAGGCGTCTTTACTGACGGCGATTTACGTCGCTGGCTGGTTGGCGGCGGCGCACTCACCACGCCGGTGAATGAAGCGATGACGGCAGGCGGCACCACATTACAGGCACAAAGTCGCGCTATCGACGCCAAAGAAATCCTGATGAAGCGCAAAATCACCGCCGCACCGGTGGTGGATGAAAACGGCAAACTCACCGGCGCGATTAACCTGCAGGATTTCTATCAGGCCGGGATTATTTAATCCTTCAACCCCAGACGTTTCGCCAGCCGATGCAGGTTGGCGACGTCAGTTTCCAGCATCCGTGCGCAGGCAGCCCAGTTGTGATGATTTTGCACCAGTGCCTGGCGAATAGTTTCACGCTGGAACACTTCTGTCGCTTCACGCAGGTTTTGCTTAACAACGGGCACCGCTGCCACTTCTGGCGGCGGCACCGTCACTTCTGGAAAAGCAAAATGTTGCGCCTCGAGAATCACTTCATCGCCGCTGCGGGTCGCTCTCGCCAGCACCACCGCCCGATGAATAGCATGTTCCAGTTCACGCACGTTCCCCGGAAAACTATAGTGTTGCAATAAATTCCGTGCTCCGGCGCTTAATACCACGCGAGAAAGCCCCAGTCGCAGGCGGCACTGCTCGCAGAAATACCCCGCCAGCAGAATGACGTCATCGCCCCGCTCACGCAGCGGCGGCACCGAAAGCGGAAACACGCTCAGGCGGTGGAACAAGTCAGCGCGAAATCGCCCTGCCAGCACCTCTTCGCGTAAGTCGCGGTTAGTCGCCGCCAGCACGCGCACATCGACCCGCAAACTACGGTCATCGCCAACGCGCTGAATATCGCCATACTGCAACACCCTCAGCAGCTTGGCCTGCAATGCCAACGACAACTCGCCGATCTCATCGAGAAACAGCGTGCCGTTATCCGCCATTTCAAACTTCCCGCTGCGGTTACTGATAGCGCCAGTAAACGCTCCTTTCACATGCCCGAACAATTCACTTTCCGCCACACTTTCCGGCAGTGCGGCACAGTTGAGATAGACCAGCGGATTCACCGCACGTGGCGAGGCTTCATGAATCGCTTTCGCCACCAGCTCCTTACCGGTTCCCGTCTCACCGCTGATCAGGACGTTGAGATCGGAGGCCGCCACAATCTCAATCTCTTTTTTCAGTTGCGTCATGCCTGGGGACAAGCCAATCATCTGCATCTGTTTCACCGCTTCAAACGGCGCGGCATCGCCCGGCAGCATATTCTGGCTTTCCAGTTGTTCAATCAGTAACGCATTGCTTAACGCCCCCGCCGCCAGCGCGGCAATCAGCCGTAACTCTTCATCGCTGAAAACATCGAACTGATCGGACTGCATCCCGTCGAGCGTCAGTGCGCCGATCAGGTTTTGTCCGGCAAACAACGGCAGGCCAACGCAGGCGTGAACCTTCAGACTCTCCTGACCAGGAATCAAACCGTCATAGGGATCGGGCAATTCGCTGTCTGCGGGAAAACGCACCACATCACCCGCGCGGGCAATCGCTTCCAGCCGTGGATGCCCTTCCAGCGCAAAACGCCTGCCGAGTACATCCTTCGCCAGCCCGTCGATGGCAAGCGGAATAAACTGCCGCGAGTCGTAACGTAGCAACGCAGACGCATCGCACTCCAGCACCTGACGCAGCGTGGTGATCAGGCGCTGAAAACGATCCTGATGACCAATCCCACGCTGCAATTCGATGGCGATATTCGCCAGCACATCAACGGAAAAACTCATCTTTGCCTCACTGTCAATTTGACTATAGATATTGTCATATCGACCATTTTATTGATAGTCATTTTGACTACTCACTAATGAGCACAAATAAATTTATATGGTAAAAACAATAAGATAAAAACTGGCACGCAATCTGCAATTAACAAAACATCTTTTTAGAACACGCTGAATAAATTGAGGTTGCTATGTCTATTGTGGTGAAAAATAACATTCATTGGGTGGGTCAACGTGACTGGGAAGTGCGTGATTTTCACGGCACGGAATATAAAACGCTGCGCGGCAGCAGTTACAACAGCTACCTCATCCGCGAAGAAAAAAACGTGCTGATCGACACCGTTGACCATAAATTCAGCCGCGAATTTGTGCAGAACCTGCGTAATGAAATCGATCTGGCGGATATTGATTACATCGTGATTAACCATGCTGAAGAGGATCACGCCGGGGCGCTGACCGAACTAATGGCGCAAATTCCCGATACGCCGATCTACTGTACAGCCAACGCTATCGACTCGATAAATGGTCATCACCATCATCCGGAGTGGAATTTTAATGTGGTGAAAACTGGCGACACGCTGGATATCGGCAACGGCAAACAGCTCATTTTTGTCGAAACGCCAATGCTGCACTGGCCGGACAGCATGATGACTTACCTGACAGGCGACGCGGTGCTGTTCAGTAACGATGCTTTTGGTCAGCACTACTGCGACGAGCATCTGTTCAACGATGAAGTGGATCAGACCGAGCTTTTCGAGCAGTGCCAGCGTTACTACGCCAATATCCTGACGCCGTTCAGCCGCCTGGTAACGCCGAAAATTACCGAGATCCTGGGCTTTAACTTGCCAGTCGATATGATAGCGACCTCTCACGGCGTGGTATGGCGCGATAACCCGACGCAAATTGTCGAGCTGTACCTGAAATGGGCGGCGGATTATCAGGAAGACAGAATCACCATTTTCTACGACACCATGTCGAATAATACCCGCATGATGGCTGACGCTATCGCCCAGGGGATCGCGGAAACCGACCCGCGCGTAGCGGTGAAAATTTTCAACGTCGCCCGAAGCGATAAAAACGAAATCCTGACCAATGTCTTCCGCTCAAAAGGCGTGCTGGTCGGCACTTCGACGATGAATAACGTGATGATGCCGAAAATCGCCGGGCTGGTGGAGGAGATGACCGGATTGCGCTTTCGTAATAAACGCGCCAGTGCTTTCGGCTCTCACGGCTGGAGCGGCGGTGCGGTGGATCGTCTTTCCACTCGCCTGCAGGATGCAGGTTTCGAAATGTCGCTTAGCCTGAAAGCCAAATGGCGACCGGATCAGGACGCTCTGGAGTTATGCCGTGAACACGGTCGTGAAATTGCCCGTCAATGGGCGCTTTCGCCGCTGCCGCAGAACACGGTGAATACGGTGGTTAAAGAAGAAACCTATGCCACCACGACGGCTGACCTCGGCCCACGGATGCAGTGCAGCGTCTGCCAGTGGATTTACGATCCGGTAAAAGGCGAGCCAATGCAGGACGTTGCACCAGGAACGCCGTGGAGTGAAGTCCCGGACAACTTCCTGTGCCCGGAATGTTCCCTCGGTAAAGACGTCTTTGACGAACTGGCATCGGAGGCAAAATGAGCAACGGCATTGTGATCATTGGTTCGGGCTTCGCCGCCCGCCAACTGGTGAAAAATATTCGCAAACAGGACGCCAGTATTCCGTTAACCCTGATTGCCGCCGACAGCATGGATGAGTACAACAAACCTGACCTCAGCCATGTGATCAGTCAGGGGCAACGTGCCGACGACCTTACCCGCCAGACGGCAGGTGAATTTGCCGAGCAGTTTAATCTGCGCCTGTTTCCGCACACCTGGGTGACGGATATCGATGCCGAAGCCCATGTGGTGAAAAGCCAGAATAATCAGTGGCAATATGACAAGTTAGTGCTGGCAACCGGTGCCAGCGCCTTTGTCCCGCCAGTGCCCGGGCGTGAGTTAATGCTGACGTTAAATAGTCAGCAAGAGTATCGCGCCTGTGAAACGCAACTGCGGGATGCCCGACGCGTGTTGATTGTCGGCGGTGGTTTGATTGGTAGCGAACTGGCGATGGATTTTTGTCGTGCAGGCAAAGCGGTCACGCTAATCGACAACGCTGCCAGTATTCTGGCATCGTTAATGCCACCGGAAGTAAGCAGCCGCTTGCAGCATCGGTTGACGGAGATGGGCGTTCATCTGCTGTTGAAATCTCAGTTGCAGGGGCTGGAAAAAACGGATTCTGGCATTCGGGCAACGCTGGATCGCCAACGCAGCATCGAAGTGGATGCGGTAATTGCCGCAACCGGACTGCTCCCGGAAACCGCCCTGGCACGACGCGCCGGGCTGACGATTAATCGCGGCGTTTGCGTCGATAGTTATCTGCAAACCAGTAATGCCGATATTTATGCGCTGGGCGATTGCGCAGAAATTAACGGTCAGGTACTGCCGTTCCTCCAGCCGATTCAACTTAGCGCGATGGTGCTGGCAAAAAATCTTCTCGGCAATAACACGCCGCTGAAACTACCGGCGATGTTGGTGAAAATCAAAACGCCGGAATTACCGCTGCATCTGGCAGGCGAAACCCAGCGTCAGGATTTACGCTGGCAGATTAATACAGAAAGCCAGGGGATGGTGGCGCGCGGCGTTGATGATGCCGACCAGCTTCGCGCCTTTGTGGTCAGCGAGGATCGGATGAAAGAGGCGTTCGGATTGTTGAAAACGTTGCCGGTGTAGGTGGGCTACTGTGCCTAAAATGTCGGATGCGACGCTGGCGCGTCTTATCCGACCTACGGGGACGCATGTGTAGGCCGGATAAGGCGTTTACGCCGCATCCGGCAATGGTGTCCAAATGCAGCACGTTTTATCCGTTCTGGACTTCCCCTGCCAACCAACGCGCCGCAGCAATAACCCCCTGCCCCAGAGACAAACCGCCATCACCCGCCGGTAAACTCTGTGGAAAAAGCAATGTGCAATCAGCGAGATAATGCGCCAGACGTGCACGAAGCAAACGGTTATGAATAACCCCGCCGCTAAATACCAGCGTAGTGATACCACGCATCGTAGCCTGCTCACGCATCAACGCGGCAAAACCCTGCGCCAGCGCATCATGAAACGCCCACGCGCGTTGATTAACCGGTGCCTGCCAGTTCAGCCACTGCTGCCAGAAAGTGGCGAGATCCAGTTGATTGTCCACCAGCGGCATCATCACCGGATGCGTCACTCCGTCGCATGAGGCTGCGAGCGCCTCCAGAGCACAAGCCGCTTCACCTTCATAACTTAACGTGACTGGCGCACAGCCCAGCGCCGCCGCTACGGCATCGAACAAACGCCCACACGATGACGCCAGCGGCGCATTGATTCCACGCTCAATGGCTCGTGCCAGCACGCTCCAGTTTTGCTGTTGCACACTTGCCGTTTCGGGATAACTCTGCCACTGCGGCACAAAGCGCAGGCACTGCGCCAGCAGATTTCGCCACGGCTGCTTTGCAGCCAAATCGCCACCAGCAAGCGCCACCGCAGGCAAACCTCCAAGGTGCTCGCATTCGCGATAGTTCACCCGCAGGCACTCGCCGCCCCACAAAGCGCCGTTCTCCCCCATACCAATACCGTCGAGCGTCAAAGCAATGACATCACCGCCATCCAACGGCCAGTGGTGTTCTGCCAGGCACGCCGCCGCGTGGGCATGGTGATGCAGTACCGTTTGCGTCGGCAGATTCATCTCACGCGCCCACTGGTTGGAGACATAACCCGGATGCGCGTCATGCACAACGTATTGCGGGGTGAAATCGTAGATGTTTTGCATCAGGCGTAACGCTTCGCGCCACTGCATCTGGATGCCATCGTCACTTAAATCGCCCAGATGCTGACTCAACACCGCTTGCTCACCGCGCACCAGGCAGAAGGTATTTTTCAGATCCGCGCCGAGACACAGCACAGGCGGAACATTTTTAAAGCCCGGAGGCAAAGCCAACGCGTCCGGCACATACCCCCGCGACCGGCGCAGCATTTCGCCGCTTTCGCGCACCACCGAATCATCCATCCGCTGCACGATATCGCGGTTATGTATCAAGAATCCGTCGGCAATGCCCTGCAAATCCGCCAGCGCCTGTTCATTGCTGATAGCCGGTGGTTTACCGCTCAGGTTGCCGGAGGTCATCACCAGCGGGCATTGCAGTTCCTGTAACAGCAAATGCTGGAGCGGGTTCGCAGGCAACATTACCCCGACTTCGTTAAGGCCAGGGGCGATATCGTCACAAAGTTCGGAGATGTATTTTTTATCCACCAGCACAATCGGCGCGGCGGGCGTGGTGAGCAACTGGCGTGCAGCGTCTGGTAAGACTTCTGCTGTTGGCAACATAACCGCCAGCGGTTTCGCCGGGCGATGTTTGCGTGCCCGAAGTGTCGCCACCGCGTTACTGTTACGTGCATCGCAGGCGAGATGAAATCCGCCAATCCCTTTGATGGCGACAATGTTACCCGCTTTTAGCTGTGCGATAGCTGCCTGTAATGCCGCCTCTTGCTCGGCACGTTCGCCATGACTTACCCATTCAAGATGCGGGCCACACTCCGGGCAGGCCACCGGCTGGGCGTGGAAGCGACGATCGAGCGGGTCGCGATATTCTTTATCACAGGCCAGACACAACGGAAACGCCGCCATCACGGTAAACGGGCGGTCGTAAGGCATCGCGCGAATAATGGTGAAACGCGGGCCACAGTGAGTACAGTTGATAAACGGATAACGATAACGCCGCTCGCCTGGGGTATTCATTTCGGCAAGACAGGCAGGGCAAGTGGCGGCATCGGGAACAATTTGCGTATTCATGGCGCCACCTGCGCTCTGGCGGATAGTGAACTCAGTGGGCGGTTGTGGCCAGGTAAAAGGTTCACGCTCGACGCTATCAATACGCGCCAGCGGCGGACAATGCAGATGCAATTGCGCAAGAAACGTTTCCGGGTCTTCCAGCAGTCGGACTTCTACGCCATCGCCGTCATTACAGACATCGCCGTGAAGATTTAATTGCTGTGCCAGCTGCCAGACAAACGGACGAAAACCGACGCCCTGCACTTTGCCACGAATACGCAGTTGGACACCGCAAGATGTGTTTTTTGCCATTGAGTTATTCCCGCCATCATGAATTGCGTAACCCACCCTGCCGGACACGACAGCGTCGCATCCGGCAGTCACAGGTCGGCGATATCGCCCGCCCCGTATTCTACGAATATTTCCGGGAATTCCTTTGATGCTAGAACAGTTCTGTAAGATTTTTAGAACATCAGCGCCGTGCGGCGACGTTTTTCTGCGCTCAGTTGTTCAAGTTTATTCCGATCGACACAAATCAGCGCATGGGTCGGGCAAGCCGCCATACACGCCGGGCCGTCTTCACGATGGTTGCACAGGTCGCATTTATTGGCTTCGGCTTTGTCTGCACGTACATTCAGCCCCGCACCGCTGTTGCGAATCACCGGACGTACCACCACTTCCATCGCGCCATACGGGCAAGCCACAACGCAGGTTTTGCAACCAATGCAACGTTCCTGCATCACATGAACAAACCCTTTATCACGGCTGATAGCACCATTCGGGCAGACGTTAGCGCACGGTGCATCTTCACACTGACGGCAAACCGTAGCAGTGGAAATGTTCACACCTTTAATGACATGGATTCGCGGTAAAAAAGTTTCCGGGGTCAGCGATGCACAGTCCTGATTTTCCTGATGAGAAACCACGCACGCTACTTCACAGGTACGGCAACCAATACATTTACTCGCGTCAGCAATGATGAAACGGTTCATCAAATTCTCCAGCAATGACAGTTAATGCGCCGATACATTCACAAATCATGCCAGTTTTTAATTTGCTGTTATTTAAGGAAATTAAATTCTGTAATGCAGAAAAAACGATGTCATCGACACAAGTGACGATGACATGTGATGACAATGTTTATCGCAAAAGAGCAATGAGGGAGTCGCGGCGGATCAGTTTTCCACTGAAAGTTTTCGGCGGTGAGAAATCCCCGCCATCGAGCATAAAAATCAGCCGTCCAATAATTTCCTGAATCATCTCAGTCACCGGAATTTTTACGCTGGAGAGCGCCGGGATCGTGTACGGCGCCATGGCGATATCATCAAATCCGATAACCGACACCTGCTCCGGCACCGCTACGCCGCGCTCGTGTAACGCTTTCATCGCACCTATCGCCATATCATCATTACTGGCGACTAACGCGCTAAATTTAGCCCCACGTTCGAGCAACGTTTCTACCCCTTCGGCTCCGCTGGCGGGCGTCCATTTACCGTTAGCGATAAGTTTTTCATTGAGCGCAATACCATGCTGCGCCAGCGCGTCTTTATATCCGGCAAGACGCTCAATGCTGGTGGGGGAATCCATCGAGCCGGTAAGGAAAGCAATCTCCTGATGTCCGGCGTTTATCAACTCTGCCACGGCGTTAAAGCTGGTCTGTTTATGATCGCACCAGACGCTATGGCTGCTGTTTTTGCGCAGGCGGCGATTGAGCACCATTATCGGCTGACTGTGGGCGTCAATGATGTCATCAATCTCATCCACGCTTAAAAAACGCGGGTAAATCATAATAGCGTCGCAGCGCAGATCCAGCAGATACTGAATCGCCTGGCGCTCTTCTTCGGCGCTGTGTTTACCATCAGCCAACAACAGTTGCCGCCCTTTCTCTTCCGCCATCCGCGCGGCATGAAACAGTAATTCACTAAAATAAATGCCGTGGTAAAGCGTGTTGGTCACTACCAGCCCCAGCGTCTGAGTACTCTTCGCCGACAGATTGCGCGCCAGCAAGTTAGGGCGGTAACCGCTCTCTTCCACCGCCTGAAACACGCGATCTTTCGTCTCCTGGCTGACGTAGCCATTACCTGAAAGCACGCGGGAAACGGTCGCTTTTGAAACCCCGGCGCGCTTCGCCACTTCCAGCATTGTCGTCATTGTTTTCATCCCTTTACACGCAGTCATCGCAGTTTACTGCACCGTTGGCTGGTTGTCCTTGCGCAATCAGCGGGAAAAATATTCAGGTGACCGGTTTCACAAATATAAAAAATGAACAATCAACTCTCTTGCTTATTAAATGACAACTATTCATGATTTTGTGAAACCGGTTTCTTATTTCCGTTTCAGCATCGGCATTTTCCCGTCACGTCGACTGATAACAACTACCTCTACCCTACTGATAACAGGATAAAATCCGATGGCCAAAAATTATGCGGCGCTGGCGCGCTCGGTGATAGCGGCACTGGGCGGCGTTGATAACATCTCGGCGGTCACGCACTGTATGACGCGTTTGCGCTTTGTTATCAAAGACGACCAGCTTATCGACAGCCCGACGTTAAAAACCATCTCCGGCGTGCTCGGCGTGGTACGTAGCGACAACCAGTGCCAGGTGATTATCGGCAATACGGTTTCGCAGGCTTTTCAGGAAGTCGTCAGCTTGTTACCTGGAAATATGCAGCCCCCGCAGCCCGTGGGTAAACCAAAGCTCACGCTACGTCGCATTGGTGCCGGGATCCTCGATGCGCTGATCGGCACCATGTCACCGCTGATCCCGGCGATTATCGGCGGATCGATGGTCAAACTGCTGGCGATGATCCTCGAAATGAGCGGCGTTCTGACAAAAGGATCGCCGACCTTAACCATTCTGACGGTGATTGGTGACGGTGCTTTCTTCTTCCTGCCGCTGATGGTCGCGGCTTCTGCCGCCATCAAATTTAAAACCAATATGTCGCTGGCGATTGCCATCGCGGGTGTACTGGTACATCCGAGTTTCATTGAGCTGATGGCGAAAGCGGCTCAGGGTGAACATGTTGAATTTGCCCTGATTCCGGTCACGGCGGTGAAATACACCTACACGGTGATCCCGGCACTGGTGATGACCTGGTGCCTGTCATATATCGAACGCTGGGTGGACAGCATTACGCCGGCAGTGACGAAAAACTTCCTCAAGCCGATGCTGATTGTGTTGATTGCCGCACCGCTGGCAATCCTGCTGATTGGCCCGATTGGTATCTGGATCGGTAGCGCCATTTCGGCGCTGGTTTACACCATTCATGGTTATCTGGGCTGGCTTTCTGTCGCCATTATGGGCGCGCTGTGGCCACTGCTGGTAATGACCGGGATGCACCGCGTCTTTACACCAACCATCATTCAGACCATTGCCGAAACCGGAAAAGAAGGGATGGTCATGCCGTCAGAAATCGGCGCTAACCTGTCGCTGGGCGGTTCATCGCTGGCGGTGGCGTGGAAAACGAAAAACCCGGAACTACGCCAGACGGCGCTGGCTGCGGCGGCATCAGCCATTATGGCGGGGATTTCCGAACCGGCGTTATACGGCGTGGCGATCCGTCTGAAACGTCCGCTTATCGCCAGTCTTATCAGCGGTTTTATTTGCGGCGCGGTTGCCGGTATGGCGGGGCTTGCCAGCCACTCAATGGCAGCGCCGGGGTTATTTACCAGCGTACAGTTCTTCGATCCGGCAAATCCAATGAGCATCGTCTGGGTGTTCGCCGTCATGGCACTGGCGGTCGTGCTGTCGTTTATCCTCACACTGTTGCTCGGCTTTGAGGATATCCCTGTTGAGGAAGCGGCTGCCGAGGCGCGAAAGCATCAGGGCGTACAACCGACCGTCGCCAAAGAAGTAAGTCTTAATTGAGGATGAAAATGTCTGTATTTCCGCAAGGTTTTTTATGGGGCGGCGCGCTTGCCGCCAACCAGTCTGAAGGCGCGTACCGTGAAGGCGGCAAAGGGCTGACCACGGTCGATATGATCCCGCACGGCGAGCATCGAATGACGGTGAAACTGGGGCTGGAAAAACGTTTTCAGTTGCGCGATGACGAGTTTTATCCCAGCCATGAGGCGACGGATTTTTATCATCGGTATAAAGAAGATATCGCCCTGATGGCAGAGATGGGATTCAAGGTTTTCCGTACCTCAATAGCCTGGAGCCGTCTCTTTCCGCAGGGCGATGAGCTGACACCCAACCAGCAAGGCATTGCTTTTTATCGTTCTGTCTTTGAAGAGTGTAAAAAGTACGGAATCGAACCGCTGGTCACGTTGTGTCACTTCGATGTGCCGATGCATCTGGTGACGGAATATGGCTCCTGGCGTAACCGTAAGCTGGTGGAGTTTTTCACTCGCTACGCCCGAACCTGTTTTGAAGCATTTGATGGTCTGGTGAAATACTGGCTAACCTTCAATGAAATCAACATTATGTTGCATAGCCCGTTCTCCGGCGCGGGTCTGGTGTTTGAAGAAGGGGAAAATCAGGATCAGGTGAAATATCAGGCTGCGCACCACCAGCTGGTTGCCAGTGCGTTAGCCACCAAAATCGCCCATGAGGTTAACCCGCAAAATCAGGTGGGCTGTATGCTGGCGGGCGGTAACTTCTACCCTTATAGCTGCAAGCCAGAAGATGTCTGGGCGGCGCTGGAGAAAGATCGCGAAAACCTGTTTTTTATCGATGTGCAGGCGCGGGGCGCGTATCCGGCTTACTCTGCCCGCGTATTCCGCGAAAAAGGGGTAACCATCGACAAAGCGCCTGGCGATGATGAGATCCTGAAAAATACCGTCGATTTTGTCTCCTTCAGCTATTACGCCTCGCGCTGCGCCTCGGCGGAGATGAACACCAACAACAGCAGTGCGGCGAACGTGGTGAAATCGCTGCGTAACCCGTATCTGCAAGTGAGCGACTGGGGCTGGGGTATTGATCCACTCGGTCTGCGCATCACCATGAACATGATGTACGACCGTTATCAGAAGCCGCTGTTTCTGGTGGAAAACGGCCTCGGCGCAAAAGATGAATTTGCTGCCAATGGTGAGATTAACGATGACTATCGCATCAGCTATCTACGCGAGCACATCCGCGCAATGGGCGAAGCGATTGCAGACGGCATTCCGCTGATGGGCTACACCACCTGGGGCTGTATTGATTTGGTTTCCGCCTCAACGGGTGAAATGAGCAAACGCTACGGTTTTGTCTATGTAGACCGTGACGATGCAGGTAACGGCACACTGGCGCGCACGCGTAAGAAATCGTTCTGGTGGTATAAAAAAGTGATTGCCAGTAACGGCGAAGATTTAGAGTAAGCAACCGTGCCGGATGCGGCGTGAACGCCTTATCCGGCCTACTCGTCGCACGAACTTTGTAGGCTCGATAAGCGCAGCGCATCGGGCAATTTAGCGTTTGCCATCAGTTCTGATTCACCCCATCAAGCACATCCCCCGTTATCAAACAACGCTGCGTCAGCGCCAAATCTTCCGTTTGCGGGTCGCGTCCAGCGATGGGTTTGAGAACGAGTTTACGGTTGGGAGTATAAGTAAAACGCGTGAGTGCAGGATAGCTTAACTTGCCAAACCAGCCATGAACACGCTGCCATTTGGCCTCTTTTACCTGATACAAACTGGTTAGCCAGTAACCGGAATCAAACTGCATATCCAGCAGCTGCGTGTGACCATTGCCTTGCAAATCCAGCAAATCATCAACGCCAGTTTTGCTTGCGGTGTAGAATCCCCAGGGTTCAAAGACACAGGGACGACCTTCGCGTGTGAACGTCAACAGGATTAAATGTGCATAAGGAGCCAGACCATTACCGGCACTGGGTAACCAGATAACCAGATCCTGAATGCCGTTACGATCAAGATCGACGCGATAGAGTTGCCCTTTGCCCGCTATGTTTGCCAGCATACCCACAGGCACTGTCCAGGATTTACCGGCGCGGTCTTTTGCGGTTAATTGCCAGTCATCCTCTTCATTTGGCATCTTCTCAAGCGTTACGCCAGCAACGCCCACTTTTCTAAAATGCCAGTTTTGCTCGGTATAATAAGGCATGGTCAGGAGAGGTTTCAGCGCCCGCTTTTGTGCGTATTCGCTGTCACTCATCGGCAGATACTCGGTAAAGCTGGTGGCCTGCGCTGGCAACACTAAGCTCAATAAAAAAGCGCACATCCCTGTCCTGATTTTCAATTCCCTGAATTCCTTGCTGAAAAACTACTCTTCTTCCACCGCTAACTGCGCGAATCCGCCGTTCCCTTCCCAACCTTCCAGCCGTTGATAAACGGTTTCTACCGCATCTTTAATCGGCTGGGTCATCGGGTAGTAAAAGCCAACGATGTCCGGCTGGATACCGAGGAAAATCACCTCACCAATGTCTTCTTTCAACTGGTCGATAAGGTAGTTCAGCGGCATGTTATGGGTGGTCATCATAAACATCTCGGCGATATCATCCGGGTCGATGATGCGGATCTCGCCGGGGTTTAGCCCCATATCAGTGGCATCGACAATAAGCAGTCGTGTCGGGCGCAGTTCGCGGATAGCGACGATATCGTTTTCCGGTGCACTACCGCCGTCAATCACCACCCAGTTACCTTTCGGCGCGGCGGCGCACTTTTCCGCCAGCAGCGGACCTGCGCCATCATCGCCCATCATGCTATTGCCAACACAGAGTAAAACGTCAGTCACGCAATCTCCTCACCATCAAATAGATGGCGTTTTCCTGATGAATATCATGCAGCATACTTAACAGCATTGTACTCCATTCCTTCTGCTGCGAAGTTTGCGCTGCCCGGGCTTTATCGAATGCGTTGGCCAGCATCGGCACATGGTTAATGTCGATGACGATCTCACCATATTTCGGCACGCCTTCCATTTTGCGGCGGGCTTCGCTGCCCGCCTCCAGAGTGGCAATCCATGCCAGATATTCATCCCACGGGCAGGTGAGCGCCGCTTCCAGGCAATCGATAACCCCAAGGTGGTGACCAATCGCCAGGCTGTAATAGACCACCTGCTGCGCCTCGGCGGGCGTGGCATCGTTCTCATCAATAAATTTACGGCTCAGTTGACTGAACACCACCTTTTCACTCATCGGATACGCGCCTCTTCAACAACATGATTCAGATGGCTGACAATCTCGTTCAGACGCGGATCGTTTTCCGCTTCCAGCCAGCGTGCAACCTGCTCTTCACCCTGCCCTAATTGCGTCAGGAAATCATCGGCAATCTGGCGACCGTAACGGTAACCCGCCAGGCGGCGCGCTTCGCGATCCACTTTCACACGCAGCGGCTGCACCATATCGCCATGCAGAATTTCTGCCGGTTGTTCATCCTGCTCACCCGGCCCACGGGCGTGGATTTTCTGCTCCAGCAGGCCGAGCGCCATCGCAAAGCCGTACAGCGTGGCGGCAGGCGTTGGCGGGCAGCCAGGAATGTACACATCCACCGGGACAATTTTGTCGGTTCCGCCCCACACGCAGTAGAGATCGTGGAAGATCCCGCCGCTGTTACCACAGGCACCGTAGGAGATACAGATTTTAGGGTCCGGCGCGGACTGCCACGCACGCAGCGCAGGGGATCGCATTGCACGGGTGACCGCGCCGGTAAACAGTAAAATATCCGCATGACGCGGGGACGGAACGACTTTAATACCGAAGCGTTCTGCATCGAACAGCGGCGAAAGCGTGGCGAAAATTTCGATTTCGCAGCCGTTGCAGCCGCCGCAGTCCACGCGGTAAACGTAGGCAGAACGTTTGATTTTTTTCAGTAACGACGCCTTCATGCTGGCGATGGATTCATCCACCGTCATTGGGACCGGAATGCCGTTGGCGTCACGGGGGCCTAATAAATTGCTCATCAGATGGCCTCTTTCATATGGCGAGTCAGTTCAATACGGTCGGACGGCACCAGGCATTTCTGGCGCTTACATTCCGGGCAAGTCTCAAAGCTTTCGCGGTGGTTTTCCGCGCGGCTGTCACCGTTGTGCTTAAGCAGCGCAATGGCGTAGTCGATCTCTTTCTGGACGGCGAAAGGACGATTGCAGACGCGGCAGTTGCACAACGCGAAGCGGGACTGTTGCAGGAAGTCTTCTTTCTTCCACACCGCCAGTTCGTACTCTTGCGACAGTTTGATCGCCGCCGTCGGGCAAACTTCTTCGCAACGTCCACAGAAGATGCAGCGCCCAAGATTGAACTCCCACGCCAGCTCACCGGTGGCGAGGTCGGTTTCAACCGTTAAGGCGTTTGACGGGCAGGCATTGACGCAGGCCGCGCAGCCAATGCACTGCTGCGGGTTCTGCTCTGGCTTACCACGGAAGTTTTTATCAACCGCAATCGGCTCCAGCGGATAAGACGAGGTCGCCGTGCCGGTTTTGATGACTTTTTTGATAAAGGTAAACATGGCGATTCCTTATTTCAGCGGCGAGTTTTTACGCTCAATGCTGTAACGCTCGAGTTCTTTGTACGGCACCACTTTGCTCTTCTTCTTACGCACATCGACCACGGTCATGCGGTCGGTACAGGAGTAGCAAGGGTCGAGGCTACCGATAATCAGCGGCGCATCGGAAACAGTGTTGCCGCGCAGCATGTAGCGCAGGGTCGGCCAGTTCGCGTAGGTCGCGGCACGGCAGCGCCAGCGGTACAGCTTCTGGTTGTCGCCGGTCATGCTCCAGTGGATATCATCGCCACGCGGCGCTTCAGCAAAGCCCAACGCAAAACGGTGTGGAATGTAGGTGAATCCTTCCACCGCCAGCGGACCGCCTGGCAGGTTGTCCAGGCCGTAGTCAATCATATTGAGTGAGGTAAAGACTTCGTTAATACGCACTTTCAGGCGCGAAATAACGTCGCAGCCCTGCTCGCTGTGAACTTCCATCGGCAGCAGACCATAACCAACAAACGGGTGATCGGCACGGGTATCACGAGCGTGGCCGCTGGCGCGAACCATCGGGCCGACGTTACTGAAATCGCGGGCGATTTCCGGGTCGAGGCGACCAATGCCGACGGTGCGCTGTTCCATGTTTGGCGTACTCAGCAGCACATCCACCAGTTCCCGCACTTCACGACGCATTTGCTGCGCCAGTTGACGGGTCTGGATCATGTCATCTTTCAGCAGATCGCGACGAATCCCGCCGATCAAGTTCAGGCCGTAAGTTTTACGCGCCCCGGTGAGGATCTCCGCCATTTTCATGGAGGATTCGCGCACGCGGAAGAACTGCATAAAGCCGGAGTCAAAGCCGGTAAAGTGACAGGCGAGGCCGAGGTTGAGCAGATGCGAATGCAGGCGTTCCACCTCCAGCAGAATGGCGCGGATCATCTGCGCACGTTCTGGCACCTGAATACCCATCGCGTTTTCCACCGACGTGGTGTAGGCGGTGCTGTGAGCAAAGCCGCAGATCCCGCACACACGGTCAGAGAGGAAGGTCACTTCGTTGTAACCCATACGGGTTTCCGCCAGTTTTTCCATGCCGCGATGGACGTAGAACAGGCGGTAGTCGGCGTCGATAATGTTTTCGCCATCGACGAACAGACGGAAGTGACCCGGTTCGTCAGAAGTGACATGCAGCGGACCAATCGGCACAACGTTGTTTTTCTTGTCGCCCAGTTCGTTGATGAACTCGTAGGTTTCAGCATCGGTGGTCGGTGCCGGGCGCTGACGGTAATCCATGCTGTCTTTACGCAGCGGGTAGAGTTCATCCGGCCAGTCATCCGGCAGCACCAGACGACGCTCATCCGGCAGACCAACCGGAATCAAACCGTACATATCGCGCACTTCGCGCTCGCCCCAGACCGCCGCCGGAACGCGCGGCGTCACGGACGGATATTCCGGTTTGTTGGCGTCAACTTCGACGCGAACCGTGATCCAGCACTTCGTGCCCTTCTCCATCGACAGCACGTAGTAAACAGCGTAATGACCATTCAGTTTGCGTTCATCGTTACCAAACAGCACCGACAGCCAGCCACCCTGTTTGTAGTAGAGGAACTCCACCACTTCCGGTAGATAGTTCACCTTTACGGTAACGGTCAGCTGATCTTTGGTCTGCCAGGCGTGATCCAGCACGACGCCCGG
Organism: Escherichia sp. MOD1-EC5495; assembly: GCF_002965965.1. Classification (NCBI taxonomy): domain Bacteria; kingdom Pseudomonadati; phylum Pseudomonadota; class Gammaproteobacteria; order Enterobacterales; family Enterobacteriaceae; genus Escherichia; species Escherichia sp. MOD1-EC5495. Next base: position 33,206 of record NZ_PTRI01000018.1, read on the forward strand.
AAATGCCTCATTCAGCGCGGCGAGATAATGTTGACCTAATTTTTCTTCAGACATGCTCATACTCTCTTTAATCACGCCGCCAGCAAGGAGACGAACGCTAAAAATGCAAAGCCAAACCCAGCCCAGGTAATGCGCGGAGTAATATCAAGACGCAGACGGGCCATACTGTTTTCGAACAGCGCGATAACCAGGACGCCGACCACCAGTTTGACGATGGCAATCACCAGCGCCAGCACCAGCCCACCGACGGTGAAGGTTTCCATTTGTCCCCACGGAATAAACACCCCGACGAACATCTGCAACACCACCAGCTGTTTCAGGCTGATACCCCATTTCATGACGCCAAAGCCGCTGCCGCTGTATTCAGAGAGCGGACCTTCCTGCAACTCCTGCTCGGCTTCCGCAAGGTCGAACGGCAGTTTGCCCATTTCGATAAAGGTGGCGAACGCACAGGCACAGAGCGCCAGCACCAGCGGGATGCTCTGGCTCAGAGGCCAGTGATAAACGGTGTCGGTGATGTTGCTGATGTTGGTGGAACCGGCAACCTGCGCCGCAACCCACAGACCAAGCAGCAGCATCGGTTCGACCAGCACGCCAAGCATCGCTTCACGACTCGCGCCGATAGCGGTAAACGGGCTACCGGTATCCAGACCGGAAATGGCAAAGAAGAAACGCGCGATGGCGAAGAGATACAGTAAGGTGATCAAATCACCCAGTTGCGGCAGCGGAGAACCGACGGTCACCACCGGCAGCGCAGTAGCGATAGTCAACATTACGCCCACCATCACATACGGCGTCAGGCGGAACACCCAGCCGGAGGCATCCGGGCCAACGCTCTGGCGACCCAGCAGTTTGATAATGTCGCGATACTCCTGCAACACGCCCGGCCCGCGACGGTTATGCAGACGGGCGCGCGCCACGCGGGTAATACCGGAGAGCAGCGGCGCAACGGCAAATAACACCAGCGCCTGAATTAACGGATATAAAACACTCATTCTCAGGCTCCTCGTGAAACAATAATCACCACCAGTACCGCCAGTTCAACCAGCGCCATCCGGCGGAACAGCAACGCACTCCCCTCGCACTGCCAGCCCGGCACCAGCGACACCGGATTCAGCACTTTGCGCAGTTTCAGCACCGGCGCAAACGCCTGTTTCACCGGCATGGCAAAACCGTGAGCGGTAATCACCATTGATTTTTCGTGGTCGTAGCCGCACACCCAGGCTGCGCCACGGGAACGTGACGGCAGACGGTCGCCTTTGCAAATCGCCATAATGATGAATGGCAGCAGCGGGCAGGCAATCAGCAGCAGGGTGATCATTGGTTGAGAAACGGTGGTGTTAGCAGGCTCCAGCGGCAGAGGTACAGCAGCAGAGAGCATCGGCAGTAGCCACGGCGCAGCAACACCGCCAATTACGCAGCAAATCGCCAGTGCCACTACGCTTACGCTCATCAGGAGCGGCGCACAGGTGGCGTTTTCGGCTTCTTTGGTACGCGGCGCGCCAAGGAACGTAACGCCATAGACTTTCGCCATACACATCACCGCCAGCGCACCAGTAATTGCCAGACCCACGGCGAGCAGCGGCCCCAGCAGACGGGCAACGAAGGTGCCGCTATTGCTCAGTTTGAAGAAGGATTGATAAATAACCCATTCCCCGGCAAACCCGTTCAGCGGCGGCAGCGCAGCCATTGCCATCAGCCCGACTAACATGGCGATGGAGATAACCGGCATTTTCTTGCCAATGCCGCCGAGTTTTTCGATATCGCGATGACCAGTACGGAACCAGACGCTACCCGCACCGAGGAACAGTACGCTTTTGAACAGGCTATGGTTAAGAAGATGGTACAGACCACCGACCAGGCCAAGAGCAATCAGCGCCGGTTGTTCGAGCGCGATACCCGTTACGCCAGCGCCCAGCCCCAGCAGGATAATGCCGATATTTTCCAGGGTGTGGTAAGCCAGCAGACGCTGGATGTTGTGTTCCATCAGCGCATACAGACCACCGACGAACGCGGTGATCATGCCGAGCACCAGCAGCGCAATTCCCCACCACAGCGGCGCATTACCGCCCAGCAGCGACAGGGTTAAAATGCCCAGCAGGCCGATTTTCATCACCACCGTAGAAAACAGCGCCGCAGCAGGAGCTGAAGCGTTAGCATGAGCCTGCGGCACCCAGCCGTGCAGCGGGATAATCCCGGCCAGCAGGCCAAAGCCAATCACACCGAGCAGCCAGATATCGGAACCGAGCGGCAGTTGTTGTACGCGCATATCCAGCAGGCGCAGATCCAGCGTGCCGTAACGCTGCCAGACCAGCCAGCAGGATATCGCCAGCAGCAAAGTACCGAGGCGCCCCAGCACAAACCACAGTTTGCCCTCTTTGCTGTTGCTGGTGAGAAACACCGCGCACAGGGCCATGATTTCAGCCATTACCACTAACATGCCCAGATTGCTGGCGATAACGGCGCACACGGCGGCAGCCATCAGCATATTGATCTGCAAACCGTTGCATTTCACCTGCGCGTGGCGATGCCAGTCAATGTTGTAGAGGCTGACAAACAGGCCGCACAGGCCGAGGGTAATCAACCAAATCGCGTTAAGCGGGGAGATTTGGATATCAAAACTCACCAGTGACAGCGTACCGCTCACGCCGACCGCCCCCGTCAGCACGGTGAAACCTGCTGCTGCCGTGTACACGCTACCAACCGCGCCGCCAATCCCGGCGACCCAGCCGCTTAGCGCCTTATGAAAAGAAAAGAGAAATGCCAGAACAGCGGCAGCGACAAACCACGCAACGCCGCTATTGATCAGGGAAATTGCGCTCATTTAGCCTCTCCACTTTGAGCCTGCTGAAACAAGGTGAGATCGCCAAAATCGGTGTTAAAAGTCAGCTCACGCTTACGTATGCTGACGCGGGCGATATCGGTGTTATCCACCAGATGCAGGGCTTTAGTTGGGCACATCCGCACGCAAGCTGGACCTTGTTCATCAAAGCTACAAAGGTCACATTTGACGGCGATCGCACGAATGCCCGGCCCCCAGTCAAGCAATGTGCTGACACGCGCCGGAGCAGGCGGTGCCGGTGGCGCTTTCGGGGTATTGGCGTTTGCCGGAATATCCAGCGGACGGCTCCCGGAAAATTCAATTGCGCCAAACGGGCAGGCGATGCCGCACAGTTTGCAGCTTACGCACAGGCTTTCATTCAACTGCACGGCACCATCAACGCGCTCGATGGCATTAACCGGACAGACCACCGCACAAGGCGCATCTTCACAGTGGTGACAGAGCTGCGGTGCAGATTCTTTTTCATTTAGCATCACTCGCAGGCGCGGCATGGATTGCAGGCCGTGCTGGCGATGCGTCTCTGAACAGGCGGCCTCACAGGTGTGGCAGCCGATACAGAGCGTGGAGTCAGCAATTACAAAACGATTCACCAGGCATTCCTCAGGTGATTGTCATTTTTGACGAAAACATGCCGATGAAATGTCATTTTCGACACTCATCGACACGCCCATCCCCAAACAGGCATGACGCCTGCAAAACGGGCAAAGCCTCAGCTCATGCTGCCGAGCTTTGTCCCTCTACCAGTTGGCTTAAATTCACCGGGGTATTGTTTTCAATGGCGGTGTATAAGCTGTCGTAAACGCCGGCGATTTTTTCGAGATAGTGTTCCAGCACTTGTTCGCGATTACGTATGTTGACCTTGCCATCAATCATGCCGTCACTGCTCAACTGAGCCAGTGCAATCCGCTGCTTATCTTCGCCGTCTTTCGTTTCAACGTAGTACTCGATGGTATGGCTGTTAAAACCATCCGCCAGGGTGACGTAAATTCGAAAATGTTCAAAAAGAACGAAACAGAGCTCTTTATCTGGCGCGCAGCTCATCGCGTGATGCAAACGCGCTTTTGATAACGTGATCCCCTGAACCAGCGAATTGCAATAGATATGCCACTGGTCCTGTAGGCGACGATGCCGCTGTGCGATGTAATCGGCTTTCTCGCTTATTTCCCAAATAGTCATTGTCAGGTTACCCGTTTAACAGAGATGCCTGCCCTTAAGCATTTTCTGTGCCAATTTTTAATTCATTGTTATTTAGGTGATTTTTATGATTTCACTGAATTTCGACGCCGTGTCGACGTGTCATTTCGACATCATCGACATTATTCACCGCAGGGATAATCAATACTGGCACAATTATTGCTTATAGCTGGCAATAGTTAATGGGAGGCGATATGCACGAAATAACCCTCTGCCAACGGGCACTGGAATTGATCGAACAACAGGCCGCAAAGCACGGCGCAAAACGCGTAACTGGGGTCTGGCTCAAAATTGGCGCATTTTCTTGTGTCGAAACCAGCTCTCTTGCCTTTTGTTTTGATCTGGTTTGCCGTGGCAGCGTGGCGGAAGGTTGTAAACTGCACCTCGAAGAACAAGAGGCCGAATGCTGGTGTGAAACATGCCAACAGTATGTGACGCTACTGACCCAGCGCGTCCGCCGCTGCCCACAGTGTCATGGCGACATGCTGCGCATTGTGGCAGACGACGGTTTACAGATTCGGCGGATAGAAATAGACCAGGAGTGAGCGATGTGTACAACATGCGGTTGCGGTGAAGGCAACCTGTATATCGAGGGTGATGAACATAACCCTCATTCCGCGTTTCGTAGCGCGCCTTTTGCCCCGGCAGCACGCCCGAAGATGAAAATCACCGGTATTAAAGCGCCTGAATTTACCCCCAGCCAGACCGAAGAAGGCGACCTGCATTACGGTCATGGTGAAGCAGGCACACACGCGCCGGGCATGAGCCAGCGCCGGATGCTGGAAGTCGAAATTGACGTACTGGACAAAAATAATCGCCTGGCTGAACGTAACCGCGCGCGTTTTGCTGCCCGTAATCAACTGGTGCTCAACCTGGTATCCAGCCCCGGTTCCGGTAAAACCACGCTGCTGACTGAAACCTTAATGCGCCTGAAAGACAGCGTTCCATGCGCGGTAATTGAAGGCGATCAGCAAACCGTAAACGATGCCGCACGTATTCGCGCTACCGGTACGCCAGCAATTCAGGTGAACACCGGTAAAGGCTGCCATCTCGATGCACAGATGATCGCCGACGCCGCGCCGCGCCTGCCACTGGACGATAACGGTATTCTGTTTATCGAAAACGTTGGCAACCTGGTGTGCCCGGCCAGCTTCGATCTGGGTGAGAAACATAAAGTGGCGGTGCTTTCCGTTACCGAAGGCGAAGACAAGCCGCTGAAATATCCGCATATGTTTGCCGCCGCCTCGCTGATGCTACTCAACAAAGTTGACCTGCTGCCGTATCTCAATTTCGACGTTGAGAAATGCATCGCCTGCGCCCGCGAAGTCAATCCAGAAATTGAAATCATCCTCATTTCTGCCACCAGCGGCGAAGGGATGGATCAGTGGCTGAACTGGCTGGAGACACAGCGATGTGCATAGGCGTTCCCGGCCAGATTCGCACCATTGACGGCAACCAGGCGAAAGTCGACGTCTGCGGCATTCAGCGCGATGTCGATTTAACGTTAGTCGGCAGCTGCGATGAAAACGGTCAGCCGCGCGTGGGTCAGTGGGTACTGGTTCACGTTGGCTTTGCCATGAGCGTAATTAATGAAGCCGAAGCGCGCGACACCCTCGACGCCTTACAAAATATGTTTGACGTTGAGCCGGATGTCGGTGCGCTGCTGTATGGCGAGGAAAAATAATGCGTTTTGTTGATGAATATCGCGCGCCGGAACAGGTGATGCAGTTAATTGAGCATCTGCGCGAACGTGCTTCACACCTCTCTTACACCGCCGAACGCCCTCTGCGTATTATGGAAGTGTGCGGCGGTCATACCCACGCCATTTTTAAATTCGGCCTCGATCAGTTACTGCCAGAAAACGTTGAGTTTATCCACGGTCCGGGCTGCCCGGTGTGCGTACTGCCGATGGGCAGAATCGACACCTGCGTGGAAATTGCCAGCCATCCGGAAGTGATTTTCTGTACCTTTGGCGACGCCATGCGCGTACCAGGAAAACAGGAGTCACTGTTGCAGGCAAAAGCACGCGGTGCCGATGTGCGCATCGTCTACTCGCCAATGGATGCGTTGAAACTGGCGCAGGAGAACCCAACCCGCAAAGTGGTGTTCTTCGGCTTAGGGTTTGAAACCACCATGCCGACCACCGCCATCACCCTGCAACAGGCGAAAGCCCGCGATGTGCAGAACTTTTACTTCTTCTGCCAGCACATTACGCTTATCCCCACGCTGCGCAGTTTGCTGGAACAACCGGACAATGGCATTGATGCGTTCCTCGCGCCGGGTCACGTCAGTATGGTTATCGGCACCGACGCCTATAATTTTATCGCCAGCGATTTTAATCGTCCGCTGGTGGTCGCTGGTTTCGAACCACTTGATCTACTACAAGGCGTGGTGATGCTGGTAGAGCAGAAAATAGCGGCCCACAGCAAAGTAGAGAATCAGTACCGTAGGGTGGTGCCTGACGCAGGTAACCTGCTGGCGCAACAGGCGATAGCCGACGTGTTCTGTGTTAACGGCGATAGCGAATGGCGTGGCCTTGGGGTGATCGAATCATCTGGCGTGCATCTGACGCCGGATTATCAGCGATTTGACGCTGAAGCGCATTTCCGCCCGGCACCGCAGCAGGTTTGCGATGATCCACGCGCGCGCTGTGGCGAAGTATTGACGGGCAAATGTAAGCCGCATCAATGCCCGCTGTTTGGTAACACCTGTAATCCTCAAACCGCATTCGGCGCGCTGATGGTCTCCTCTGAAGGAGCGTGCGCCGCGTGGTATCAGTATCGTCAGCAGGAGAGTGAAGCGTGAATAATATCCAACTCGCCCACGGCAGCGGCGGCCAGGCGATGCAGCAATTAATCAACAGCCTGTTTATGGAAGCCTTTGCGAATCCGTGGCTGGCTGAGCAGGAAGATCAAGCGCGTCTTGATCTGGCGCAACTGGTGGCGGAAGGCGACCGTCTGGCCTTTTCCACCGACAGCTACGTCATTGACCCGCTATTCTTTCCTGGTGGCAATATTGGCAAGCTGGCGATTTGCGGCACGGCGAATGACGTGGCGGTCAGCGGTGCAATTCCACGCTATCTCTCCTGTGGATTTATCCTTGAAGAAGGATTGCCGATGGAGACGCTGAAAGCAGTGGTCACCAGCATGGCTGAAACTGCCCGTGCGGCTGGCATCGCCATCGTTACTGGCGATACAAAAGTGGTGCAGCGTGGAGCGGCAGATAAACTGTTTATCAACACCGCAGGCATGGGCGCGATCCCGACAAATATTCACTGGGGCGCACAAACCCTGACCGCAGGCGATGTATTGCTGGTTAGCGGTACACTCGGCGACCACGGTGCGACTATCCTTAACTTGCGCGAACAACTGGGGCTGGATGGCGAACTGATCAGCGACTGCGCGGTGCTGACGCCGCTGATTCAGACGCTGCGAGACATTCCCGGCGTGAAGGCGCTGCGCGATGCCACGCGCGGTGGGGTGAACGCGGTGGTTCATGAGTTCGCGGCAGCCTGCGGTTGCGGTATTGAGCTTTCAGAAGCTGCGCTACCGGTTAAACCTGCTGTGCGCGGCGTTTGTGAGCTGCTGGGGCTGGACGCCCTCAACTTTGCCAATGAAGGTAAGCTGGTGATTGCCGTAGAGCGTAATGCGGCTGAGCAAGTGTTGGCGGCGCTGCATTCCCATCCACTAGGACAGGATGCAGCGTTAATTGGCGAAGTGGTGGAGCGTAAAGGTGTTCGTCTCGCAGGGCTTTATGGCGTGAAACGAACTCTCGATCTACCTCACGCCGAACCGCTGCCTCGTATATGCTAATAAAAATCTAAAGCTCCTATAATTTGTCATTTACCTTTTGCACCGCTTAGCGGTGCTTTCCTGGAAGAACAACATGTCGTATACACCGATGAGTGATCTCGGGCAACAAGGGTTGTTCGACATCACTCGGACACTATTGCAGCAGCCCGATCTGGCCTCGCTGTGTGAGGCTCTTTCGCAACTGGTAAAGCGTTCTGCGCTCGCCGACAACGCGGCGATTGTGTTGTGGCAAGCGCAGACTCAACGTGCGACTTATTACGCGTCGCGTGACAAAGATACCCCCATAAAATATGAAGACGAAACCGTTCTGGCGCATGGGCCGGTGCGTAGCATTTTGTCGCGTCCTGATACGCTGCATTGCAGCTACGAAGAATTTTGTGAAACCTGGCCGCAACTGGCCACAAGCGGGCTATACCCTAAATTTGGTCACTATTGCCTGATGCCACAGGCAGCGGAAGGACATATTTTTGGCGGCTGTGAATTTATTCGTTATGACGATCGCCCGTGGAGCGAAAAAGAGTTCAATCGCCTGCAAACCTTTACGCAGATTGTTTCTGTTGTCACCGAGCAAATTCAGAGCCGCATCATCAACAATGTCGACTACGAACTGTTATGTCGGGAACGGGATAACTTCCGCATTCTGGTCGCCATCACCAATGCGGTACTCTCCCGCCTGGATATGGACGAACTGGTCAGCGAAGTGGCGAAAGAGATCCACTACTACTTCGATATCGACGATATCAGTATCGTTTTACGTAGTCACCGCAAAAACAAACTCAACGTCTACTCCACTCACTATCTCGATAAACAGCATCCCACTCACGAACAGAGTGAAGTTGATGAGGCCGGAACCCTCACCGAGCGCGTATTTAAAAGCAAAGAGATGCTGCTGATTAATCTCCACGAGCGGGATGATTTAGCCCCCTACGAACGCATGTTGTTTGATACCTGGGGCAACCAGATCCAGACGCTGTGCCTGCTGCCGTTGATGTCTGGCAATACCATGCTGGGCGTGCTGAAACTGGCACAGTGCGAAGAGAAAACGTTTACCACCACCAACCTGAGTTTGCTGCGCCAGATTGCCGAACGAGTGGCAATCGCCGTCGATAATGCCCTCGCCTACCAGGAAATCCACCGTCTGAAAGAGCGGCTGGTTGATGAAAACCTCGCCCTGACTGAACAACTCAACAATGTGGATAGTGAGTTTGGCGAGATTATTGGTCGCAGCGAAAGCATGTACAGCGTGCTCAAACAGGTTGAGATGGTGGCGCAAAGCGACAGTACCGTACTCATTCTTGGTGAAACTGGCACAGGAAAAGAGCTAATCGCCCGCGCAATTCACAATCTGAGTGGGCGGAACAATCGTCGCATGGTGAAAATGAACTGCGCGGCGATGCCTGCAGGATTACTGGAAAGCGATCTGTTTGGTCATGAACGTGGTGCCTTTACTGGTGCCAGCGCACAGCGCATCGGTCGTTTTGAACTGGCGGATAAAAGCTCGCTGTTCCTCGATGAAGTGGGTGATATGCCACTGGAGTTACAGCCGAAGTTGCTGCGCGTATTGCAGGAGCAGGAGTTTGAACGCCTCGGCAGCAACAAAATCATTCAGACAGACGTGCGTTTAATCGCCGCAACTAATCGCGATCTGAAAAAAATGGTCGCCGACCGCGAGTTCCGTAGCGATCTCTATTACCGCCTGAACGTCTTCCCGATCCACCTGCCGCCGTTACGCGAGCGCCCGGAAGATATTCCGCTGCTGGCGAAAGCCTTTACCTTCAAAATTGCCCGCCGACTGGGGCGCAATATCGACAGCATTCCTGCCGAGACGCTGCGCATATTGAGCAACATGGAATGGCCGGGTAACGTGCGCGAACTGGAAAATGTTATTGAGCGTGCGGTACTGCTAACTCGCGGTAATGTTCTACAACTCTCTTTACCCGATATCTCACTGCCAGAACCTGAAACGCCGCCTGCTGCAACGGTCGTCGCTCAGGAAGGCGAAGATGAATATCAACTGATTGTTCGCGTATTAAAAGAGACGAACGGCGTAGTCGCGGGTCCGAAAGGCGCTGCGCAACGTCTGGGGCTAAAACGCACGACCCTGCTGTCACGGATGAAACGGCTGGGAATTGATAAAGCGGCGTTGGTTTAATTGTCTGGAGTGCCGGACAGGAAGATCTATCCGGCACGCTATTCACGTGGTTTCTTCGGGCGATATTTTTCCGGCAATTCCGGCACTGGACGCTTATCATCAATCAGATGACGCACGGTTAAGCTCGGATGACGCCACAGCATTCGCGGCCCTGCCCAACGCATAATTTGCTTCATCTCTTCACGCTTCGCAGGCTGATAACAGTGAACCGGACACTGCTTACAGGCCGGTTTCTCTTCGCCAAACACACATTTATCCAACCGCTTTTGCGCGTAAGCAAACAGCGCATCGTAATGCCCCGGCTCCGCTGACGCCTGCGGGCATTGCGCTTGATAAAGATCGATCATTCTTTTAATCGTCAGTTTTTCACGAGAGATACGCTTGCCGGACATGCTGCCTCCATACTCTTAAGGTGCATTTATATTACAACTTAAATTTAAAGGGGACTATGGCTCTGAAGGAGGAGATTTCTTCAATCAGGCAATGTTGCGCCCCTTCTTCACAGTCAACAAGCAAACGCTGCAAAACAGCATTTTTACCGGAACCGACATCAAGAACTCACCTTTCGCGTCTTCCCCTGAAATGATTAACTCCGGTATCATGTGCGCCTTATGTGATTACAACGAAAATAAAAACCATCACACTACATTTAACATCAGGGAACCGGATCTAACTCCATGAGTGTAATAGAAAATTTCGACGCCCATACTCCGATGATGCAGCAGTACCTCAAGCTGAAAGCCCAGCATCCTGAGATCCTGCTGTTCTACCGGATGGGTGACTTTTACGAGCTGTTTTATGACGACGCAAAACGAGCGTCGCAGCTGCTGGATATTTCACTGACTAAACGCGGCGCATCTGCGGGCGAGCCGATCCCGATGGCGGGTATTCCCTACCATGCAGTGGAAAACTATCTCGCCAAACTGGTGAATCAAGGTGAGTCGGTTGCGATTTGTGAACAAATCGGCGATCCGGCTACCAGCAAAGGGCCGGTTGAGCGCAAAGTTGTCCGTATCGTCACGCCGGGCACGATCAGCGATGAAGCCCTGCTACAGGAGCGTCAGGACAATCTGCTGGCGGCTATCTGGCAGGACAGCAAAGGTTTCGGTTACGCGACGCTGGATATCAGCTCCGGCCGTTTTCGTCTGAGCGAACCGGCTGACCGCGAAACGATGGCGGCAGAACTGCAACGCACCAATCCGGCGGAACTGCTTTATGCAGAAGATTTCGCCGAGATGTCGTTAATTGAAGGTCGTCGCGGCCTGCGCCGTCGTCCGCTGTGGGAGTTTGAAATCGACACCGCGCGCCAGCAGTTGAACCTGCAATTTGGCACCCGCGATCTTGTCGGTTTTGGCGTCGAGAACGCGCCTCGCGGGCTTTGTGCTGCCGGTTGCCTGTTACAGTATGCGAAAGATACCCAACGCACGACCCTGCCGCATATTCGTTCTATCACTATGGAACGTGAGCAGGACAGCATCATTATGGATGCTGCGACACGTCGTAACCTGGAAATTACCCAGAATCTGGCGGGCGGTGCGGAAAATACATTGGCTTCCGTGCTCGATTGCACCGTCACACCGATGGGTAGCCGTATGCTGAAACGCTGGCTGCATATGCCGGTGCGCGACACCCGTGTGTTGCTTGAGCGTCAGCAAACTATTGGCGCATTGCAGGATTTCACCGCCGAGTTACAGCCGGTACTACGGCAGGTCGGCGATCTGGAGCGTATTCTGGCACGCCTGGCGTTACGCACTGCTCGCCCGCGCGATCTGGCTCGTATGCGCCATGCCTTCCAGCAACTGCCGGAACTGCGCGCACAGTTAGAAAATATCGATAGTGCACCAGTACAGGCACTGCGTGAGAAAATGGGCGAGTTTGCCGAGCTGCGTGACCTGCTGGAGCGGGCAATTATCGAGACACCGCCAGTGCTGGTACGCGACGGTGGCGTCATCGCTCCAGGCTATAACGAAGAACTGGATGAGTGGCGTGCGCTGGCTGACGGTGCGACCGATTATCTGGAGCGTCTGGAAATCCGCGAGCGTGAACGTACCGGTCTGGACACGCTGAAAGTCGGCTTTAATGCGGTGCACGGCTACTACATTCAAATCAGCCGTGGGCAAAGCCATCTGGCGCCAATCAACTATATGCGCCGCCAGACGCTGAAAAACGCCGAACGTTACATTATTCCGGAGCTGAAAGAGTACGAAGACAAAGTACTGACTTCAAAAGGTAAAGCACTGACGCTGGAAAAACAGCTTTATGAAGAGCTGTTCGACCTGCTGTTGCCGCATCTGGAAGCGTTACAACAGAGTGCGAGCGCGCTGGCAGAACTGGACGTACTGGTAAATCTGGCGGAACGCGCATATACCCTGAACTACACCTGCCCGACCTTTATCGATAAACCCGGCATTCGCATTACCGAAGGTCGCCATCCGGTGGTTGAACAGGTGCTGAATGAGCCGTTTATCGCTAACCCGCTAAATCTGTCGCCTCAGCGTCGCATGTTGATCATCACCGGTCCGAACATGGGTGGTAAAAGTACCTATATGCGCCAGACCGCGTTGATTGCGCTGATGGCGTATATTGGCAGTTACGTACCGGCACAAAAAGTCGAGATTGGACCGATCGATCGCATCTTCACCCGTGTTGGCGCAGCGGATGATCTGGCTTCCGGACGTTCAACCTTTATGGTGGAGATGACCGAAACCGCTAATATTCTGCATAACGCCACCGAGTACAGTCTGGTGTTGATGGATGAGATTGGGCGCGGGACGTCCACTTACGATGGCCTGTCGCTGGCGTGGGCATGTGCGGAAAATCTGGCGAATAAAATTAAAGCGTTGACGCTGTTTGCTACCCATTACTTCGAGCTGACTCAACTGCCGGAGAAAATGGAAGGCGTCGCCAACGTGCATCTCGATGCGCTGGAGCACGGAGACACTATCGCCTTTATGCACAGCGTACAGGACGGCGCGGCGAGTAAGAGTTACGGTCTGGCGGTTGCTGCGCTGGCAGGTGTACCGAAAGAGGTGATCAAACGTGCGCGACAGAAACTGCGTGAGCTGGAAAGCATTTCGCCGAATGCTGCCGCTACACAGGTAGATGGTACGCAAATGTCGCTACTTTCTGTGCCGGAAGAAACCTCGCCAGCGGTCGAAGCACTGGAAAATCTCGATCCAGATTCTCTGACTCCGCGTCAGGCGCTGGAGTGGATTTATCGGTTGAAGAGTCTGGTGTAAAAATAATTCCCGATAGCCTTTTACTATCGGGAATATTAACGACAACTGACGAATCTAATAAAAATACCCTGTATAATAGTAGAGATTATTTTACAGGGTAAAATCATGCCATCAACACGCTATCAAAAAATTGATGCTCATCACTACCGCCATATATGGGCTGTTGGTGATATTCATGGTGACTATCAATTATTACAATCCCGTTTGCATGAATTATCTTTTTGTCACGAAACAGACTTACTTATTTCCACAGGCGATAATATTGATCGTGGGTCGGAGAGTCTTAACGTGCTACGCCTGTTAAACCAACCCTGGTTTACCTCCGTGAAAGGCAACCACGAAGCGATGGCGCTTGATGCATTCGCGACTGGTGATGGCAATATGTGGTTAGCCAGCGGCGGCGACTGGTTTTTTGATTTAAATGATTCAGAGCAAAAAGAAGCAATAGATCTGTTGCTGAGATTTCATCATCTCCCGCATATTATCGAATTGAGTAACGATATTATAAAATATGTCATCGCACATGCAGATTATCCGGGTAATGAATATCAATTTGGCAAAGAAATCGCGGAAAGCGAATTACTCTGGCCTGTTGATCGCGTGCAGAAGTCGCTTAATGGCGAGTTACAAAAAATAAACGGTGCTGATTATTTTATATTTGGACATATGATGTTTGATAACATTCAGACATTCGCTAACCAGATTTATATTGATACCGGATCGCCGAAAAGCGGACGGTTATCGTTTTATAAAATTAAATAGTTAATCCCGTCAGGATAAGGATCAGCTCTGGTTCAGATCCGCTATTACCAATATCGGTCATGAATTTCTTCATAAAGACATCGGGTTTCGCACACCAGTTTACTGTCAGAAGTCGGCGTCACCATCAACGCTATTCAGGACGGATCATACAAAAGAAAAAGGCCAGCCTCACTTGAGACTGGCCTTTCTGACAGATGCTTGCTTATTCGCGGAACAGCGCCTCGATATTCAGCCCCTGAGTCTGCAAAATCTCACGCAGACGGCGCAGGCCTTCAACCTGAATCTGGCGAACACGTTCACGAGTGAGGCCAATTTCACGACCTACATCTTCCAGTGTTGCCGCTTCGTACCCCAGCAAACCGAATCGACGTGCCAGCACTTCACGCTGTTTGGCGTTCAGCTCGAACAGCCATTTGACGATGCTCTGTTTCATATCGTCATCTTGCGTGGTGTCTTCCGGACCGTTCTCTTTTTCATCGGCCAGAATGTCCAGCAACGCTTTTTCGGAATCACCGCCCAGAGGGGTGTCTACCGAGGTAATGCGCTCGTTAAGACGAAGCATACGGCTGACGTCATCAACTGGCTTATCCAGTTGCTCTGCGATCTCTTCCGCACTCGGTTCGTGATCCAGCTTATGGGACAACTCACGTGCGGTTCGCAGGTAAACGTTCAGCTCCTTTACGATGTGAATCGGCAAACGAATAGTACGGGTTTGGTTCATAATCGCCCGTTCGATCGTCTGACGAATCCACCATGTTGCGTATGTTGAGAAGCGGAAACCACGTTCCGGGTCAAACTTCTCAACCGCGCGGATCAGCCCCAGGTTGCCCTCTTCGATAAGATCCAGCAAAGCCAGACCACGATTGCCATAACGGCGGGCAATTTTTACCACCAGACGTAAGTTACTCTCAATCATCCGGCGGCGGGAGGCAACATCTCCACGCAGTGCGCGACGCGCAAAATAAACTTCTTCTTCGGCCGTTAACAGTGGCGAATAACCAATCTCACCAAGGTAAAGCTGAGTCGCGTCCAACACACGCTGTGTGGCACCCTGCGATAACAGTTCCTCTTCGGCCAAATCGTTATCACTGGGTTCCTCTTCTACTAAGGCCTTTTCGTCAAAAACCTCAACTCCGTTCTCATCAAATTCCGCATCTTCATTTAAATCATGAACTTTCAGCGTATTCTGACTCATAAGGTGGCTCCTACCCGTGATCCCTTGACGGAACGCTCAAGCAACAGCCTGGTTCCGCCGAATTATCGCTGCGGTAAATAACGCAGCGGGTTTACGGATTTCCCCTTGTAACGAATTTCAAAATGCAATCGTGTTGAACTGGTTCCGGTGCTACCCATGGTTGCTATTTTTTGCCCCGCCTTCACTTCTTGTTGTTCCCGGACCAGCATTGTGTCGTTATGGGCGTAGGCACTCAGGTAATCATCATTATGTTTGATGATAATCAGATTACCGTAACCGCGCAGCGCATTACCGGCATAAACAACGCGGCCATCTGCGGTCGCGGTAATTGCCTGTCCTTTGCTACCTGCGATATCAATCCCCTTGTTGCCCCCCTCAGAAGCGCCAAAGGTTTCAATCACTTTGCCCTCAGTTGGCCAGCGCCAGGTGGAGATAGGCGTACTGGTCGATGTACTGCTGACAGTCGGCTCGGTTGTGCTTGCTGTTGGCACTGTTACAGGCGCTGTGACCGTGGTCGCAGTTGGCTTGTTGTTCGGCAACATTTTGTTAGCACTCTGTTCACCCGAAGACTCAGAATACGTAATTGTCGGTTTCGACGCAACAGCAACGGTGGAATTTTGTGCAGGCTTGATCACAACTCCTTGCTCTGCTGCATCCGCCTGGGTAATAGCATTTCCGCCAGTAATTGGCGTACCGGAGGCGTTGCCAACCTGTAAGGTCTGACCGACGTTCAACGCGTATGGTGCCTGAATATTATTGCGTTGGGCGAGATCGCGGAAATCGTTGCCAGTGATCCAGGCAATATAGAAAAGTGTGTCGCCTTTTTTCACGGTATAGGTACTACCGCTATAACTGCCTTTCGGAATATTCCCGTACTGACGGTTGTAGACGATACGCCCATTTTCCATTTGCACCGGTTGCTGAGCGACAGGCTGTACCGGCTGGATTTGTGGTTGTTGCGTAGATTGAATTTGTGGCTGCTGTACCGGCTGAATTTGCGGTTGCTGCGCTGTAGATGTCGTTCCCATTTTCGGCGGCGGCGTAATCAGCATACCTGAATTGGTATTTGCCGGCGCATTGCCATTAACGGAACTAACTGGTGCCGGTGGATTCGATGTGTCAGAACAGCCAGCCAGCCATAGCGAAACCAGTGACAAAGCCGCAATACGGCGAACGGTGAATTTTGGGCTTCCCGCGCTCATTTATCCCCCAGGAAAAATTGATTAATAACCAGTGACATAATTACCGTGCAAGGCACCCTACTGAACACTGGAAAAGATGTTCACGATACGCTGACTTGCTGCAGAATAACCAGGAAAATTCCAGGTATTCTCTCGCACTTTAAGCCAGCTCCCCCTTCACTAGGGGGACAAAGCGCACGGCCTCTACGGTATCGATAATAAATTCGCCCCCACGGCGACGCACCCGTTTCAAATACTGGTGCTCTTCCCCGACCGGCAAGACGAGAATCCCGCCTTCATCCAGTTGCGTCATTAGCGCAGTAGGAATTTCGGGCGGTGCTGCCGTTACAATGATAGCGTCAAACGGCGCACGTGCTTGCCAACCTTGCCATCCATCGCCGTGACGGGTTGAAACATTATGTAAATCAAGATTTTTCAGGCGACGACGCGCCTGCCACTGCAAGCTTTTAATCCGTTCGACCGAACATACATGCTGGACAAGATGCGCCAGGATTGCCGTTTGATATCCCGAACCGGTGCCGATTTCCAGCACCCGCGACTGCGGCGTCAGTTCAAGTAATTCGGTCATTCGCGCCACCATATACGGCTGCGAAATTGTCTGCCCCTGACCTATCGGCAACGCGATATTGTCCCAGGCCTTTTGTTCAAACGCTTCATCAATGAATTTTTCACGCGGCACGGCGGCGAGTGCATTCAGCACCTGCTCATCCTGAATACCTTGCGCACGTAACTGATCCAGAAGTGCTTGTACGCGTCTGCTTACCATTGCGTGCCAACTCCCACGCTGTTTAACCAGTCTGAAACCACATCTTGCGCGCTATGCGCCGTTAAATCCACATGCAGCGGCGTGATGGAGACATATCCCTCATCTACCGCAGCAAAATCGGTTCCCGGACCAGCATCGCACTTACCGCCCGGTGGGCCAATCCAGTACAGCGTATTGCCGCGTGGATCTTGCTGCGGGATCACCTGATCTGCCGGATGTCGCGTACCGCAGCGCGTCACGCGAATACCTTTGATTTGATCCAGTGGTAAATCTGGAACATTAATATTGAGAATGCGCCCGGTGCGCAGCGGCTCTTTACACAGTGCGCGCAAAATGGAACAAGTTACCGCCGCAGCAGTGTCATAATGTTTATGACCGTCAAGCGAAACAGCCAGCGCCGGAAAACCTAAATGACGGCCTTCCATCGCAGCGGCTACCGTACCGGAATAGATAACATCATCCCCCAGATTGGGCCCGGCGTTAATGCCCGAAACTACAATATCCGGACGTGGACGCATCAGTGCGTTCACGCCAAGATAGACGCAGTCAGTCGGGGTTCCCATTTGCACAGCGATATCACCATTTTCAAAGGTAAACGTACGCAGGGAGGATTCCAGCGTCAGGGAATTTGAAGCGCCGCTGCGGTTACGATCCGGGGCGACCACCTGAACATCAGCAAACTCACGCAAGGCTTTCGCCAGCGTTTGTATACCGGGTGCATGTACCCCGTCATCATTACTCAGCAATATGCGCATAATCACCTGTTGTGTTGATAAGTTCCCTGACAACGCTGGTCGCAAAACTTCCCGCCGGAAGCCAGAAACGGATTTCTACGGTGACGTCATCCCACCAGTTCCAGCTTAATTGTTGCGGATATAACAGCATCGCTCTGCGCGCGGCTTCAACTTTTTCGCGCAGCAGTAAAGCTTGTAATTCAGTTTCTTCGGCCACGGCTGCTTGTTCGAATGCCAGCGCCTCACGTTGGGTTCCCCACTCGCCGCTACCGGGCAAAGCTGCGGTAATCATCAGCTCTTTATCGTTGACGCGACGCTGTAATTCCGCCAGTTCTTCGTTAGTTGCAACAAACCAACTGCCGCGCCCGGCTAATTGTAGCGCATCGCCGTCAACAACTTGATTAACTTCTGCTTTTTTGAGGCGCTCAGCAACAATCTGATTAAACAACGCACTACGTGCTGCCGACAACCAAAAACTGCGTTTATTGCGATCGCGTACCGGAGTATTGGTTTGCGCCCAGCGCAGCGCGCCCTGCAGGTTACTACCGCCAATACCGAAACGCTGCGCGCCAAAGTAGTTCGGTACACCTTTCACGCAAATATCGATCAGTCGCTGTTCAACGTCATCGCGATTGCTCACTTCTCGCAGCACCAGGGTAAAGGCGTTGCCTTTCAGCGCCCCTAAACGCAGTTTACGCTTGTGGCGCGCATACTCCAGCACCTGGCAACCTTCCAGTTGAAAGGCGCTCAGATCGGGCATCTCTTTGCCCGGAACGCGAGCGCATAACCACTGTTCCGTCACTGCATGTTTGTCTTTCTGCCCGGCGAAGCTGACTTCACGCGCATGGATTTTCAGGAATTTCGCCAGCGCGTCAGCCACAAAACGGGTATTGCAGCCGTTTTTAAGAATGCGCACCAGAATATGCTCACCTTCACCATCAGGCTCAAAGCCTAAATCTTCCACCACCACAAAATCTTCCGGGTTGGCTTTCAGCAGCCCGGTGCCTTGCGGTTTACCGTGGAGGTAAGTGAGATTATCAAACTCAATCATTTTGTTGCCTTAATGAGTAGCGCCACCGCTTCACAGGCAATCCCTTCCCCACGGCCGGTAAATCCGAGTTTTTCCGTAGTAGTGGCTTTCACGTTAACATCATCCATATGGCAGCCGAGATCTTCAGCAATAAACACGCGCATTTGTGGAATGTGCGGCAGCATTTTCGGTGCCTGAGCGATGATAGTGACATCGACGTTTCCGAGGGTATACCCCTTCGCCTGAATGCGTCGCCAGGCTTCACGCAGCAGCTCGCGGCTGTCTGCTCCTTTAAATGCCGGATCGGTATCCGGGAACAGTTTGCCGATATCCCCCAGCGCCGCTGCACCAAGCAATGCATCGGTAAGCGCATGGAGCGCCACGTCGCCATCAGAATGCGCCAGCAGCCCTTTTTCGTAAGGGATGCGCACACCACCAATGATAATTGGGCCTTCGCCGCCAAAGGCATGTACGTCAAAACCGTGTCCAATTCGCATTATGTATTCTCCTGATGGATGGTTCGGGTGAGGTAAAATTCGGCAAGCGCCAAATCTTCCGGGCGCGTGACTTTAATGTTATCCGCACGGCCTTCGACCAGCTGTGGATGAAAACCGCAGTATTCCAGCGCCGAGGCTTCATCGGTAATGGTAGCGCCTTCATTTAAAGCACGCGTCAGGCAGTCATGTAACAGCTCACGAGGGAAAAATTGCGGCGTCAGCGCGTGCCATAAACCGTTGCGATCAACGGTATGAGCAATCGCATGTTTGCCCGGTTCGGCGCGTTTCATGGTATCGCGCACCGGCGCAGCGAGAATCCCCCCCGTGCGGCTGGTTTCGCTCAGAGTTAACAGACGCGCAAGGTCATCCTGATGCAGACAAGGGCGTGCGGCGTCATGCACCAACACCCACTGCGCGTCACCTGCGGCTTTCAGACCCGCCAGCACGGAATTAGCACGCTCTTCGCCACCGTCAACAACGGTGATTTGCGGATGATTTGCCAGAGGAAGTTGTGCAAAACGACTATCGCCAGGGCTTATAGCAATGACGACACGCGACACCCGGGGATGCGCCAGCAGCGCATGTACCGAGTGTTCAAGAATGGTTTGATTACCGATAGAGAGATATTGCTTAGGACATTCCGTTTGCATTCGGCGGCCAAATCCGGCCGCCGGAACCACGGCGCAAACATCCAAATGAGTGGTTGCCATGTTAATTCCTGGGCTGATTTATCGATTGTTTTGCCCCGCAGACTGTGCGCGTTTCGACGCGTCAGGCACCAGACGATAAAAAGTTTCGCCCGGCCTGGTCATGCTGAGTTCATTACGCGCTCGCTCTTCGAGCGCCTCCTGACCGCCATTGAGATCGTCAATTTCGGCAAAAAGCTGATCGTTTCGCGCTTTAAGTTTTGCGTTTGTAGCTTGCTGTGCCGCCACATCATTATTGACGCGGGTATAGTCATGTATACCGTTCTTACCGAACCACAGCGAATACTGTAGCCAGACCAGAATAGCCAGCAACAGCAGCGTTAGTTTACCCATCCTGCCCCCTGAAAAACGGCATCTTCATCCCATGCATCCGAAGACGACTCTACATCCTCTGTTGGGGATACCGCGACAACGCGGGCAAATGTACCACATTTGTCCATTGTTACGTATACCCAGGGCGTGCAGAACATAATCTCATTATTGGTTACGGTTTGAATTATGAACAGAGTAGACGGGAAAGAACAAATTAGCCCAGCAACCACATAAACAGAGCACCAAACATAATGCCGACAGTCACCAGGGTGAAAACAATACTGTAGCGTAGCTTTCCGTCCATCAATGAATGCAGCGCAATACCCACCACCACCGCGACGGGCATCAGCGCCAGAAAGAAAGGCCAGGTATAGATAAAGAAGAACAGCGTGTTAGAGCCATAAATCAACATCGGTATCGCCAGCGCACACAGCCAGGAGACAAAACCGACCACAGCACCTGGCAGCGACCATGTGGTTTCTTCATCCTCAGTAAGGCTTTCACTATTTGTTAGTGTAATGTTATGGCTATTACGCATATCTGATCCTGTTACTTTGACGAACCGGGCATGGAAACCCGGTGGTGTCTCAGGATCTGATAATATCGTTCTGTCTCAGTAGATCTAATAATTGCTGAACCAAATTTGTTACTAATTGTTCACCATTGAGATGAATTTCTGCCGATTCAGGCGCTTCGTAAACGGAGTCTATTCCGGTAAAGTTACGCAGTTCACCAGTGCGCGCTTTTTTATACAAGCCTTTTGGATCGCGAGCTTCGCAAATCGCCAGCGGAGTATCGACAAACACTTCGATAAATCGACCTGCTCCTACACGTTCACGAACCATCTGGCGCTCAGTGCGATGTGGGGAAATAAACGCAGTCAGCACCACCAGTCCGGCTTCAACCATTAAATTTGCTACTTCACCGACGCGGCGGATATTTTCTTTACGATCGGCATCGCTAAAACCGAGATCGCTGCATAAACCGTGGCGAACGTTGTCGCCGTCCAGCAAATACGTACTGACACCAAGTTTATGTAACGCCTCCTCCAGCGCCCCGGCAACTGTCGATTTCCCTGAACCGGAGAGGCCGGTAAACCACAGCACAACACCACGATGACCGTGGTGTTGCTCGCGTTGTTGCACAGTTACTGGATGGCTATGCCAGACGACATTTTCGTCATGCAGCGCCATCATTTACCTCCCAGTAAATCGCGCGCACCCCAGTGTGGGAAGTGGCGGCGTACTAACGCATTCAGTTCCAGCTCGAACGTGCTAAATTCCGACGGCGCAACGGCAGCCTCGTTTTTCGGCTCATGCACCATACCGGCGCCCACAGTCACGTTGCTCAGGCGATCGATAAAAATCAGCCCGCCGGTAACCGGGTTTTGCTGATAACGATCTAACACCAACGGCTCATCGAAGGTGAGCTCCACCAGGCCGATGCCGTTCAGCGGCAGGTTTTCAACTTCGCGTTGGGTAAGGTTATTAATATCAACCTGATAGCGAATGCCATCAACACGAGCGCGCGTCTTCTTACCGGCAATTTTGATGTCGTAACTCTGGCCCGGGGAAAGCGGCTGTTCCGCCATCCATACCACATCCACCGACGCGCTCTGCACTGCCGGTAACGCTTCGTCTGCCGCCAGCAGCAGATCGCCACGGCTGATGTCGATCTCATCCGTCAGCACCAGAGTGATCGCTTCTCCGGCAAAGGCATCTTCGCGATCGCCATCAAAAGTAACGATCCGCGCAATGTTTGACTCCACGCCAGAGGGGAGCACTTTGACACGTTGCCCGACTTTCACGCTGCCAGAGGCCAGCGTTCCGGCGTAGCCACGAAAATCAAGATTCGGGCGGTTAACGTACTGCACCGGGAAGCGCATTGGCTGGGCATCCACCACTCGTTGGATCTCTACGGTTTCCAGCATTTCGAGCAGTGTCGGACCGCTGTACCACGGCATACTTTCACTTTGCGAAGCCACGTTATCGCCTTCCAGCGCGGAGAGTGGCACAAAGCGGATATCCAGATTGCCCGGTAATTGTTCCGCGAAAGTCAGGTAGTCTTCACGAATGCGGGTGAACGTCTCTTCGCGGTAATCCACCAGATCCATTTTGTTGATCGCCACGACCAGATGTTTG
Organism: Escherichia sp. MOD1-EC5495; assembly: GCF_002965965.1. Classification (NCBI taxonomy): domain Bacteria; kingdom Pseudomonadati; phylum Pseudomonadota; class Gammaproteobacteria; order Enterobacterales; family Enterobacteriaceae; genus Escherichia; species Escherichia sp. MOD1-EC5495. The sequence continues at coordinate 55,791 of NZ_PTRI01000018.1, forward strand.
ATCCCCAACAGCGTAGAGATAAAACTGTGCCGGCGGGTTTGATCGAGTACGCCTTTACGGGCGTCGATCAGCAAGATCGCCAGCTCACATGTTGACGCGCCGGTCGCCATATTGCGGGTGTACTGTTCGTGCCCAGGAGTGTCGGCGATAATAAATTTACGCTTCTCGGTGGAGAAATAGCGGTAAGCCACGTCAATGGTGATGCCCTGCTCGCGCTCAGCTTGCAGACCATCCACCAGCAATGCCAGATCCAGTTTTTCGCCCTGGGTGCCGTGACGCTTACTGTCGTTATGCAGTGATGAAAGCTGATCTTCATAGATTTGGCGAGTATCGTGCAGCAGGCGACCAATCAGGGTACTTTTGCCATCATCGACGCTGCCGCAGGTCAGAAAACGCAGCAGGCTTTTATGTTGTTGCGCGATCATCCAGGCTTCGACGCCACCTTCATTGGCGATTTGTTGTGCAAGTGCGGTGTTCATCTTAAAAATACCCCTGACGTTTTTTCAGCTCCATAGACCCTGCCTGGTCGCGGTCAATCACGCGGCCCTGACGTTCACTGGTGGTGGAAACCAGCATCTCTTCGATGATCTCCGGCAGTGTTTGCGCATTTGACTCCACCGCGCCGGTCAGCGGCCAGCAGCCCAGCGTGCGGAAACGCACCATCCGTTTTTTAATCACTTCGCCGGGTTGCAGGTCGATACGGTTGTCATCAATCATCATCAACATACCGTCGCGTTCCAGAACCGGACGTTCAGCGGCGAGATACAGCGGAACAATGTCGATATTTTCCAGCCAGATGTACTGCCAGATATCCTGTTCGGTCCAGTTGGAAAGCGGGAAGACGCGGATACTTTCGCCTTTGTTAATCTGCCCGTTGTAGTTGTGCCACAGCTCCGGGCGCTGATTTTTTGGATCCCAACGATGAAAGCGGTCACGGAAAGAGTAGATACGCTCTTTAGCGCGGGATTTTTCTTCGTCACGGCGTGCCCCACCGAAGGCGGCATCAAAACCGTATTTGTTCAGTGCCTGCTTCAGACCTTCAGTTTTCATGATGTCGGTATGTTTGGCGCTGCCGTGCACGAATGGATTAATCCCCATTGCCACGCCTTCCGGATTTTTATGCACCAGCAACTCGCAGCCGTAGGCTTTAGCCGTGCGATCGCGGAACTCATACATCTCGCGGAATTTCCAGCCAGTATCAACATGCAGCAATGGGAAAGGCAGCGTACCTGGATAAAACGCCTTGCGCGCCAGATGCAGCATGACGCTGGAATCTTTACCGATAGAGTAGAGCATCACCGGATTTGAGAATTCTGCAGCCACCTCACGAATAATGTGGATGCTTTCCGCCTCCAGTTGCCGCAGGTGAGTAAGTCGTTTTTGATCCATAACCGTTCCTTTGCAATACCGCTATTTTCTTGCCATCAGATGTTTCGACTATAGGGAGCGTAAGAGAACGAATGAAATTACCAATTAGAATGAGTAGTTCCTTAACGGAATAACGATTTGGCAAAGCTAATATCAAAAAGTGCTTAAGGCTCCGGATTTCGGGCATTTAGGAAGATTTGAAATTGTTTTAGCGCAGCGGCAGTTTCATACTATGGCGGTAAAAAATTTGCATGGTATTTAAGGACTCACTATGTTTTCCGCATTGCGCCACCGTACCGCTGCCCTGGCGCTCGGCGTATGCTTTATTCTCCCCGTACACGCCTCGTCACCTAAACCTGGTGATTTTGCCAATACACAGGCGCGACATATTGCCACTTTCTTTCCGGGACGCATGACCGGAACACCCGCAGAAATGTTATCTGCCGATTATATTCGCCAACAGTTTCAGCAAATGGGTTATCGCAGTGATATTCGGACATTTAATAGCCGATATATTTATACCGCCCGCGATAATCGCAAGAACTGGCATAACGTGACGGGAAGTACGGTGATTGCCGCCCATGAAGGCAAAGCGCCGCAGCAGATCATTATTATGGCGCATCTGGATACCTACGCCCCGCAGAGCGATGCTGACGCCGATGCCAATCTCGGCGGGCTGACATTACAAGGAATGGATGATAACGCCGCAGGTTTAGGTGTCATGCTGGAACTGGCAGAACGCCTGAAAAATACGCCAACCGAATATGGTATTCGTTTTGTGGCGACCAGTGGCGAAGAGGAAGGGAAATTAGGCGCTGAGAATTTACTCAAGCGGATGAGTGACACCGAAAGGAAAAATACGCTGCTGGTGATTAATCTCGATAACTTAATTGTCGGCGATAAATTGTATTTCAACAGTGGCGTAAAAGCCCCTGAAGCAGTAAGGACATTAACGCGCGACAGGGCGCTGGCAATTGCCCGCAGTCATGGAATTGCCGCTACGACCAATCCGGGTTTGAATAAAAATTATCCGAAAGGCACCGGATGTTGTAATGACGCCGAAGTTTTCGACAAAGCCGGTATTGCCGTACTTTCGGTGGAAGCGACAAACTGGAATCTGGGAAATAAAGACGGTTATCAGCAACGCGCAAAAACAGCCGCATTCCCTGAGGGAACCAGCTGGCATGATGTAAGACTGGATAATCAACAGCATATTGATAAGGCACTTCCTGGAAGAATAGAACGCCGCTGCCGTGATGTAATGCGGATAATGCTACCGCTGGTGAAGGAGCTGGCGAAGGCGTCTTGATGGGTTTTAACTGATTATTCCTGTGCCTGCAGGAAATCAATGCCACCTGAAACAGAGTAAAAAAGGGTGCAGGAGACCAAACCATCACAATTCAATACGCGGGGTTTTACCCCCGCGTGGTGGCTACTTCTTCGATTCGTAAGCGAGAACTGCCTTAAACTCCATACCACGTTCTCTGATACTCAACTCACACAACGAGTCACTACCATCAGCGTGAATCCCAGTACTGTAAAACACAGTACTATGATTGCCACAAGGGCATATTTTGTCAGCATGTCTTGCCTCCCTGCAAAGAAGAGACTAACATCCGAATTGCTTAGGTTCGAACGCTGGCCTCAGGTTGATAGAAATATCGCCTGGGGCTTTTGTCCATCTGGAACCTCGCGAATGCTTAACGCCAGACAGCCTCAAGCACCCGACACCATTCTATACCTGTTGATTCTCCCTGCGACGTTCACGTTTAAATGCCGGAATGCTGCTCGCAAAATAAAAACGCCCCATCATTTCTGACAGAGGCGTTTAATTTATCCGGATAACGTTTACCCTTCGTGTAATCCACATTCCCTTTTTAAGCCAAAGAAACGCGTTTCTTCTTCCGCCATTCCGGGTTCCCATTTACGGGTTGTATGAGTATCACCGACCGATAAATATCCTTCGTCCCATAATGGGTGATATTTCAGGCCATGTTTTTGCAGATACTGATAAATAGTTCGGTTATCCCAGTCTATAATCGGCAGCACTTTAAATACGCCACGCTGGATAGCCAGCACCGGTAAATTGGCGCGGCTGCCAGATTGTTCACGGCGTAATCCTGCAAACCAGGTTTGCGCATTCAGCTCTTTCAGCGCCCGGTTCATGGGTTCGACTTTGTTGATCTCATTGTATTTTTCAATGCCATCAACACCCTGCTCCCACAGTTTACCGTAGCGCGCTTCCTGCCAGGCGGCGCTTTCTTTTGCCCTGTAGACCTTCAGGTTCAGTTTGAGTTTGTCCGTTAACTCATCAATAAAGCGGTAGGTTTCCGGGAACAGATAACCAGTATCGGTGAGGATCACCGGAATATCCGGGCGAATCTGGTTCACCAGATGCAGGCTCACCGCTGCCTGAATGCCGAAACTGGAAGAGAGCACATATTCACCGGGCAGATTTTCCAGCGCCCAGGCAACGCGGCCTTCAGCGTCCAGTTTTTCCAGTTGGGCGTTAGTTTCCGCCAGCGCCAGAATACGCTCTACCTTCGGCAGGTCATTCAGGGCGTTTAGATCGAGTCTGGACATAATTACCTCTGCACTTTTCCCCTCACCCTACCCCTCTCCCAAAAGGAGAGGGAATAGTCAGGAGATGCGTTAATCCCACAAATCACGCGCCGGATCGAGCACCGGGCGAATGATGCCCGCACGCACCGTAAAGTCGCCGAAGCCTTCACCCGCTTCGCGCTCTTTCGCCCAGCGCCCTATCAGCTCATCAAGCGACGCCAGGATTTCCGGCTCGGTGATGTTTTCTTTATACATCCGTGGGATACGTGTCCCAATGCGGTTGCCGCCAAGATGCAGGTTGTAGCGACCCGGCGCTTTACCCACCAGGCCCACTTCCGCCAGCATCGCGCGACCACAACCGTTCGGGCAGCCTGTTACACGCATCACGATATGCTCATCGCTGACGCCATGTTTCGCCATTAAATTATCGATGTTATCGATAAACGATGGCAGGAATCGTTCAGCTTCCGCCATCGCCAGTGGGCAGGTCGGGAAAGAGACACAGGCCATTGAGTTTTCACGCTGCGGCGTGACGGCATTCATCAACCCACTCTCTTTGGCGATCTTCTCAATCTTCGCTTTCTCACTTTCCGGTACACCGGCGATGATCAGATTCTGGTTCGCCGTAATGCGGAAATCGCCTTTGTGGATCTTCGCGATCTCCAGCAGCCCCGTTTTCAGCGGACGCCCCGGATAATCGAGAATACGACCATTTTCGATAAACAGCGTCAGGTGCCATTTGTCGTCAATACCTTTAATCCAGCCGATGCGATCGCCGCGTCCGGTGAACTCATACGGACGGATCGGTTCAAACTTGATCCCCGCACGACGTTCCACTTCCGCTTTAAACGTCTCGACCCCCACACGTTCCAGCGTGTATTTGGTTTTGGCATTTTTACGATCGGTTCGATTACCCCAGTCACGCTGAGTCGTCACGACGGCTTCCGCCACCGCCAGCGTATGCTCCAGCGGCAGATAGCCAAACTCGCTCGCGGTGCGGGCGTAGGTTTTTTTGTTACCGTGTTCGATAGACAGCCCACCGCCCACCAGCAAATTGAAGCCTACCAGCTTGCCGTTTTCTGCTATTGCCACAAAGTTCATGTCATTGGCGTGCAGATCAATGTCGTTCTGCGGCGGGATCACTACCGTCGTTTTAAACTTACGCGGTAAATAGGTCTGACCGAGGATCGGTTCTTCATCAGTGGTGGCGACTTTCTCCTGATCGAGCCAAATCTCCGCATATGCACGAGTACGTGGCAGCAGGTGCTCAGAAATTTTCTTCGCCCATTCATACGCTTCCGCGTGCAGCTGCGATTCAAACGGGTTCGAGGTGCAAAGCACGTTACGGTTCATGTCGTTGGCGGTTGCCAGCGCATCAAGCCCGACCGAGTGCAGCATCTGGTGTGCCGGCTTAACGTTCTTTTTCAGAATGCCGTGGAACTGGAACGTCTGGCGGTTGGTCAGACGAATGCTGCCGTAAATCGTGTTGTCTTCAGCAAATTTATCAATCGCCTGCCATTGTCTGGTGGTGATCACCCCACCAGGCAGACGGCAACGCAGCATCATCGCATGACGCGGTTCCAGCTTCTGCTCGGCACGCTCAGCGCGGATATCGCGGTCATCCTGCTGATACATACCGTGGAAGCGGATCAGCAGAAAGTTGTCGCCTTTAAAGCCGCCGGTCAGGCCGTCGTTTAAATCTTCAGCAATCGTGCCGCGCAGGTAGTTGCTCTCAAGCTTCATGCGCTCCGCGTCTGCCAGTTTACCTTCGACCACTAAAGGCCCTGGATGTTTTTCGCTCATTAGTAGACATCTCGCTGATAACGGCGCTCAACGCGCAGCTCACTTAAAAATTCATCCGCCGCTTCGGTGTCCATGCCACCAAATTCGGCAATCACTTCCAGAAGTGCCTGTTCAACGTCTTTCGCCATGCGATTGGCGTCGCCGCAGACATAAATGTGGGCACCGTCATTGATCCAGCGCCACAGCTCTGCGCCCTGTTCGCGCAGTTTGTCTTGTACGTAAATTTTTTCTTTTTGATCGCGCGACCAGGCGAGATCGATACGCGTCAGCACGCCTTCTTTGACGTAACGCTGCCATTCCACCTGATAGAGGAAATCTTCCGTAAAATGCGGATTACCAAAGAACAGCCAGTTTTTACCCGGCGCTTCGTCGGCGGCGCGCTGCTGCATAAAGGCGCGGAACGGCGCGATGCCCGTACCGGGGCCAATCATAATCACCGGAGTTTCGGGGTTAGCAGGCAAACGGAAGTTTTCGTTATGTTCGATAAAGACGCGGACTTCGCCCTCTTCTTCCACGCGATCGGCGAGGAAGCTGGAGGCACCACCCGCACGGGCGCGGCCTTCCACGTCATAACGCACAACGCCGACGGTGACGTGCACTTCGCTCTCGACTTCCGCCTGCGATGAGGCGATGGAATACAGGCGCGGCGTCAGTGGGCGCAAAATACCGATGAATGCATCAGCGTCCAGTTGTGCCGGAGAGAAACGCAACATATCGACAATTGGCGTGGTTGCCGCGTAATGCTGCAACTTCGCTTTATCGCCCACCAGCGGCAGCAGCGTTTCACTGCGCGTTAAAGTGGCGTAGTTCTCAACAATATTCGCGGTGTTGACGGTCAGTTCGAAGTGCCACTGTAAGGCTTCTGCCAGCGGTAGCGTTTTGCCGTCAACGGTGACGGGTTCATCGCCTTTCAACCACAGCAGTTCAACAATCTCTTTTACCAGTGCGGGATCGTTCTGATACCAGACGCCCAGCGCGTCGCCCGGCTGATAGCGCAGGCCTGAATCACCTAAATCGATCTCGATATGGCGAACGTCTTTTTCAGAATTGCGTCCGGTAATTTTCTGGTTAACCGAAAGGCTCGCCACCAGCGGCGCTTCTTTGCTATATGGGCTGGTGTGAATTTCATTTACCGCGCCAGTAGCGACGGATTGCAAAGGAGCCGCAACAGGCGCGCGGGACTTCAGAACATCAACCACGCGGGCGCGCCATTCGCTGGCGGCTGCCTGATATTCAACGTCAGCATCAACACGGTCGAGCAGGCGTTCACCGCCCAGTTCCGCCAGCTTGCTGTCAAAATCTTTACCGGACTGGCAGAAAAACTCATAAGAGGTGTCACCAAGGCTAAACACGGCAAAAGCGGTATTTTCCAGCTTCGGCGCTTTTTTGGAGAACAGGAACTTATGCAGCGCGACGGCTTCTTCCGGCGGTTCCCCTTCCCCTTGTGTTGAAGTCACCACGATAAGCAGTTTTTCACTGGCGATTTGTTTGAATTTATAGTCGCCTGCGTTCACCAGCTTAACGTTCAGTTTTGCCGTTAATAAGTCGTCACGTAACGCTTCAGCTACCCGGCGAGCATTACCCGTTTGCGAAGCGGAGATGATGGTGATACCCGGCATTTCTGCGCCTGGCGCAGGTGTAGCTGCAAGTGTACCTGGCTGCTGGTTAAGTATTCCCCAGAAATAGCCGGATACCCACGCAAGCTGGGTAGGAGTCAAATCAGTAGTGGCTGCCTGGAGGCGAGCCAGTTGCTCCGGGTTCAGCGGAAGCAAAGCGGAAGGTGGGGCCTGTGTCGTCATTCGTCGTTATGTTCCAGTAAGCAAAGCTGTTTCTGCGCCCTGTCTGCGCCCATAAAACAAAAGAGAAGGTAAGGTTAACGGGGCGAACGGTGTGGATTAAAGACGGGATAGCGATAACTAATAACCAAATCGACTAACCTGTTTTAGCAATAGTCTTTAACAACAAAATAGATTTATTAACCCAATGAAAAATAAATAAATATTGACCATCATTAAGATAATTAGGCTATTTTGCGCAACAAACCCATTTTAGATAATGCGAAAAAACAGGCTTTCCGGTACTCTACGCCCGTTTTGTCGTCCTGTAGAGAAATTATGATGTCCACCACGTTATTTAAAGATTTCACCTTCGAAGCCGCTCACCGCTTACCACACGTCCCACAAGGGCATAAATGTGGTCGCCTTCACGGGCACTCTTTTATGGTGCGCCTGGAAATTACCGGGGAAGTCGATCCGCATACGGGCTGGATTATCGATTTCGCTGAACTGAAAGCGGCATTTAAACCAACCTATGATCGCCTCGATCACTATTATCTCAATGATATTCCAGGTCTGGAAAACCCGACCAGCGAAGTTTTAGCAAAATGGATTTGGGATCAGGTTAAACCTGTTGTTCCGCTGTTAAGTGCGGTTATGGTGAAAGAAACCTGCACCGCAGGTTGCATCTATCGCGGCGAATGATAAGAGTGTGTCGGCGGTCAATTTCCCTTAAGTAACGCTATGTTAGGGTGTTGCGCTCTGGATATGTGGGGCACGGCGTAACGCCATTAACGGCTGTGCAAGTTTGGGGGCGGCGATTAATACAGCGGTAGGTCTGGGTCTGTATCCGGATTACGCAACGGCGATCGACAAAATGGTTCGCGTGAAAGATATCTTTATGCCTGTTGAGTGCAATGCCAAACGCTACGACGCGATGAATAAAGGTATTTTCAAAGACCTAACCAAACACACCGATGTGATTTTGAAAAAATCGTATGAAGTGATGTATGGTGAGCTGGGGAGTGCGGATTCGATCCAGAGCTGGTCGAATGCGTAAGTAAGGAAGACCGGGCGGGAAACTGCCCGGGCTGAACCCTACTGAAAGGTTTATCCCCGCTGACGCGGGGAACTCGATTCCACCGTGGACGACCTGAAGACTATTCACGGTTTATCCCCGCTGGCGCGGGGAACTCTCTAAACATAACCTATTATTAATTAATGATTTTTTAAGCCAGTCACAATCTACCAACTTTACAGGATCACACAAACAACACATCTACTATGTTAAAGAGCACTTAATCCATTGACTGAAAAGGTAAATATTTAAAATAAATCTATAAAAACTAAAATCTACCAAACTTCACCGCAATAATTTTCACCCCAGCGAAAAATTAACGCCACAGAATTTGTAGAGAATGGCAATGATTAGTCCAGGATGGGCAAAATGGAGTAGTTTCAGAGGCGACAAAGAATATAAATGAGTGGAGTTATTTACAGGTTCCACTCATTTTCAACGCTTATAAATGTTTAATCAGGCAATATTCAAATATTTATGCGTTTGCATCGACAAACGCCAGTTCCGCGCAATGCAGGTTTCAATACACAAACGCGTGGCATCATCCTTCTGGCTAATCGGCTGAAGGGCAATTACTCGCGGTTTATCATCGGTCAGCGTCGCCAACAATTCATCCAGTGCTTCAATATCCCGTACGCGTCCAACAGGATGTTTAATTTCATTGGCTCGTTCCAGTGCCTGAGACAACACTTCATAGCCGCCACGCATATTTATTTTTGGCGACACGGTAACCCAGGTATTCGGTGTGCAACGCACTTCATGAGTGCCGCTGGTTTCGATCTGGCAGCTAAAACCATTCTTTTCGAGCAGGTCGGTCAATGGCAGCAAATCATGAATACAAGGCTCACCACCAGTAATCACCACGTGACGCGCGGTGTATCCCTGACGACCGATGACTGCGAGCAAGTCTTCACTGCTCGCTGCCCCCCACTTATCACTCTCTTTGGTTTTCGCCAAAATGCTGAAAAGAGAAACTTCCCGATCCTCAAGTTTTTCCCACGTGTGTTTGGTATCACACCAGGCACAGCCGACCGGGCATCCCTGTAAACGAATAAAAATGGCGGGGACGCCGGTAAAGTAACCCTCACCTTGCAGGGTCTGGAACATCTCGTTAATCGGGTACTGCATAGCATTCTCTGTAAAGTGGATAATTGTTAATTATTGCAGATCCTACCGCAATATTCATGCTTTATTAACATTCTGTTACATGCGGGTTTAAGATAAAAAGGTGAATCAGATCATTAAGGAAATAATGAAACGACGTATTATGTCCTGGGGAATTAAACTAAAGGGATTTAAACATGCTCAGAATATTCATCGTAATTATATTTATTTTCAATTTATCAGGTTGTGGATATAACGATATTCAAACTTATGACGAGCAGATTAATTCATCCTGGTCAGAAGTTCTGAATCAGTATCAACGTCGCGCCGACCTTATTCCTAATCTCGTCGCCAGTATTAAAGGTTATTCCAGCCATGAAAAAGAAGTGTTGGAAGCCGTAACATTGGCGCGTAGCCAGGCTAATCGCGCCAGCAGCGATCTTCAGCAAGCTCCGGGAGATGCGCAAAAATTACAAACCTGGCAGCAAGCTCAGTCGCAGCTGACACGTACACTCGGCCAGCTAACGATTATTAGTGAGCGTTATCCTGAATTAAAGGCTCAGGAACTCTATCAAAATTTGATGGTACAACTTGAAGGAAGTGAAAACCGAATTGCCGTTGCGCGAGGAAGATATATTAAAGCCATTGAACAATATAATGTTACCATCCGCAAATTCCCCGCTGTATTAACCGCAAAGGTAATGGATTACACACCGAAGAAAAATTATTTGCCAGATGATGTCGCCGCAGTAAGTAAAGCCCCAACAATAGATTTTAGCCAGAATACTCATGCTCATTAAGCGGAGAAGCCCTATGCGAAATTTTATCTTTCTTATGGCTTTCTTCTGTTCATCTGCGTTTGCCACGCAAATTCCAGTACCTGAAATACCCAAGTATGTAAATGATTTAACTGACACATTGACGAACAACGAAGTAAACACCCTGACCAACCAGATTAAAGCCCTGACGCAAAAAAATCAGGCGCAGCTGGTCGTGTTAGTGGTTGAAACAACAGGCGATGAAACCATCGAACAGTACGCAACGCGGGTATTCGATAGCTGGAAGCCAGGTGATAAAGACCGCGATGATGGCATTCTGCTGTTAGTCGCCTGGCAGGATCATACCGTGCGTATTGAAATCGGTTACGGGCTGGAAGGCGTTATTACGGATGCACAGTCCGGACAAATTATTCGCAACAGTATTATTCCAGCATTTAAAAATGGCGACCTGGCTGGCGGTTTGCAAGAGGGAATCAGCGATATTGAAAGTCGTCTGACAGAGGATAATTTAGCAACGATAACACCGACCGATCACCCTTTACCCTTTAGCGGTTGGTGGGCTTTGTTGGCCTGGGCGATAGTACTGACCTTTATTTCCGCCAGGGGATATATCAAAACGCTGGGATTGATTTGCTTCGCAGCTGTTGTACTGGCCTTTGTTTTACCTATTGCCGGTTTCAGCGGAAGCTGGGGAGTGCTCGCAACATTACTCTGCTTCGCCACACCATTTCTGGCTGTCGCCATCGCCTTTACCCCTTTCGGCAGAAAAGTGCGTGATTCAATGCGTAAGGCCAACCAGCCATCACGTCATACCAGAAGCAATTCTAACTACAGAGATTCGTCGTCATCATCATCCTCTTCTTTCGACAATGACAATTTCAGCGGTGGCGGCGGTTCATCTGGTGGCGGTGGCGCTTCCGGGCGCTGGTAACGAAAGGAATTGCTATGCGTATTTTTATCCTGATTCTGGCGCTATTCGGTTTTCCTGTATTCGCTGAACAAGTGCCATATGTAACGGACTTGACCGGGACGTTAACGCCAGAAGAACAAACAGCTTTAACTCAACAATTACAGACTCTCGAGCAGCAAAACCACTTCCAGGTGGCAGTGTTGGTTGCGCCGACCACAGGGGGCAAAAACATTAAACTTGCAGCCTCGCAGAGCTACGGGGTATATCACTGGAAACCCGTTGGAGAGAAGCGGTACGGCGAAGGTATCTTAATTCTCGTCGTTTGGCCGGAAGGGCGGGCGTCAATGAAGATTGGACATGGACTGGAAGAAATGTTGCCACCAGAACAAGCTTCGCAAATTGTTCGTTACCGTATGCAATCAGAGTTTGAAAAAAACAATCTCTTCGCCGGATTAACGCAGGGAGTTGAAGGCATAGCTCTGTTTACCCATACCAAAGCGAACCTTAGTCCACTGGATGCTTTAGCCAATCATCTGTTTGCTAATCCGCAACGCTCACTGCCATGTCTTGCCTGGACATTGCTGATGATCGCCATTATTGCCGCCGTCTGGCGCTTCATCGATAATCCTGGACCTGTAATATGGCTTATTTCACTGGCAACCCCCGTCGTTTGGTTTTGCTTCTTTCGTGATGATGTCATCATTCGGCGAATATCTTTAGTATGCATAAGTTTATTGTTTACTGCCAAATGCTGGCGGCGCCTGATGGTGTTTTTTCATATGAGCCGCGCATTCTCCATGATGCTGGCACCAAAGAATAAAAACACCAAAGCAATAAAACAAAATACGCCTCTGCAACATCCTAAGTCAGGACGAAATTCATTGTTTGTCGTGCTGCTGATAATTGTTGTGGGATGGTGCCTGGTTTTCGCCAGTAATAAAGATATGGCATTGATATCAACAATTATCGGGCTGACTGATTATTTTATCGGGCCAATAACCATTGCTGGCATCGTTCTGCTGATCATTGTGGCTATATTTACCGGCAATCTTAAACTGGGTTCCAGTGCAAAAAATAACAAAAAAACGGAGAGTAGTGCTGCTCATTCTCGCTCTTCGTCGAGAAATTCTTTTCGTGGCGGGGGCGGATCTTCAGGAGGCGGCGGTTCATCCGGACGCAGGTGATCAATATGCGCTTAATCTTTTTTCTACTCATATTGTGGTGCGTTCCTGTGTTTGCCCAGCAAATTGCTGTACCGGAACTACACCAACAGGTGACCGATCTTACTGATACATTAAGTTCACCTGAGCAACAATCTCTGACACTGCAGTTACAGAAGATTGCACAGAATACGCAGGCGCAGGTCGCTATATTAGTGGTGCCATCCACTGGTGAAGATACCATTGAACAATATGCAACACGCGTTTTTGATAGCTGGAAGTTGGGCGATGTACAGCGTAACGATGGTATTTTACTCCTGGTCGCCTGGGAAGATCATACCGTCCGTATTGAAGTTGGCTATGGACTGGAGGGCGTTGTTACCGACCTGCAAGCGGCAAAGATTATCAGTGATATATTGATCCCCGCGTTCAAAAACGATGATCTTATGGGAGGGTTAACACTGGCCAGCGAAAATATCGGCGCGCTTCTGTTGAATGGTGAATTGCCAGAAGGCAGCGGAAATCATTACAGTATCAAAACTCCAATTCCATTATCGATTGCTATCATTATTTTACTGGCTGTACTTTCGTATTTTATTATTTTTACCGATCCATCAAATCTACCGTGGATTGCCCTCACTGCCGCAATTTACGGGATGGTATTCCTCTATGTTGCCGAGCCAGGACCATGGACGAATTTAATCGTTGCCTGCGGTATGTTAACGCCTTTTGCGATCGTACCGCTGCTTATCTTCTGGCTTCTGGTGAATAAAAAGTTACGCGCCAAATACAAGAAGCTCGGTAAAGAAAGAGCTTCAAAAAAAGGTTCTTCTTCATCCTCTTCCGGTGGAGGTTCAAGTGGCGGCGGATTTAGCGGAGGTGGCGGTTCTTCTGGCGGTGGCGGCGCGTCCGGCCGCTGGTAACTCAACCATAAAAAATGCCAGCCCGGAGGCTGGCATTTTTAAATCAGATAAAGTCAGACTTATGCCTGGCCTTTGATCTCTTTACGACCGTTGTACGGTGCTTTTTCGCCCAGAGCTTCTTCAATACGAATCAGCTGGTTGTATTTAGCAACACGGTCAGAACGGCTCATAGAACCGGTTTTGATCTGGCCTGCAGCAGTACCAACAGCCAGGTCAGCGATGGTAGCGTCTTCAGTTTCACCAGAACGGTGAGAGATTACTGCAGTGTAGCCAGCGTCTTTCGCCATCTTGATTGCAGCCAGAGTTTCGGTCAGAGAACCGATCTGGTTGAATTTGATCAGGATGGAGTTAGCGATACCTTTTTCGATACCTTCTTTCAGGATCTTGGTGTTGGTTACGAACAGGTCGTCACCAACCAGCTGGATTTTGTCGCCCAGAACTTTGGTCTGGTATGCGAAACCGTCCCAGTCAGATTCGTCCAGACCGTCTTCGATAGAAACGATCGGGTACTGTTTGGTCAGTTCTTCCAGGAAGTGAGTAAATTCTTCAGAGGTGAACGCTTTGTTGCCTTCGCCAGCCAGAACGTATTTACCGTCTTTGTAGAATTCAGAAGCTGCGCAGTCCATCGCCAGAGTGATGTCTTTGCCCAGTTCATAACCAGCAGCTTTAACAGCTTCAGCGATTACAGCCAGAGCTTCAGCGTTGGAACCCAAGTTCGGCGCATAGCCACCTTCGTCACCAACAGCAGTGTTCATGCCTTTCGCTTTCAGAACTTTTGCCAGGTGATGGAAAACTTCAGAACCCATGCGGATGGCTTCTTTCACAGTTTTCGCGCCAACCGGCTGAATCATGAATTCCTGGATATCGACGTTGTTGTCAGCGTGCTCACCACCGTTGATGATGTTCATCATCGGAACCGGCATGGAGTATTTGCCCGGAGTACCGTTCAGTTCAGCAATGTGCTCGTACAGCGGCATACCTTTAGCAGCTGCAGCAGCTTTGGCGTTAGCCAGAGATACAGCCAGGATTGCGTTCGCGCCGAATTTGGATTTGTTTTCGGTGCCGTCCAGGTCGATCATGATCTTGTCAATGCCAGCCTGATCTTTGGCATCTTTGCCAATCAGCGCCTGAGCGATCGGGCCGTTAACCGCAGCAACAGCTTTGGTTACGCCTTTGCCCAGGAAACGGGATTTGTCGCCATCGCGCAGTTCCAGTGCTTCACGGGAACCAGTAGAAGCACCTGACGGAGCAGCTGCCATACCGACGAAACCACCCTCCAGGTGTACTTCGGCTTCAACAGTCGGGTTACCACGGGAGTCGATGATTTCACGACCGATGATTTTTACGATTTTGGACATTAGGGTTTCCTCAAGTCACTAGTTAAACTAAAACTCCAGACAAACAACGCGTACCCTGGGTACGCGTTGCCGTTCTAACTTTTTTACTTACTTCGCCTGACGTTTCTGGAACTCGCTGGCGGCTTTCACAAAGCCGGCAAACAGCGGGTGACCATCACGTGGAGTAGAAGTAAACTCCGGATGGAACTGACAAGCCACGAACCACGGGTGATTCGGAACTTCGATGATCTCGACCAACTGATCATCCCCGGAACGGCCCGCAACGCGCAGACCTGCATCTTCAATCTGTTTCAACAGCATGTTGTTGACTTCGTAACGGTGACGATGACGCTCAACAATTGTCGGCGCATTGTACAGCTGGCGAACCAGACTATCGTCAACCAACTGGCACTGCTGTGCGCCGAGACGCATGGTGCCACCGAGATCGCTCTTCTCGCTACGAACTTCAACGTTGCCGTTTTCATCGCGCCACTCGGTAATCAGCGCCACAACCGGGTACTTACAGTCTGGCACAAATTCCGTAGAGTTGGCGTTCTCCATGTTGGCAACATGGCGAGCGTAATCAATTAACGCCACCTGCATACCCAGGCAAATGCCCAGATAAGGAATATTGTTCTCACGCGCAAAGCGCGCGGTAGTAATCATGCCTTCTACGCCACGATAGCCGAAACCACCAGGTACGAGGATCGCGTCCAGACCTTTAAGGATTTCAACACCGCGCGTTTCAACATCTTGTGAATCGATCAGTTTAATGTTGACACTGACACGATTTTTCAGCCCACCGTGTTTCAGTGCTTCAATCACGGATTTATAAGCGTCCGGCAGTTCAATGTACTTACCGACCATACCGATGGTAACTTCGCTCACCGGATTCGCTTCTTCAAAGATAACCTGTTCCCATTCGGACAGATCCGCTTCCGGGCAGTTCAAGCTGAATCGTTTACAAATATAATCGTCCAGCCCCTGAGATTTCAACAGGCCCGGAATTTTATAGATGGAATCGACGTCTTTCAGAGAAATAACCGCTTTTTCCGGAACATTACAGAACAATGCAATCTTCGCACGTTCGTTTGCCGGTACGGCGCGATCTGAACGACAAATCAGGATGTCAGGCTGGATACCGATAGAGAGCAGTTCTTTTACAGAGTGCTGAGTCGGTTTAGTTTTGACTTCACCAGACGCTGCCATGTACGGCACCAGCGTCAAGTGCATAAACAGAGTATGTTCGCGGCCAATTTCAACAGCCAACTGGCGAATCGCTTCGAGGAACGGCAGGGATTCAATATCACCTACAGTACCGCCGATTTCTACCAGAACCACGTCGTGGCCTTCGCCACCAGCAAGAACGCGTTCTTTGATAGCGTTAGTAATGTGTGGGATAACCTGTACGGTTGCGCCTAGATAGTCGCCACGGCGTTCTTTACGCAGAACGTCAGAGTAGATACGACCCGTGGTGAAGTTGTTACGGCGGCTCATTTTAGTACGAATGAAACGCTCGTAGTGCCCCAGGTCCAGGTCGGTTTCAGCGCCGTCTTCAGTAACGAACACTTCCCCGTGTTGGATTGGGCTCATAGTACCTGGATCGACGTTGATGTACGGATCCAGTTTCATGATGGTCACATTGAGGCCACGGGCTTCAAGAATGGCTGCGAGGGAGGCTGCGGCAATGCCTTTACCCAGAGAGGATACGACCCCGCCGGTCACAAAAATATAGTTCGTTGTCATGCTGAACCTGAGAAGTTAGGTTGAAAAGACGATGGAATAACCAGGACGGGAAAGCAGTATACCCGAACATGACCTGTGCCACAAACTTTCATTATCCCTCCTCTTCGCCAGCGCACTATTGAAATCAGGAGTGAGAAAATAGCCCCTTTGGGGTAAATGTTTTTGACGCAAATCAATCGCTTGTCATTTAAAAAATGACACAAATCGCGCTTGACCGCGTAATTCCCTTAGAGATCAATTTCCTGCCGTTTTACCTGTTGCCAGACTTCTTCCATTGTTTCGAGGTCAACACCTGTCATTTCCAGTCCACGCGCGGCAACAATACGCTCCACTTCGCGAAAACGACGCTCGAATTTTTCGTTCGCTTTTTGCAATGCAATTTCTGCTTTTGTCCCTAAATGGCGAGCCAGATTGACCGTGGCAAACAACAGGTCACCCATTTCCTCCTCCAGTTTAGCCTGGTCGACAACAGCCTGCCGCGCCTCGTACATCACCTCGTCGATCTCTTCATAAACTTTATCGACCACCGAGCCAAGCGTCGTCCAGTCAAAGCCAACGTTGGCGCAACGTTTCTGAATTTTTTGCGCACGCATTAAGGCCGGTAAACTACGAGGAATATCGTCCAGCGCCGAATGCTGCGCTTTCTGCGCGCGTTCTTCGGTTTTGATTTGCTCCCAACGGACGAGCACTTCACTGCTGTTTTCGGCAGAACTGTCAGCAAAAACATGTGGATGTCGACGCTCTAATTTATCGCTGATTGCAGCGCAAATATCATTAAAGTCAAAGCGCCCTTCTTCCTGAGCCATTTGCGCGTAAAACACCACCTGGAACAATAGATCGCCAAGTTCACCGCGCAGATCGTCAAAGTCTTCGCGGGCAATGGCATCCAGCACTTCGTAGGTTTCTTCAAGGGTATAAGGTGCAATAGAGGCGAAAGTCTGCTCTTTATCCCACGGGCAGCCGTTTTCCGGGTCGCGAAGACGCTGCATAATAGTGAGCAAACGGTCGATTTGATTCATTGGAATGTCCTGAAAATTGCGGGTCTGTCAGGTGTAATACCTTCGAGTAAAAGATATCGCTGGATACGGCTGACGCCATATCCAGCTATGTAAGATTAATTCCCGTGCAACCGACGCGCATCGATAACATCCGGCACCTGATTGAGTTTACCCAGCACGCGCCCCAGCACCTGCAAGTTGTAAATTTCAATGGTCATGTCGATGGTCGCCAGTTGCTGTTTGGTATCGCTACGGCTGGCAACGCCAAGCACGTTCACCTTCTCGTTGGCGAGAATGGTCGTGATATCACGTAACAACCCGCTACGATCATTCGCCAGCACACGAACCACCAGCGAATACCCGGCGGAGTAGCTCTCGCCCCATACAGCGTCAACAATGCGTTCCGGCGCATGGGAGCGCAGTTCCGCCAGTTGTTCGCAATCGGCGCGGTGTACTGAGATACCACGTCCCTGGGTAATGAAGCCGACAATCTCATCGCCAGGAATCGGCTGGCAGCAGCGCGCGATATGGTGCATCAGGTTGCCGACACCTTCGACTACCACGCGACCGTTATCTTTACTGCGGTTTTGCGGTATGTAGCTTTTTTGCTGAAGCTGCTTCAGCGCGGCGGCGTCCTGCTCTTCGGCACTCGGCTTATTAAATTGCGATTGCAGGAAGTTGACCATCTGATTGAGACGGATATCCCCGCCACCAATCGCCGCCAGCAACTCGTCGACATCATTGAAGTTGTAACGCGGCAGCAGATGTTTTTCTGCTTCTTTCAGGCTGATCCCCAGATGTTCCAGCTCGTCGTCAAGGATTTGCCGTCCTGCCAGAATGTTTTTGTCACGATCCTGTTTACGGAACCAGGCGTGAATTTTCGAACGCCCACGGCTGGTTGTGACGTAGCCGAGGTTTGGGTTTAACCAGTCACGGCTGGGGTTCGGCTGTTTCTGGGTGATAATTTCGATCTGGTCGCCCATCTGCAACTGGTAGGTGAACGGCACGATACGCCCGCCAATTTTTGCCCCGATGCAGCGGTGCCCGACATCACTGTGGATGTGGTACGCGAAGTCCAGCGGCGTTGAGCCCGCAGGTAAATCAACCACATCACCTTTCGGCGTAAAGACGTACACCCGGTCGTCAAAGACCTGGCTGCGTACTTCATCGAGCATTTCGCCGGAATCGGCCATCTCTTCCTGCCACGCAATCAGTTTACGCAGCCAGGCAATCCGGTCTTCATGTCCCGAACGCGCGCCGCCAGCAGCCGCGCCCTCTTTATATTTCCAGTGCGCAGCAACGCCCAACTCTGCATCTTCATGCATCTGTTTGGTGCGGATTTGGATCTCAACGGTTTTGCCGCCCGGCCCAAGCACCACGGTATGAATAGACTGGTAGCCGTTTGGTTTCGGGTTAGCGACGTAATCGTCGAACTCATCCGGCAGGTGGCGATAGTGAGTGTGCACTATCCCCAACGCGGCGTAGCAGTCCTGTAAACGCTCGGCGACGATACGTACTGCACGGACATCAAACAGCTCGTCAAAGGCAAGGTTCTTTTTCTGCATTTTGCGCCAGATGCTGTAGATGTGTTTCGGGCGGCCATACACTTCAGCTTTAACGCCTTCAGCTTTCATCTCTGCACGCAGATGACCGACAAACTCTTCAATGTAGTGTTCGCGGTCGAGACGGCGCTCATGCAGCAGTTTTGCAATGCGTTTGTATTCGGTCGGGTGGAGATAACGGAAGCAGTAATCTTCCAGTTCCCATTTCAGTTGCCCGATCCCGAGACGGTTCGCCAGCGGCGCATAGATATTGGTGCACTCTTTTGCTGCCAGTACGCGTTCATCTTCCGGCGCGTCTTTCACTTCGCGCAGATGAGCAATACGCTCAGCCAGTTTGATGACCACACAGCGAAAATCATCGACCATCGCCAATAACATCCGGCGAACGTTATCGACCTGTTCAGAGGAAACAGAATCGGTGTGCGTCGCTTTCAGCTGGCGGATCGCCGCCATATCTCGCACGCCGTGAATAAGGTTGACGACCGACTTACCGACGCTCTCACGCAGCACATCTTCGCTGACTACGTTGGCATCCGCCAGAGGGAACAGCAGCGCCGCCCGCAGCGTGTCAATGTCCATACTTAATGTCGAGAGGATCTCCACCATCTCAACACCACGCCACAATAGCAGACTGGCATCCGGATGCCCCTGCGTCTGCTGCAGACAATACGCCCAGGTTTCGGCTAAGCACTCACACGACTTCTGGCTGGTAATACCCAGACTTGCGATCCATTTTTGCGGATCAAATTCACCAGCCTTATTGATATGTGCACTTCTTACCGCAACCATCGTCCTCTCCTTTAGGGACCAGACCTGCCGAAATCAGCAAATCGTAACTATTTTACGCGCGAGAAAAGTACCATCGATTCCAGATGCCCCGTGTGTGGGAACATATCCAGCATCGCCAGTCGCGCAATGGTATATCCTGCTTTTAATAACGCTTCGCTATCCCGAGCCAGCGTTGCAGGGTTACAGGATACATAAACTATACGAATGGGTTCCAGTTTTATAATTTGTTGCATAACACCTGCGGCACCTGCTCGCGCTGGGTCCAGCAACACTTTATCGAAGCCGCTTTTCGCCCACGGCTGCTTTGTGACATCTTCTTCAAGATTTTCGTGATAAAACGTCACATTTTGTAAGCCATTAAGACGCGCATTCTGCTGGCCTTTTTCCACCAGTGCCGGAACACCTTCTACGCCCACCACGTTTGCCGCACGAGTGGTTAACGGCAGCGTAAAATTGCCCATGCCGCAGAACAGATCCAGCACGCGCTCGTCAGGTTGCACATCCAGCCACTCCAGCGCGCGCGCCACCATTTTCTGGTTCACGCCCGCGTTGACCTGAATAAAATCACGCGGGCTAAAAGTTAAGCGCAACCCGTTTGAGTCATACCAGGGCATCTCACCAGAGACCGTTTCGAGTATCTCACTATCGGGGGCGAGATACAGATCCAGGCCTTCAGAATGCGAAAAGCATTCCAGTTTTTCGCGATCTGCCGAACTTAGCGGTGCGGTATGGCGCAAAATCATCAGCGTGCCGCTGGTTGCCTGCACCAGTTCAACATGCCCAAGGTGGCGCATTCCCTGTAAGCTCGTCAGACATGCTCTGACTTTGGGCAGCAATGCTTCAAGTTGGGGCACTAAAACAGGGCATTGTTTAACATCAACAATGTCACTGGAACCCGCTTTGCGAAATCCCATCTGGAGCTGTTGTGTTTTCGGCTGAAAGTTCAGACTTAAACGCGCACGGCGCCGATAGCCCCAGGGGACGTCGGCGATCACTTCAGAGACGTCGTGTTTCATTAACCGGGCGAGCGCCGCACTTTTGCTGCGCTGCTGTAAATCCACGCTGGCGTGTTGTTGCTGACAGCCACCGCATACGCCAAAATGAGGGCAGCGTGGCGTTTCGCGTTCCGGGCTGTCGCTTAACCGCCGTACGACTTTAGCGCGGGCATACTGTTTTTTATCTTCAGTAACAGTCACTTCCGCGTTTTCCTGCGGCAATAGCCCGGGGATAAATAACGTTTTGCCGTTATGTCGCGCCACGCCCTGACCAAAAGAGTCGAGGTCGTTGACTGAAACGGTTATGATCTGACGCGTCGTCGTGCGTCGTTTTGCAGAGTAGAATTGCGCCATTGGCGAGACTTTCTCAATTTAACAGTGTGACCTTAATTGTCCCATAACGGAACTCCATGACCAACTACAGCCTGCGCGCACGCATGATGATTCTGATCCTGGCACCGACCGTCCTTATTGGTTTATTGCTGAGTATCTTTTTCGTCGTACACCGCTATAACGACTTGCAGCGTCAACTGGAAGATGCCGGTGCCAGCATTATTGAGCCACTTGCCGTTTCTACTGAATATGGCATGAGCCTGCAAAATCGCGAATCTATCGGTCAGTTAATAAGCGTACTGCATCGTCGCCATTCCGATATTGTTCGCGCGATTTCGGTTTATGATGAAAATAACCGACTTTTTGTCACCTCCAATTTTCATCTTGATCCTTCATCAATGCAGCTCGGCAGCAACGTGCCGTTTCCTCGCCAGCTCACTGTTACACGTGACGGCGATATTATGATCCTGCGCACACCGATTATTTCCGAGAGTTATTCTCCCGACGAATCGCCCAGTAGCGATGCCAAAAATAGCCAGAATATGCTGGGATATATTGCGCTTGAGCTGGATCTCAAATCAGTTCGCTTGCAGCAATATAAAGAGATCTTTATTTCCAGCGTGATGATGCTGTTTTGTATCGGTATTGCGCTTATTTTTGGCTGGCGCTTAATGCGCGATGTAACCGGCCCAATTCGTAACATGGTGAATACCGTCGACCGCATCCGTCGTGGGCAACTCGACAGCCGGGTGGAAGGATTTATGCTCGGCGAGCTGGATATGCTGAAAAACGGTATCAACTCGATGGCAATGTCGCTGGCAGCTTATCACGAAGAGATGCAGCACAATATCGACCAGGCGACTTCCGATCTGCGGGAAACGCTGGAGCAGATGGAAATTCAGAACGTTGAGTTGGATCTGGCGAAAAAGCGCGCCCAGGAAGCGGCGCGTATTAAGTCCGAGTTTCTGGCAAATATGTCACACGAGCTGCGTACACCGCTGAATGGCGTTATTGGCTTTACCCGCCTGACCCTGAAAACAGAATTAACACCAACGCAGCGCGATCACCTGAATACCATTGAACGCTCGGCAAATAATTTGCTGGCAATTATTAATGATGTTCTCGACTTCTCGAAACTGGAAGCGGGCAAGCTGATTCTGGAAAGTATTCCGTTCCCATTGCGTAGCACGCTGGATGAAGTCGTTACCCTGCTGGCACATTCTTCTCACGATAAAGGGCTGGAATTAACGCTCAATATTAAGAGCGACGTGCCCGATAACGTAATTGGCGACCCACTGCGTTTACAGCAAATCATCACTAACCTGGTGGGGAATGCGATTAAATTCACCGAGAATGGCAACATTGATATTCTGGTAGAAAAACGTGCGCTGAGTAATACCAAGGTGCAGATTGAAGTGCAGATTCGAGATACCGGCATTGGTATTCCTGAACGCGATCAATCGCGCTTATTCCAGGCCTTCAGACAGGCTGATGCCAGTATTTCCCGCCGCCATGGTGGCACCGGGTTGGGGCTGGTGATCACACAGAAACTGGTTAATGAAATGGGCGGCGATATTTCGTTCCATAGCCAGCCGAATCGCGGTTCAACTTTCTGGTTCCATATTAATCTTGATCTGAACCCGAATATTATCATCGAAGGGCCATCCACCCAGTGCCTCGCCGGTAAGCGTCTGGCCTATGTCGAACCAAACTCCGCAGCAGCGCAATGCACGCTGGATATTTTAAGTGAAACGCCGCTGGAAGTGGTTTATAGCCCAACGTTCTCCGCGCTGCCTCCCGCGCATTACGACATGATGTTGTTAGGCATCGCGGTGACCTTCCGCGAGCCGTTAACAATGCAACATGAGCGGTTGGCGCAAGCGGTGTCGATGACCGATTTCCTGATGCTGGCGCTTCCTTGCCATGCACAGGTCAATGCCGAAAAACTCAAGCAAGATGGTATCGGCGCGTGTCTGCTGAAACCCTTAACACCTACGCGCCTGTTGCCTGCCCTGACGGAATTTTGTCATCAAAAACAAAACACACTTTTGCCTGTTACCGATGAAAGTAAGCTGGCAATGACAGTCATGGCGGTTGATGATAACCCCGCGAACCTGAAACTTATCGGCGCGTTGCTGGAAGATATGGTGCAACATGTGGAGCTTTGCGATAGCGGGCATCAGGCGGTTGAACGCGCGAAACAGATGCCGTTCGATTTGATCTTAATGGATATTCAAATGCCGGACATGGACGGCATTCGGGCGTGCGAACTCATCCACCAGCTCCCACATCAGCAGCAAACGCCGGTTATCGCGGTAACGGCACATGCGATGGCAGGGCAAAAAGAGAAACTGCTTGGCGCGGGAATGAGCGATTATCTGGCGAAACCGATTGAGGAAGAGCGATTGCATAATTTGCTGTTGCGCTACAAGCCTGGCAGCGGTATTTCCTCTCGCGTCGTAACGCCAGAAGTGAACGAAATTGTGGTGAACCAGAATGCGACTCTCGACTGGCAACTGGCACTGCGACAGGCCGCAGGAAAAACCGATCTGGCGCGCGATATGCTGCAAATGTTGCTCGATTTCCTGCCAGAAGTTCGCAACAAAGTTGAGGAACAACTGGTTGGAGAAAACCCGGAAGGTCTGGTTGATTTGATTCATAAACTACATGGCAGTTGTGGCTATAGTGGCGTACCACGTATGAAGAATCTCTGCCAGCTCATCGAACAACAGCTACGCAGCGGTACTAAAGAAGAAGATCTGGAGCCGGAGCTACTGGAACTGTTAGACGAGATGGATAATGTGGCGCGCGAAGCCAGCAAAATTCTCGGATAATTAATATTTTATCGAGTAAAAACCGGCTCCAGACAGAGCCGGTTTTTGTTATCTGTCTTAACGCACCATGCAAGGACGCTTGTTATCGAACGTCCAGCCTGGGATCAGGTACTGCATTCCCATCGCATCGTCACGCGCGCCAAGCCCATGTTTCTGATACAACTCGTGCGCTTTCATCACCTGATCCATATCGATTTCTACACCCAACCCCGGTTTCTCCGGCACCTGTACCAAACCGCCTTTGATCTCAAACGGTTCTTTGGTCAGGCGCTGATTACCTTCCTGCCAGATCCAGTGCGTATCAATAGCGGTGATTTTACCCGGTGCAGCGGCTGCAACATGGGTAAACATCGCCAGGGAAATATCGAAGTGGTTGTTGGAGTGTGAACCCCAGGTCAGGCCAAATTCATGGCACATCTGCGCCACTCGCACTGAACCTTGCATCGTCCAGAAATGCGGGTCTGCCAGCGGGATATCAACTGATTGCAGGGAGAGCGTATGGCCCATCTGCCGCCAGTCGGTGGCGATCATGTTGGTTGCGGTTGGCAGGCCAGTTGCGCGACGGAACTCAGCCATCACTTCACGCCCGGAGAAACCTTGCTCCGCACCGCACGGATCTTCTGCATAAGCCAGCGAACCTTTCAGGTATTTACCAATTTTAATCGCTTCGTTCAGCGACCAGGCACCGTTAGGATCGAGGGTAATACGCGCCTGCGGGAAGCGTTTCGCCAGTGCCACGATAGATTCGGCTTCTTCTTCCCCGGCCAGTACACCGCCCTTCAGTTTGAAATCATTAAAGCCATATTTTTCATATGCTGCTTCCGCCAGGCGCACCACCGCATCCGGCGTCATCGCTTCTTCGTGACGCAGGCGATACCAGTCGCATGAGTCATCCGGCTGGCTTTGATACGGCAGCGGTGTAGCGTTGCGATTACCCACAAAGAACAGATAGCCCAGCATTTCGACTTCGCTACGCTGTTGACCATCGCCCAGCAGCGACGCCACGTTAACCCCCAGATGCTGCCCCAGCAGATCCAGCATTGCCGCTTCAATTCCAGTCACCACATGAATCGTGGTACGCAAATCAAATGTCTGTAAGCCCCGCCCGCCAGCATCACGATCGGCAAACGTGTTACGCACCAGCGTCAGAACGTTTTTGTACTCGCCGAGGGTTTTACTCACCACCAGCGGAATCGCATCTTCCAGCGTTTTACGGATTTTCTCACCGCCGGGAATTTCCCCTACGCCGGTGTGACCGGAGTTATCTTTGATGATCACAATATTACGCGTGAAGAACGGCGCGTGTGCGCCACTCAGGTTCATCAGCATACTGTCGTGACCCGCAACCGGAATTACCTGCATTTCAGTAACAACGGGCGTCGTAAATTGAGAACTCATGTTTATGTCCTTATTCAGAATCAATGACGGCCGAAAACGGGACGTTTACGGTCAGAAATTCAGGAGCCGGGATGTTTGAAATCGGGGTTATCATTTTATTTTCCCGCGACAGGTTTCAGCTCAATACGCTTGATATCACCCACCAGCACCAGATAACTCAGTACCGCGATTAAGGCATGAACCCCAACGTAAATCAGCGCCCCATTAAAGGAGCCCGTCGTGCCAACGATATAACCAATTGCGATAGGTGTGACGATGCCAGAAATGTTACCGAACATGTTGAACAGGCCACCGGAAAGACCGCTGATCTCTTTTGGCGCGGTATCTGCCATTACAGCCCAACCCAGCGCCCCGATGCCCTTACCGAAGAAGGCCAGCGCCATAAAGCCGATGATCATCCACTCAACGTTGACGTAGTTACAGAACACCATCACCATCGACAGCAACATGCCCATCACGATCGGCGTTTTACGCGCAATGTTCAGCGACCCCGTGCGACGCATCAGCCAGTCGGAAATAATCCCACCCAGCACACCGCCGATAAAACCGCAAACCGCCGGAACAGACGCAACAAACCCCGCTTTCAAAATCGACATCCCACGCGCCTGCACCAGATAAACCGGAAACCAGGTGATAAAGAAGTAAGTCATAGCGTTGATACAATACTGACCAATATAAACGCCGATCATCATCCGCGAACCTAGCAACTGTTTGATTTGCCCCCACTTCACGCTGAACGGCACTTTAACTTTGGTGTTTTGCTGATCCATATTGATAAGCGCACCGCCCGCAGCAATGTAGTCCAGCTCTTTCTGATTTACGCCCGGATGTTGATTTGGCTCGTGGATGACTTTCAACCAGATAAAGCTGATGACAATGCCCAGACCGCCCATAAAGAAGAAAACGTGTGACCAGCCCACTTCATGAGTCAGCCAGCCCATAATCGGCGCGAAGATAACCGTCGCAAAGTATTGTGCGGAGTTAAAAATCGACACCGCCGTTCCTCTTTCCTGCGCCGGAAACCAGGCCGCTACAATGCGACTGTTGCCGGGGAAAGATGGCGCTTCAGCAAGCCCGACCAGGAAGCGCAGCGTAAACAAGGCAACGATAATGCCAAATCCACTAAAGATATCGACAAAGCCTTGCAGCAAGGTAAACATCGACCAGATAAAGATCGACCAGAAGTAGACGCGTTTTGAACCAAAGCGATCCAGCAACCAGCCGCCAGGGATCTGCCCAATGACATAAGCCCATGAGAAAGCAGAGAACACATAGCCCATTCCCACTGGATCAAGGCCGATATCTTTGGCCATTTCCGAACCGGCGATAGAGAGCGTAGCGCGGTCGCCGTAGTTGAAGGATGTGACGATAAACAACATCACCACTATCCAGTAACGAGCATTAGTGCGTTTTTCCACACTGCTCGCAGCCTGACTTAAAGAACTCATTGTTGCACTCCTGAAAATTCGCGTTAGCCACGCTCACTCTGGACTGCAATACCGCCAGGAAATCAGAGGTGACGTAGGGTGTTTTTTGCCGTTTTTATAGGTCGTTCGCCGAATGCGGCGCGTGTTTATATCTGGCATCAGCAGTATAAAAAGCGCGCCATAGCGGCTCACCGTGCAACAACACAACATTAATGCGTTCAATGAGGCTCGATTTTGGCATTAGCCCTGGACGGTGGAATCAACTTCACGGAAATGAAAACAAGAACAAGAAAGGAAGGGTTATAACGGAGAAATAAAGAAGAGTATGAAATGGATCGCTTGACTCCAGGCAAACGCCAGTAAAAAACCGTCACATTTGCGAGTTTTTACTGGCATTTGCCTGAAAGGATTCGATTCAGTTTGCTTAAAACGGCAATTTGTCAGGACAACAGCGTGCCCCACTGTTCGACCCACGGGTTTGATTCCGTTTCAGGTTCCGGGTGCTCACTGGCGTCAATCAGCAGCATTTCCCCTATCCGCTGCGCACTCTGTTCCTGCAACAACGCATCGAACTGTTTGCCGCCATTGCAGAAATTCACATAACTACTGTCGCCGAGCGCAATCACGCCATAACGCAGATTCGGCTGAAAACCGAGACTATCTTTGATTCCCTGAAAGAGCGGCACAATGCTGTCAGGAAGGTCGCCTTGCCCGGTCGTGGACGTAACCACCAGCACGAACTTGTCCTGATAAGGCAGCCAGTCGCTTAATTCTGGATCTTCAAACACCGTTGCTTTGTGACCCTGCGCGGTCAAAATTGCTTCCGCCTCTTCCGCCACTAACAGCGAGTTTCCGTACATGGTGCCCACAAAAATACCAATTTCCGCCATACCGTTTTCTCCCTGGATTAGGAACTTATCTCACCATCCTGACCTGATGGCGCACTGAACTCAACCCTTTCATTTTCAGGAAGCAGACCACGCCAGCCAAATTGTGATAACGCCAGCATCCAGGTGTCGTCCAGCCCCGCGTGAATAGTCAGCGGTTCGCCAGTGAACGGATGCGTCAATGACAACTGACTGGCATGTAGCATTAACCGCTGGAGGCCAAAATGTTCAGCACCGCTGCGATTCTGGCGTAAATCACCATGTTTGCTGTCGCCAATAATTGGATGACGCAAATGGGCAAGATGGCGGCGGAGCTGGTGTTTGCGTCCGGTTTTCGGCTCCAGTTCCACCAGGCCGTAGCGCGTGGTCGGGTAACGTCCGGTTGCGACTGGCATTTCCACCGTCGCCAGACCGCGATAATGCGTTACCGCTGGCTGCGGGCCTTTATCTTCTCGGGCAAATTTATCGGCGATTTTGTCCAGTTCTTCCACCAGTGGATAATCCAGCGCCGCTTCTTCCATTAGCCAGCCACGAACTATCGCATGGTAACGTTTCTGGATTTGATGCTGTTCAAACTGTTGTGCCAGCAGCCGTCCAGCTTCGCTGGACAGTCCCATCAGCAATACGCCGGAAGTTGGTCTGTCCAGGCGATGCGCGGTAAATACGTGCTGACCAATCTGGTCACGCACGGTTTGCATGACCACCACTTTCTCGTCGCGATCCAGCCAGCTACGGTGGACCAGCCAGCCAGACGGTTTATTTACCGCAACCAGCCATTCATCCTGGTAGAGTATTTCCAGCATCAGTTTGCATCATCCGCAAAAAGAGCATCCAGCTTTTCCAGTTCCGCCAGAATAAGCGTGCGTTGCGGGTGGTCCGTCGCCAGCGCCATTTCATAGTACGGCGCCACGGCAAATGCCCCCGGTAATGGCTGGTTGTTATCTAATAAATCGTGCATCCGTGGGATAAGTACCCACTGCAACCACTCCAGTGGCTCCATGGTGTCCATAAAGAACGGTTGGGTACTGTTGAATTGATGCGGCTGGGGCTCATCGTTTCGCCAGTGCTGATGTTCACGCAGTAACGATTCAAGCACCTGCAACTGGAGACGAACGCGGTCATGAGTGGTCATAAAGCAACCTCAATAAGAAAAAACTGCCGCGAAGGATAGCAGGAATAAAAAAAGGGAGCACTGTATTCACAGTGCTCCCGGTTCGTTTCGCAGCAATCCAGCTACTTTTGTTGCTCCCTGCTCATCCTTGACAACTTTTCCTCTGGTCTTGCGACCAATCGTTCATCCTGAACTATCGCTTCCTGCTCACACCACCCCGATGTGATACTTCATCCTGAAGTGTCCCTGGCCTTCCTGACCCACCGAATCATCCTGACCGGTTCTCATTCTCCATCCTGGAGGTGTCCTTTAACGCGTCCTGCGTTATCCTCTTCGCTTCATCCAGAAGCCTTTCCCTGAAACACCGTCCTGGCGTGTCCTTCAGAAGTGTCATCATCCTAATGTTCACTTCTATTGTCTGACTCCCTGTCGACGAAGATAGAATCGTCTTTTTCGCTGAGTCTTACAAGGAGCTTACAGACAATGCCTTAAGGATAATTTCATATGAAAGTTAAGAATTAACAAGTAATAGATTGATTTTAAATGGAAATATCGATTCTTATCTTTTTAAGTATTCGCTTATTTCCTGGCGATCTCCTACAGGGTCTGTAAGAGATCTCTCACAACCAGACGGGGTATTTGGATTACAGAAGGGGCTTAAGTTGGTTAAGGAATTCCGCAAGATTTGAGGCTAAATGCGTCCGTTTACGCGTTCCCAGCGTCTCTTTGCACACTTCACCAGAGAGATTACACACCGAGATAACCTCTAACTCTTCTTCCAGCGTCGCGATAAATAGCGTGGGCGGCAGTTTTAGCCGTTTCTGAGTCACCAGATGACCAATCAGATTTTCCTGCACCCGACGGAAGTCGTCTTCGCTCCAGGTTTGCAGTAATGTCAGTGAGATATCACCAAACCGGGCATACATGTCCCCGGCAAACTGGGTTGTATAGAAAGTATGAATTGTGGGTTGTATCACAATATCAAAAGCGCGTTCAACCGCGTTTACATTTTGTTCACCGGTAAACGGCTGGGGTTGCCAGTATACGGCGTCATCGGTGGTTGAAATAATGCATGGTGAAGGCACACCATACAGCTCCTCACTTAACGGCCAGCTTTTATGCTGCTCATGCCACGCATCGCAGTAGCGCGCAGTAAAATCTCTTAAGGCTTGTGCGGTCAAATCGTCCACTAATTTCTCTCTTCACTTAAACCAGATACACTTGTTGTTTAGTTTATCTGGTTTATGACGGTGAAACATGTCTTCTTATGCAAACCATCAGGCACTTGCGGGCCTGACTCTCGGGAAATCAACCGATTACCGGGATACCTATGACGCCAGTCTGCTGCAAGGCGTTCCGCGTAGTCTGAATCGCGATCCATTGGGTCTGAAAGCGGATAACCTGCCTTTTCACGGTGCGGATATCTGGACGCTGTATGAACTTTCCTGGCTGAATGCCAAAGGTTTGCCACAGGTCGCGGTCGGTCATGTTGAACTTGATTACACCAGCGTAAATCTGATTGAGTCGAAGAGTTTTAAGCTCTATCTCAACAGTTTTAACCAGACGCGTTTTAATCACTGGGACGAGGTGCGTCAGACGCTGGAACGAGACTTAAGCACCTGCGCCCAGGGTAAAGTTAGCGTGGCCTTATATCGTCTTGATGAACTGGAAGGCCAGCCGATGGGTCATTTCAATGGCACCTGCATTGATGACCAGGATATCGCTATCGATAACTATGAATTTACCACTGACTATCTTGAGAATGCCGCCAGCGGTGAAAAAGTGGTGGAAGAGACGCTGGTTAGCCACCTGCTGAAGTCAAACTGCCTGATCACCCATCAGCCAGATTGGGGTTCGATCCAAATTCAGTACCGTGGACGCAAAATTGACAGGGAAAAACTGCTGCGTTATCTGGTTTCTTTCCGTCATCACAACGAGTTCCATGAGCAGTGCGTAGAGCGTATTTTCAATGACCTGCTGCGCTTCTGCCAGCCAGAGAAATTAAGCGTCTATGCGCGTTATACCCGTCGTGGCGGCCTGGACATTAACCCGTGGCGTAGCAATAGCGACTTTGTCCCATCGACGACCCGACTGGTACGACAATAAATTTTTTCTCATTTTTGCGTACTGGATTCACGCATAGAGTTGTGAAAGGCCATCAGGCAGGGCTATTGTAATCAAAGGGAATGACGATATTCGTCCCATAAGGAGTTTTTCTTGATTACACATATTAGCCCGCTTGGCTCCATGGATATGTTGTCGCAGCTGGAAGTGGATATGCTTAAACGCACCGCCAGCAGCGACCTCTATCAACTGTTTCGCAACTGTTCACTTGCTGTTCTGAACTCCGGTAGTTTGACCGATAACAGCAAAGAATTGCTGTCTCGTTTTGAAAATTTTGACATTAACGTGCTACGCCGTGAACGTGGCGTTAAGTTAGAACTGATCAACCCCCCGGAAGAAGCTTTTGTCGATGGGCGCATTATTCGTGCCTTGCAGGCCAACTTGTTCGCTGTTCTGCGCGACATTCTCTTCGTCTATGGGCAAATCCATAACACCGTTCGTTTTCCAAACCTGAATCTCGACAACTCTGTCCACATTACTAATCTGGTCTTTTCTATATTGCGTAATGCTCGCGCACTGCATGTCGGCGAAGCGCCAAATATGGTTGTGTGCTGGGGCGGTCACTCAATCAACGAAAACGAGTATTTGTATGCCCGTCGCGTCGGAAATCAGCTGGGTCTGCGTGAGTTAAATATCTGCACCGGTTGCGGCCCGGGTGCGATGGAAGCACCGATGAAAGGCGCGGCAGTGGGTCACGCTCAGCAGCGTTACAAAGACAGCCGTTTTATTGGTATGACAGAGCCGTCAATTATCGCCGCTGAACCGCCTAACCCGCTGGTCAACGAATTGATAATCATGCCGGATATCGAAAAACGTCTGGAAGCGTTTGTGCGTATCGCTCACGGCATCATTATCTTCCCAGGCGGTGTGGGTACGGCAGAAGAGTTGCTCTATTTGCTGGGAATTTTGATGAATCCGGCAAATAAAGATCAGGTTTTACCGCTGATCCTCACCGGTCCGAAAGAGAGCGCCGATTACTTCCGCGTACTGGACGAGTTTGTCGTGCATACGCTGGGAGAAAACGCGCGCCGCCATTACCGCATCATCATTGATGACGCTGCTGAAGTCGCTCGTCAGATGAAAAAATCGATGCCGCTGGTGAAAGAAAATCGCCGCGACACCGGTGATGCTTACAGCTTTAACTGGTCAATGCGCATTGCGCCAGATCTGCAAATGCCGTTTGAGCCGTCTCACGAGAACATGGCTAATCTGAAACTGTACCCGGATCAGCCTGTAGAAGTTTTGGCCGCTGACCTGCGTCGCGCGTTCTCCGGTATTGTGGCGGGTAACGTGAAAGAGGTCGGTATTCGCGCCATTGAAGAGTTTGGTCCTTACAAAATCAACGGCGATAAAGAGATAATGCGTCGTATGGACGACCTGCTCCAGGGTTTTGTCGCCCAGCACCGTATGAAGTTGCCTGGCTCCGCCTACATCCCTTGCTACGAAATCTGCACATAATCGCCCTTCCCCCGGTAACGTTTGTTGCCGGGTTTTCTCTTTTTTGGTCACTCACTCACCAATCCATTTCATTTGTTATCTGAATGTTTCAACGCATCAGAGGGCAATTAATATCACCAATATTAATATATCATACAATTTATATTGCAACGCAAACGTTTACCTGCTTTCATAAACCGCATTTTATTACTGTGAAAAAGAAATTCTTATCATGATTAACTAAAAGTATTGATTTTTTCAGTTCAACCTACATATATTGCGCGCCCCGGAAGAAACCAGATATCGTTTAGTGGGAAAATATTGCCCTTAAATTCTCTTTTACTTTTGATTTACAGAGTAAAGAGTTGGGATTATCTATCTTCTAAGTAGATTATTGTATTTGAGATCAAGATCACTGATAGATGCATAACTTGTGTGTATCTTTCCGCCCTCAAATTATTACGGCGGAAAATGATTAAGCCACCGCCGATAGACAGATTTCATTTTTACGGCCAGGCACCTTCCCGGGCTGAACTGGCTAAAAGCTGAATTATTTGCATTCCTCCAGGAGAAATAGATGGAAACGACTCAAACCAGCACGATTGCGTCGAAAGACTCTCGCAGTGCCTGGCGCAAGACAGACACCATGTGGATGCTGGGCCTGTACGGCACGGCAATCGGCGCGGGTGTACTGTTCCTGCCAATCAACGCCGGTGTTGGCGGTATGATCCCGCTGATCATCATGGCCATCCTTGCGTTCCCGATGACGTTTTTTGCTCACCGTGGCCTGACTCGCTTCGTACTGTCTGGTAAAAACCCGGGCGAAGATATCACCGAGGTAGTAGAAGAACACTTTGGTATTGGTGCAGGTAAACTGATTACTCTGCTGTACTTCTTCGCTATCTACCCGATCCTGCTGGTTTATAGCGTGGCAATCACCAACACGGTTGAAAGCTTCATGTCTCACCAGCTGGGTATGACGCCGCCGCCGCGTGCGATTCTGTCGCTGATCCTGATCGTAGGTATGATGACCATCGTTCGCTTCGGTGAGCAGATGATCGTTAAGGCGATGAGTATTCTGGTATTCCCGTTTGTTGGCGTACTGATGCTGCTGGCTCTGTACCTGATCCCGCAGTGGAATGGCGCAGCTCTGGAAACGCTGTCTCTGGACACTGCATCAGCAACCGGAAACGGTCTGTGGATGACCCTGTGGCTGGCAATCCCGGTAATGGTGTTCTCGTTCAACCACTCTCCGATCATCTCTTCTTTCGCCGTTGCGAAGCGTGAAGAGTACGGTGATATGGCAGAACAGAAATGCTCGAAGATCCTGGCATTCGCACACATCATGATGGTGCTGACCGTAATGTTCTTCGTATTCAGCTGCGTACTGAGCCTGACTCCGGCAGACCTGGCTGCAGCAAAAGAGCAGAACATCTCGATTCTGTCTTACCTGGCTAACCACTTTAACGCGCCGATCATCGCGTGGATGGCTCCGATTATCGCGATTATCGCTATCACCAAATCCTTCCTCGGTCACTACCTGGGTGCGCGTGAAGGCTTCAACGGTATGGTGATTAAATCTCTGCGTGGTAAAGGTAAGTCTATCGAAATCAACAAGCTGAACCGTATCACTGCGCTGTTCATGCTGGTAACGACCTGGATTGTTGCTACGCTGAACCCGAGCATCCTGGGGATGATTGAAACCCTGGGCGGCCCAATCATCGCGATGATCCTGTTCCTGATGCCGATGTACGCAATCCAGAAAGTACCGGCAATGCGTAAGTACAGCGGTCACATCAGCAACGTATTCGTTGTCGTGATGGGTCTGATTGCTATCTCCGCAATTTTCTACTCTCTGTTCAGCTAAATCCTTTCGCGCCGCTTTCGGGCGGCGCTTCCTCCGTTTTAACCCGATGAATTTCCTATGATTAGCGTATTCGATATTTTCAAAATCGGCATTGGCCCTTCCAGTTCCCATACCGTTGGACCAATGAAAGCGGGTAAACAATTTACCGACGATCTGATTGCCCGTAACTTGCTAAAAGACGTGACCCGCGTGGTGGTTGATGTCTACGGCTCGCTCTCTCTGACCGGTAAAGGCCACCACACGGATATCGCCATTATTATGGGCCTGGCGGGTAACCTGCCGGATACCGTGGATATCGATTCCATCCCTGGTTTTATTCAGGATGTGAATACTCACGGTCGCCTGATGCTGGCAAACGGTCAGCACGAAGTCGAGTTCCCGGTTGATGAATGCATGAACTTCCATGCCGACAACCTTTCTCTGCATGAAAACGGTATGCGCATCACCGCGCTGGCGGGCGATAAAGTCGTTTACAGCCAGACTTACTACTCCATCGGCGGTGGCTTTATCGTTGATGAAGAACATTTTGGTCAGCAGGATAGCGCACCGGTTGAAGTTCCGTATCCGTACAGTTCAGCAGCCGATCTGCAAAAGCATTGTCAGGAAACCGGGCTGTCACTCTCTGGCCTGATGATGAAAAACGAACTGGCGCTGCACAGCAAAGAAGAGCTGGAACAGCACCTGGCGAACGTCTGGGACGTGATGCGCGGCGGTATTGAGCGCGGTATTTCCACCGAAGGCGTGCTGCCAGGCAAACTGCGCGTTCCACGCCGTGCGGCGGCGCTGCGCCGGATGCTGGTCAGCCAGGACAAAAACACCACTGACCCGATGGCGGTTGTTGACTGGATCAACATGTTCGCGCTGGCAGTGAACGAAGAGAACGCTGCTGGTGGTCGCGTGGTGACTGCACCGACTAACGGCGCGTGCGGGATTATCCCGGCAGTGCTGGCGTACTACGACAAGTTTATCCGTGAAGTGAACGCTAACTCACTGGCTCGTTACCTGCTGGTAGCAAGCGCCATTGGTTCTCTTTATAAGATGAACGCCTCGATTTCTGGTGCCGAAGTCGGCTGCCAGGGCGAAGTTGGCGTTGCGTGCTCAATGGCGGCGGCGGGTCTGGCTGAACTGTTAGGCGCAAGCCCTGCACAGGTATGCATCGCGGCAGAAATCGCCATGGAACATAACCTCGGCCTGACGTGTGACCCAGTCGCCGGACAAGTACAGGTGCCGTGCATCGAGCGTAACGCCATTGCGGCAGTGAAAGCGGTGAACGCCGCGCGTATGGCGCTGCGCCGTACCAGCGAGCCGCGCGTCTGCCTCGACAAAGTTATCGAAACCATGTACGAAACAGGTAAAGATATGAACGCCAAATACCGCGAAACCTCTCGTGGTGGCCTGGCGATGAAGATTGTTGCCTGCGATTAATCGCTCTCCAGAGGCCTCGTTTTGCGAGGCCTCTTCCTGTTTTCTCATCCAGCCGTAGCCTCTTCCGATATCGAATGTTACCCTTATCGCCTGATCTTTAAGGGGGTTATCGTGGCTGTTCATTTGCTTATTGTCGATGCACTGAATCTTATTCGTCGCATTCATGCTGTTCAGGGGTCGCCCTGTGTCGAAACCTGCCAGCACGCGCTCGATCAGCTCATTATGCACAGCCAGCCAACCCATGCCGTCGCCGTTTTTGATGATGAAAACCGCAGTAGCGGCTGGCGTCATCAACGCTTACCTGATTACAAAGCCGGTCGTCCGCCAATGCCCGAAGAGTTGCACAACGAAATGCCTGCGTTACGCGCCGCCTTTGAACAACGTGGCGTCCCGTGCTGGTCAGCCAGCGGCAACGAAGCCGATGACTTAGCCGCCACGCTGGCGGTCAAAGTGACTCAAGCCGGGCATCAGGCAACTATTGTTTCGACAGATAAAGGCTACTGTCAGTTACTTTCACCTACATTACGTATTCGTGATTACTTCCAGAAACGTTGGCTGGATGCGCCGTTTATCGATAAAGAATTTGGCGTTCAACCGCAGCAGTTACCCGATTATTGGGGGCTGGCGGGGATCAGCAGTTCAAAGGTGCCGGGTGTTGCGGGGATCGGGCCAAAAAGCGCCACGCAGTTACTCGTCGAGTTTCAGAGTCTGGAAGGGATATATGAAAATATTGACGCGGTTGCCGAAAAGTGGCGCAAGAAACTGGAAACCCATAAAGAGATGGCGTTTCTGTGCCGCGATATTGCCCGCTTACAAACCGATTTACATATCGACGGCAATTTACAGCAATTGCGGTTGGTACGGTAACAGCGTGCCGAATACTACCGATTAACAACTCATTGAATTAAATGCACTTGTAGGCCGGATAAGACGCGGCTAGCGTCGCATCCGGCATCAACACATCTGCGTAATTACCACGCTGTATGGTAAAGCTTTACAATATCCTCAAGCGTTGCTTCACGCGGGTTGCCACTGGTACAAACATCGGATGCCAGACCGGAGTCAATGCCCCTGCCAACTCACTTACCGTTCGTCGCGACGACCACCCACCGCAGCCCAGATACGACGGACATGCACCGTCACTTCTTCACGATCGTGATACAACTGACGCGCCTGAATCTGAGCATTTATGCCATGTTCATCAAGCTGTGCCTGAATGTACGCCAGATTGTGTGACACTTCTTCGTAGCGTTTTTTCATCGGTAGCTTAAGGTTGAAGATAGTTTCACGACACCAGCCATTAACCAACCACTGTGCCATCAGTGCTGCGACTTTCGCCGGTTTCTCCACCATGTCACACACCATCCATGAGATGTTGCTACGTGTTGGACGGAATTTGAAACCATCTTCCCGCAGCCACGTCACCTGCCCGGTATCCATCAGACTTTGCGCCATCGGGCCGTTATCGACGGAGTATACCCACATGTTGCGCTTCACCAGTTGGTAGGTCCAGCCGCCTGGACAAGCGCCCAAATCTACCGCCCACATTCCATTTGCCAGGCGTTCATCCCACTCATCCGCAGGAATAAACACATGAAATGCCTCTTCCAGCTTAAGCGTGGAACGGCTTGGCGCATCCGCCGGAAACTTCAGGCGTGGAATCCCCATATAGAACGGCGAATTATTATTGCTGTAGGAGTAGCCGGTATAGCAGCAGCCTGGTGCAATAAAGAATACATGCACAACCGGACGCTTCGGCGTTTCATAGTTCACCAGCACGCCCGCCTCGCGCAAGGCAGCCCGTAGCGGCACGGTGAATTTACGGCAGAATTTCAGCAGCTCTTTGCTTTCATTGGTATCGGCAACTTCAACGCGCAACTCTCCGCCCTTCTCTACCACGCCCTGCAACATACCAACAATGGGCGTAATACGATCTTCTGGCGGCAAATGCTGGAGGAGTTCCCCCACCACAAACCACTGGCGGGCAAAAATTAATGAACTGAACGGCAGTTCGCGGATTAACTTATCGCCATCATCCGGTTGATAACATTCATAAATGACATAACCCGCATTGTCTTTAACGCGGGCAAAACCGAAGATTTCCCGCTGACCGGCTTTATCGGTAATTTCTGCAGCACACTCTTTTTCAAAGCCAGGACGGCACAACAATACAACCTTATTCATGATTTACGCCCTTGCGCT
Organism: Escherichia sp. MOD1-EC5495; assembly: GCF_002965965.1. Taxonomy (NCBI): domain Bacteria; kingdom Pseudomonadati; phylum Pseudomonadota; class Gammaproteobacteria; order Enterobacterales; family Enterobacteriaceae; genus Escherichia; species Escherichia sp. MOD1-EC5495. The sequence continues at coordinate 93,725 of NZ_PTRI01000018.1, forward strand.
TCAAACGGATAGCACCGACTAACATTAACGCCCAGCCTGCAAGGAAGCTCACGCCGCCGACCGGAGTGACAAACGCCCATAAACGCAGATGAGACAGCGCCAGGCAATAAAGGCTACCGCTGAACAGCACCGTACCTAACGCGAGGAAAACGCTACTCCAGTAAAACCAGATACTGATGCGACGCTGCATTGCCACTGCCAGACCTAAAATCGCCAGCGTATGGAACGCCTGGTATTCGAGGCCGGTCTGGATCCAGCCCATCTCAACGGCTCCCATGGTTTTACTTAATACATGCGCGCCAAAAGCGCCCAGAGCCACAAAAATGAAGCCGCTAATGGCGGCGAAAATCAGCATAAAACGGCTGGTCATGGTCGTACCCTACGTAAATTATTGTTCATAACGAAAGCGGAATTTTTCTTGTTCAGCAGCGGCTTTCGCCAGGATCCATTGGCGAAAGGCGGCTATTTTACCCAGTTCTGCCTGGCTGTCATGACATACCAGATAAAAAGCATTTTTACTGACCAGAACATCATTAAACGGGCAGACAAGGCGTCCGGCCTCGATTTCCGATTGCGCCATCACATTATTTGCCAATGCGACTCCCTGCCCGTGGATAGCCGCTTGCAGCACCATGGCGCTGTGACTGAAGATTGGCCCTTGTTGAACGTTGATATGGTTTAACCCCAACTGGCGGGTATATGTCTGCCAGTCACGCCGGGACGCATCGTGTAATAACGTATGTTTAGCCAGATCTTCTGGCGTCTTCAAGGGTTTTTCGCCGGTTAGCAGTAGCGGAGAACACACCGGCAACAGATATTCGGCATAAAGTTTTTCCACCCGCAGCCCCGGCCAGTTGCCACGACCATAAAATATCGCCACATCAACATCATCCGCCAGTTTATCTTCCTGGCGATCGACCGCCTGGATTCGAACGTCGATTCCCGGATAAGCTGAATTAAAGCTGGAAAGTCGCGGCACCAGCCAGTGGATGGCAAAACTGGGGAGTAAACTGACCGTCAACGCCCCCTTGGCGCTACGAGCCTGGAGTTTACGCGTCGCTTCGGTTAATTGCGAAAATATCTCTTTAATATCGAGGAAATAGCTTTGCCCTTCCTCGGTCAGCAGGAGTGAACGATTACGGCGACGGAACAGTTTCAGCCCCAAAAAATCCTCAAGTGACTTGATTTGATGACTTACTGCGGCCTGGGTCACAAAAAGCTCTTCTGCTGCGCGCGTGAAGCTTAAATGGCGTGCGGCGGCATCAAAAACTCGTAAGGCATTTAGCGGTGGTAATCGTTTTGACATGGCTTTTAAACTTTGATGTTAAATGAATTTAACAATTAGATCACACTGTGTAACCTATTAGTTTTTTTTATCTGAGCCATTATAAATTGTCCGTTGAGCTTCTACCAGCAAATACCTATAGTGGCGGCACTTCCTGAGCCGGAACGAAAAGTTTTATCGGAATGCGTGTTCTGGTGAACTTTTGGCTTACGGTTGTGATGTTGTGTTGTTGTGTTTGCAATTGGTCTGCGATTCAGACCATGGTAGCTAAGCTACCTTTTTTCACTTCCTGTACATTTACCCTGTCTGTCCATAGTGATTAATGTAGCACCGCCTAATTGCGGTGCTTTTTTTTACCTTGCGATCGCAAATTACTGATCCAGTTCGACCATCTCTTTCACGTCGGTACGGTTGATCTGCTGTTTGTTGCCATTAGCGTCTTTATACGAAATCATACCGGTTTCATTATCAGTCTGTGGTTTACCGTCAGAGACGATAGTACGTCCGTCATTGGTGTGCATCACATAGTTCGAACCGGAACAGGCGCTCAGGGCAAAAGTCAGCATACAGGCAGAAATAATTGCGGCAGTCTTTTTCATCATCTTCTCCTTAAAGCGATTAATAAATCTTAATAGTATTGATTAACAGGCTAAAATTAACGCCTAACACTATTCAGCATATGTTACTGACGCGGCTTCGCCAGGATATCCAGATAATTCCGATGGTTAGCACTCTCCTTGTATCAAAGTGAATTTTGCGTCACGATCGGTGAATCAAGCCGAGGAGTACCATGAACGTTTTTAATCCCGCGCAGTTCCGCGCGCAGTTTCCCGCATTACAGGATGCGGGCGTCTATCTCGACAGTGCCGCAACCGCGCTCAAACCCGAAGCCGTGGTTGAGGCTACCCGACAGTTCTATAGCCTTAGCGCCGGAAACGTCCATCGCAGCCAGTTTGCCGAAGCCCAACGTCTGACCGCGCGTTATGAGGCTGCGCGGGAGAAAGTAGCGCAATTACTCAATGCACCAGATGACAAAACTATTGTCTGGACGCGCGGCACCACCGAATCCATCAACATGGTGGCGCAATGCTATGCGCGTCCGCATCTGCAACGGGGCGATGAGATTATTGTCAGCGTGGCAGAGCACCACGCCAACCTCGTCCCCTGGCTGATGGTCGCCCAACAAACCGGAGCCAAAGTGGTGAAGTTGCCGCTTAATGCGCAGCGGCTGCCAGATATCGATTTGTTACCGGAGCTGATTACTCCCCGTAGCCGGATTCTGGCGTTGGGCCAGATGTCGAACGTCACTGGCGGTTGCCCGGATCTGGCGCGAGCGATTACCTTTGCCCATTCAGCCGGGATGGTGGTGATGGTTGATGGTGCTCAGGGCGCGGTGCATTTCCCTGCAGATGTTCAGCAACTGGATATCGATTTCTACGCTTTTTCAGGTCACAAACTTTACGGCCCGACGGGTATCGGCGTGCTGTATGGCAAACCAGAACTACTGGAAGCAATGTCGCCCTGGCTCGGCGGTGGCAAAATGATTCACGAAGTCAGTTTTGACGGCTTCACCACACAATCTGCCCCATGGAAACTGGAAGCCGGAACGCCCAACGTCGCAGGCGTCATTGGGTTAAGTGCGGCGCTGGAATGGCTGGCAGATTATGATATCAACCAGGCAGAAAGTTGGAGTCGTAGCCTGGCGACGCTTGCAGAAGATGCGCTGGCAAAACGTCCAGGCTTTCGTTCATTCCGCTGCCAGGATTCCAGCCTGCTGGCCTTTGATTTCGCGGGTGTTCATCACAGCGATATGGTAACGCTGCTGGCAGAGTACGGAATTGCCCTGCGCGCCGGGCAGCATTGCGCTCAGCCGCTACTGGCAGAATTAGGCGTAACCGGCACACTGCGCGCCTCTTTTGCGCCATATAATACAAAGAGTGATGTAGATGCGCTGGTGAACGCCGTTGACCGCGCGCTGGAATTATTGGTGGATTAATGACAAACCCGCAATTCGCCGGACATCCGTTCGGCACAACCGTTACCGCAGAGACGTTACGCGATACTTTCGCGCCGTTGACGCAGTGGGAAGATAAATATCGCCAGTTGATCATGCTGGGGAAACAGCTTCCTGCTTTGCCAGACGAATTAAAAGCACAGGCCAAAGAGATTGCCGGATGCGAAAACCGCGTCTGGCTGGGGTATACCGTGGCTGAAAACGGCAAGATGCATTTCTTTGGCGACAGCGAAGGACGCATTGTGCGCGGTCTGCTGGCGGTGTTGTTGACCGCCGTGGAGGGCAAAACCGCCGCCGAGTTACAAACGCTGTCGCCGCTGGCGTTGTTTGATGAGCTGGGATTGCGTGCGCAGCTTAGCGCCTCACGCAGTCAGGGGCTGAATGCATTAAGCGAGGCGATTATCGCGGCGGCAAAACAGGTTTAAGCACAGATCCAGGTCGGATAAGACGCTCGTGTCGCATCCGACATAATTGTTTATCCCTGGCGCGCTGCTTTCGCCATCATCTTCTTCAGCGCATGAGAAACCGCAACAAAACCAAAGGTGGCGGTCACCATCGTTGCCGCACCAAATCCTGATGCGCAATCCATTCGCTTTGGCCCTTCCGCCGTGGCTTTCATCGCACAGACCGTACCGTCTGACTGCGGGTATACCAGTGCTTCGGTAGAGAACACACAATCCACACCGAGCTTACCTTTACTGTTTTTCACCACGCCGAAATCGCTTTTCAGGCGCTCACGCAGCTTCGCCGCCAGCGGATCCTGAATGGTCTTCGCCAGATCGGTAACCTGAATCTGCGTCGGATCAATCTGCCCGCCTGCACCACCCGTCGTTACCAGTGGGATTTTATTGCGACGGCAATATGCGATTAGTGCCGCTTTGGGTCGCACACTGTCAATGGCATCAATAACGTATGAATAACCGGCATTCATATATTGCGCTACGTTATCCGGCGTCACGAAATCGTCCACCACTGTCACCCGACACTCCGGGTTAATCTGGCGAATACGCTCCGCCATCACTTCCGCTTTCGCCAGCCCGACGTTATCACGCAGCGCGTGAATTTGCCGATTGGTATTGGTGACACACACGTCATCCATATCAATAAGCGTTATTGCACCAATCCCTGTGCGCGCCAGAGCTTCCGCCGCCCAGGAACCGACACCACCGATGCCGACCACACAGATATGTGCATCGGCAAATAGTTGCAAGGCTTTCTCACCATACAGACGCGCAGTGCCGCCAAAACGCTGACGCCAGGCATCACTAATTACCACAGACATAGCACCTCAGAATTAAAAAGGGTGAGGTTATCCCTCACCCTGTCTTATCCGTAAAAACGGTGTACAGAATAACACATCAGCCGCTAAAGACGTTACCTGCACCCGGTGCCGTTTTCAGCACCCAGACACGCCCATAGTGGTTGTACCAACCTGCGCGGTGTCCGGCTTCCGGCCCGATCCCTTGATAGATATCGAAATGTTGGCCTTTGATTGCGCCGCCGACATCCAGCGCCACCATCAGACGCAGTTCATACTGACCGTTAAATTTACCGTTATTATCCAACAACGGTACTTCTGCCAGCAAGGTAGTACCTGGCGGGATGAGCGAGCGATCGGAGGCAACAGAAGCACGTCCAACCAGCGGCACAGCACTTGCACCTTTCACCGGCGCAAAAGATTGCGGCTTAAAGAAGACGAAAGACGGGTTCTGTTCCAGCAGTTCGCGAACTTCGGCTTCACTGTGCGTTTCCCCCCAGTGGCGAATCGCCTGCATTGACATATTTTCTTTTTTCACTTCGCCACGATCGATCAACACCTTACCAATACTGCGATAGGCATGACCGTTCTTTCCGGCATAGCTGAAGAAGTTAAGCGGACTGCCATCGCCAAAGTCGATATACCCGCTACCCTGTACATCCATAATGAAGTTATCCATCAGGGAGTTGCTGTAAGCGAGGATATATTTATCGCTCAGTGCCCCCGCATAGATCTCCGCACGAGACGGCAGACGACCTCGTTTTGGTGGCATACGGTAAATAGGATACTGGAACTCGCCCTGGCGGGTATGGCGCGCCTGAATTACCGGCGTGTAATAGCCCGTAAACTGCACGTTGCCATAGTTGTCCGCGCCTTCCATCTGCCAGGCATCGATACCGAACTGGCGCATATTGCGGGTATCACCGCCTGCACGCAGCCACTCTTGCACCGCGTTATAAACATTACTCTGGTTACCATAAAGACGCGGTGACGAATTACGAATATGGTTAATTTGCTCGGCAAAATCACCGGCGTTAATTGGCGCGCCAACGGCATCTGGCTGGTTCACCAGAGAGAAAGGCTGGGTAAATTTCCCGTCTTTATATTGCTGTCCGCGATCGGTTGGTTTGGAGGAGCAGGCGGCAAGCATCGCCACAACAGCGCCCATAAGAAGGTACTTTACCCAACGTCCTTTCATTGTTCTCTTCTTCAGGTTAAAAAAATAAGGCACAACGAAGATAACAAACCGTCGCGTTTAATGAAATGAGCAGACTCTCCCTGACGCAAATTTTGCACAAAAAATAGGCGATAGTGTTTTGTTTTTGTTCAAAATCATGCCAAATCCGTGATCCGGGTAAAAAAAAGGTTGCATGAAAACGCGAGCGGAGTATAGTGCGCATCCACGGACGCGGGGTGGAGCAGCCTGGTAGCTCGTCGGGCTCATAACCCGAAGGTCGTCG
>NZ_PTRI01000019.1:0-99213 GCF_002965965.1 Escherichia sp. MOD1-EC5495
AGGCCAGTAATGGGTTAAGTGATAACAGGTGTCTGGAAATATAGGGGCAAATCCAATGTACGTCTGGTTTGACTGCAATATACAAGATCAGACCTGCGGCAAACATGCCAGAAAAAACAATCCCCATCACTGTATCTTGCTTGATTCGGCTGTTGTCTTTCAGGTATCCCGTCGCCACCGCGCAGAATACTCCGGCGACGAATGCCCCTGTAGCCAGAGGTAACCCCAGAATCCAGGCAAGCACGATGCCAGGAAAAACCGCATGACTCATCGCGTCACCCATCAGTGCCCAACCTTTCAGGACCAGAAAGACCGACAGCAGCGCACAGGGTATGGAAACTACCAGTGAAATCAGCAGTGCGTGACTCATAAAGGTGAACTGCAGTGGCTCCAGTAATAATGCCATCATGAGCGATCCTCCAGCGCTTTATGCGCACGCCGACGATTTGCCAAAAGCCCATGGGTGGGCGCAAATACAAATGCTAAAAGAAACAGCAGTGTCTGCGCCACCACGATGATTCCACCTGTCGCGCCGTCCAGAAAGTAACTGACCCACGCGCCGAGGAAACTGGTTACACTGCCAATAGTTACAGCAATTATGAGCAGGCGGGGAAAACGATCGGTTAACAACCATGCTGTTGCACCGGGAGTCACCACCAGACAGATCACCAGAAAGGCACCAACCGTTTGCAGCGCCGCAACGGTCGAAACCGACAGCAGGGTGAAGAAGAGGATTTTTAATCTGCCCGGATGCAATCCAATAGCACGAGCGTGATTCTCGTCGAAAAAGGTCACCATAAGATCTTTCCATTTGAAAAAAAGCACGATGATCGAGAGAATGCCAATGATAGTGAGTTGCAGGATATCCGCCGGATCGATTGCCAGAATATTGCCCAGGACGATGGTCTGAATGTTCACGGATGTCGGGTTCAATGACACCATAAACAGCCCCAGGCCAAAAAAGGAGGAGAAGATCAGGCCGATGATGGCATCTTCTTTTAAGCGAGTGCGTTGGTTAAGAAACAGCATGCTGCCCGCTGCCAGTCCGCCGGAAAAGAAGGCTCCCAGAGAAAACGGAAGCCCCAGCATATATGCCCCCGCAACACCCGGGACAATAGAGTGCGACAGCGCATCGCCAATCAGCGACCAGCCTTTTAGCATCAGATAGCATGACAGGAAAGCGCAGAGACCGCCGACCATCGCCGAGACCCACATCGCATTGAGCATATATTCATAGCTGAAGGGTTCCAGTAGCACGTTCATCTTGCTTCCCCCTGCACCGCTGACGGTCGATGTGCCACAAAAGGGTGTTCATCGTCAGTAATAATGCTTTCTTCCGAGCCGTTAAGTGTGACATGGCGCAGTACGCCGCTAAAAGCCAGCTCCAGGTTCTCGGCTGTAAAAGTGGTGTCTGTCGGCCCGCTTGCCAGGACGGTGCCTTTGACCATGACCGTATAATCGCAAAATGTCGTGACTGAGCCGAGATTGTGCGTTGAGACAAGCATCGTCTTGCCTTCCGCGCGTAACTCCCTCAACAGGCTGATGATTTTCGCTTCGGTTTTCACATCAACGCCGGTAAAAGGTTCATCCAGCAGGATCACATCACCCTGCTGTGCAATCGCTCTCGCCAGAAAGACGCGTTTCTTTTGTCCACCGGAAAGCTCGCCGATTTGTCGATGGCGAAAATCCACCATATCGACACGTTCCAGCGCATCGGTGACAATCTGACGATCCCTCTTTTTGGCTATACGCAACATACCCATGTGCCCATAGCGGCCCATCATCACCACATCTTCCACTAGTACAGGAAATGACCAGTCAACCTCTTCTGACTGAGGGACGTAGGCAACCAGGTTTTTCTGTAGCGCCTGTCGCGTGGGAATACCCAGAACAGATATCTTTCCGCTGGTCAGACGCACAAATCCCATAATCGCTTTAAACAACGTCGATTTTCCGGAACCGTTTACCCCAACCAGAGCGGCAATAGATCCACTTGGTACTGTGAAGGATGCATCGCGCAGTGCTGTGTGCCCGTTACGCCAGGTGACAGTAACATCATTAACGACAATGCCCGCAGATTGCATCATTATTTCTCCCTTTTCCCGGCTTTAATTCCCTGTACCAGCGTACTGGTAGTAACCTTCAGAAGGTCGATATACGTAGGTACCGGGCCGTTTTCTGTGCTCAGGGAATCGACATAGAGTACACCGCCGTAGTGCGCGCCGGTTTCACGCGCAACCTGACGCGCTGGTTTATCGGAAATCGTACTCTCGCTAAAGACTGCCGGGATATGATTTTTCTTCACCATATCAACAACCTTACGTACCTGCTGCGGCGTGCCTTGTTGATCGGCATTAATCGGCCACAGATAAAGCTCTTTTAGCCCCAAATCGCGTGCGAGATAAGAAAAAGCCCCTTCACTGGTGACCATCCATCGCTGATTCTCAGGGAGTTCAGCAATCTGCTTACGCAGGGGGGCAAGGGTTTGGGTAATCTTGGCTTTATAAGTATCGGCATTACGTTGGTAGGTTTGTGCATTTGCCGGATCGTATTTTATCAACGCATCACGAATATTATCGACATAAATCAGAGCATTATCTGGCGACATCCAGGCATGGGGGTTAGGTTTGCCCTCATAGGGTCCTTCGGTGATCCCTACTGGCGTCACACCCGAAGAGACAATTACTTCTGGAACCCCATTGAGATGTTGGTAAAAGCGTTGGAACCACAATTCCAGATTCATACCATTGGCGAGAATCAGTTGTGCCCCCTGCGCACGTTTAATATCTCCAGGGGTAGGCTGATACTCATGAATTTCTGCACCAGGCTTGGTTATGGATGAGACTTCTGCAGCATCTCCAGCCACGTTTTTGGCCATATCCGCGATGATGGTAAATGTTGTAATGACCTTGAATTTTTCAGTTGCACTTGCCTGAAATGCGATCGAGCAGGTGAGGGCGAGGCACCCCAAGAGCATGGTTACTTTTTTTATTGAGTGCATAATTTAGTACCTATAGTGAGCAAAATTAGAACAAACATAGCAACAGCTATGTTTTATAGCATAAGCCATGCAAAATGAAAATGATTATCATTAGCGGTTGTGGGCCCAACACAGGGATTAGGTTGTTTCCTGCTGGCGATGTGGTATTGAGGAAAAAATTAGGGCAGCTATTAGGCTTTGAAATGACTTTATGAGGAGAATTGTTGATGGCAAAAATGGGGCAAAGCGCTGCAAAAGGGGCAAAAAAGGGGCAAAAAAAGAGTGGGTTATCGTAGCTTATTGTTGTCGCTGATGATGTTTAACACATTGAAAAATAAGTAAAATACTTATGAGTCAGAGAGTTGTGATTTTTGCCCTTACTTGTTCAGGTTGTATTGTTCTTTCTTACTAATTTCTTGATTTTGCGACATTTAAAAGCGACTCAATTCGTTATATGGCATCAGAAGAGTATGCGTCATGCCGGAATGTCCAGCATAAGAAATCTGATATAAAAACTGTGGCGTGTATGGTACGGATTAGAGGGGAAAATGTCAGCACATTTGCGAAATGAATCAAAAAGCCCGCAGCGACGTGCGGGCGTTAGTTTTTAGCGCACGACCAGCACGGAGCACTCTGCATGACGCACGACGGCGGCGGCGTTAGAGCCGAGCAGGTAGGTGGTGATATCCGGTCGATGGGAGGCAATGATGATCATATGAGCAGGGATCTTTTTCGCCATTTCCAGAATGCGGTCTTTTGGCGAACCTTCTTCAACATGAACATGCACTCTGTCAGTCGGCAGCTTGAATTTTTTAATTATCTCTTCCAGTTGCGATTTAGCTTCCGCTTTCAGGTCATCCATTGCCGGTAATTCTGCGGAATACGCTAAACCCAGAGAGGCATAGTAGGGCAGCGAAGGTATTACCGTCAGGAAATGAACCTCTGCATCATCAATCTTTGCCTCGGCCTCAACATGGCTAATCACGCGTTGAGTTAATTCTGAATCGGAAATATCGATAGGGACAAGAATCGTTCTGTTCATAAAACCTCCTGTTTTAGTATCCGCATAAAGTGTAACGCCAGATGAGGTCTTTTGTATAATGACGGAGTTCACATTTTTAATTTAGATTAAGCAGGATTTAATAAGTAGAAAAAGCCCGCCAGAGAGGCGGGCAGGCAGGATTAGAACTGATAAACCAGACCTAAAGCGACAATATCATCGGTAGAGATACCGTTGGCGGCGTAGAAGCTGTCATCTTCATCCAACAAGTTAATTTTATAGTCAACATAGGTAGACATATTTTTGTTGAAATAATATGTTGCGCCAACATCGGCGTATTTGACCAGATCTTTATCGTCAACACCGGCCGGGTTATCAGCACCGCCAGCAGCGTTCAGGTCACGCCCTTTAGACATCAGGAAAGACACTGCCGGACGCAGACCAAAGTCAAACTGATATTGGGCAGTGACTTCAAAGTTCTGGGTCTTGTTCGCAACGGCGTAATCGCTGTTGCCAAATGGTGTCATATTACGCGTTTCGGAATACATGGTTGCCAGATAAATGTTGTTAGCATCATATTTAATCCCGGCAGTCCAGGCATCGGCTTTATCGCCACCCGCCGCAGTATGGTTAACCTGGTCATTGGTGCGGTCTGAGGAGGTGTATGCCGCGCCCGCGCTAAAGCCCATACCTAAATCGTAGGTTGTGGAAAGCCCCCAGCCGTCGCCGTTTTCATGACGAACATCACGTCCGTTGTTGGTGCCTTCCTGACCGTTGTTTGCTCCTTCGTTATTACCCTGATACTGCACTGCGAAGTTCAGACCATTAACCAGGTCGAAGAAATCAGTATTACGATATGTCGCTACGCCATTAGCACGACCGGTCATAAAGTTGTCTGCATTGGTGTAGGAGTCACCGCCAAATTCTGGCAGCATATCGGTCCAGCCCTCTACGTCGTACATTACACCGTAATTACGTCCGTAATCGAAAGAACCGTAATTTGCAAATTTCAATCCGGCGAATGCCAGACGAGTCCAGGATTGGTTTTCTGAGGATTCAGTATTGTTTGCCTGAATATTGTATTCCCACTGACCATAGCCAGTGAGTTGATCGTTAATTTGTGTTTCGCCTTTAAATCCAAGACGCGCATAGCTCTGATCGCCATCTTTTGCAGAACTATCAGAAAAATAATGTAGGCCATCAACTTTGCCATAAAGATCTAATTTATTGCCGTCTTTATTATAAATTTCTGCTGCATGTCCAGCACCTGCGGCGAGCAGGGCAGGGATTAAGAGTGCCAGTATTTTGCTTTTCATTGAAAAAATCCTTTAGTTATTTTATTTGCCTTTCATTCCCCGTGTGGGAAGTGAAAACATCCTAAAGGAAAAGTTCCATTAGCCGATAAATGTCATTTGTTACGCCTTAAGTAAAACCTTAATCAAATAATTCCTGGGAAATGATGATTAGTTTGGTGAATGATTTGATGGTTATACATGCAAAATAAAAATTATACTTTTAAAAAATGATGCGTTATTCTGCGTGGGTTATATGCCTTTATTGTCACAGATATTATTTATCGTTGGGTCATTGCTATAGTTATTTCTTTCCCAGCAAATAAAAAGACAAGCCCGAACTTTCATTCGGGCTTTTTTTTTCGTTCCGGATAATCCTTATCCGACGACGCTACTCGGTGCCACTTTTATCCGTTTTTCCTGCCATTTGCGCGAGGAAGTCATAGCGTTTTTGCAGATCGGCTGCGGCATCTTTCCATAACTGTTCCGCCACTTCTGGCTGTTGCGAATTCAGACGGCGGAAACGTTGCTCATGGAGCAATGTCTCTTCCAGAGCCTCTGATGGCGGACGAGAATCCAGCGCCAGTGGCAGTTTGCCTTCATCGGCACGACGTGGATCAAAGCGATACAGCGGCCAGAAGCCGGTTGCGGTGAGTTGGCGCATCTGGTCGTGGCTCAATGCAAGGTCATAACCATGCTCTTCACACGGGCTGTAAGCAATGATCAGCGACGGCCCCGGATAGGCTTCCGCTTCCTGAATCGCTTTTACCGTCTGGTTCAACTGCGCGCCGAGAGAAATCTGCGCCACATAAACATGACCGTACATCATCATACTGACGCCGAGATCTTTACGCGCTTTGCGTTTGCCGTGTTCGCCAAACTTAGTCACCGCGCCAAGCGGCGTTGCTTTAGACGCCTGACCGCCGGTATTGGAGTAGCATTGCGTATCCAGTACCAGAATGTTGACGTTTTCCGTCAGGCTCAATACATGATCCAGACCACCGAAGCCGATATCGTAAGCCCAGCCGTCGCCACCAATCAGCCAGATTGATTTTTCCACCAACGCATCAGCGTCGCGTAGCAGTTCATGAGCTTCACTCACATCTTTGAGATGCTGGCGCAGCGTGGCAACCTGTTCGCGGCGAACGTTTGGCGTGGCGTCTGATTTCAACGCTGCCAGTAACTCCGCCGGGATTTTATCGGCAAACTGATCCAGCAGGCGCAGCACGCGGACACGATGCTGATCGACCGTCAGGCGGAAGCCCAGGCCAAATTCGGCGTTATCTTCAAACAGTGAATTCGCCCAGGCAGGACCTCGACCGTTGGCATCAGTGGTATACGGTGTGGATGGCAGGTTACCGCCGTAAATTGACGAACAGCCAGTGGCGTTAGCGATTAACATCCGGTCGCCATAGAGCTGAGTAAGCAATTTGATATATGGCGTTTCGCCACAACCGGAACAAGCACCAGAATATTCAAACAGCGGTGTGATTAACTGCGAAGTCCGAATATCAATACGTTCCAGTTTGCTGCGGTCGATTTCTGGCAGGTTGAGGAAGAAATCGTAATTGATTTTCTCTTCTTCCACATGTTCCAGACGCGACATCATATTGATGGCTTTGATCTCTGGATTCTGTCGGTCTTTCGCCGGGCAAACTTCAACACACAGATTACAGCCGGTGCAATCTTCCGGTGCGACCTGCAACACATATTTCTGCCCGCGCATATCGCGCGATTTGACATCCAGCGAATGCAGGCTGGCAGGGGCGTTTTCCATTGCTTCGGGTGGCACCACTTTTGCGCGAATAGCGGAGTGTGGGCAAGCAGCGACGCAGTGGTTACATTGGGTACAGAGTTCCTCTTTCCAGATGGGGATCTCTTCGGCGATATTGCGTTTTTCCCAGCGCGTGGTTCCCATCGGCTATGTGCCGTCTGGCGGCAGCGCCGAAACGGGGAGGGCATCGCCAAGTCCGGCGAGCATCGCAGCGGTAACGGTTTTAACGAAATCAGGTGCAGCATCGGAAACCACCGGTGGACGATTCGCACTATGCGGATTGACCGGCTGTAACGGGACTTCTTCCACGGATTCTCGCGCCAGCGCCAGTGCCTGCCAGTTGCGCTCCACCAGATCCTGGCCTTTGCTGCTGTAGCTTTTGGCAATCGCGCCCTGCAATTCAGCTAGGGCGCTGTCGCCAGGCAGAATTTGTGTCAGGTGGAAAAACGCCATCTGCATTACGGTATTAATACGAGCCGCCAGTCCACATTCACGCGCGATTTTCGCTGCGTTAATGACATAAAAGCGTGCTTTTTTCTGATTCAGCACCGCCTGCACTTCTTGCGGCAACCGCGACCAGACTTCATCGGCACTGTACGGCGTGTTAAGCAGGAAAATACCGCCAGGTTTTAAACGCTCAGCCATCTGATATTTATCGATAAACTGCAACTGGTGGCAACCAACAAAATCAGCCTGGGGAATCAGATATGCAGAACGAATGGGATGTTCGCTTACGCGCAGGTGAGAAACTGTCAGACCACCGGCTTTTTTGGAGTCGTAAACAAAATAACCCTGCGCATACCACGGCGTGGAGTTACCGATAATCTTGATATTGTTTTTAGTCGCGGAAACGCTGCCATCACTGCCCAGACCATAAAACAGGGCTTCCAGCTTCGCGGAGTTTGGCAGGGTATTTTCTGGCAATGGTAGCGACAGATTGGTTACATCATCGTAAATACCGACGGTAAAACGGGGTTTGGGTTTGGCTGCGTTAAGTTCGGCAAATACTGCCAGCACACAATCCGGGCCAAACTCTTTGGATGATAAGCCATAGCGCCCGCCAATGACGCGTGGCAGTGTTTCACGCTCACCATTATTAAAGGCTTCCGCCAGCGCGGTCATTACGTCCAGATACAGTGGCTCTGCCTGGGCGCCCGGCTCTTTGGTACGATCCAGCACCGCGACAGTTCGCACGGAGTCTGGCAATGCTTGCAGTAAGTGTTTGGCGGAGAACGGGCGGTATAGTCGAACTTTCAGCACCCCGACTTTTTCGCCACGGGTAAGTAACTCATCAACCACTTCTTCACAAGTACCGATGGCAGATCCCATCAGGATAATCACCCGTTCTGCTTGTGGATGCCCGTAGTATTCAAAAGGCTGATACTGACGACCCGTAGCGGCGGCGAAATCATTCATCGCCTGTTCAACATGGTCGTAAACTGCGTTGTACCACGGGTTGGTGGCTTCACGTGACTGGAAGTAGGTGTCCGGGTTAGCCGAGGTGCCGCGAATTACCGGATGTTCCGGGTTCAGCGCGCGGGCGCGGTGGGCATCAATTTCTGCCTGCGGCATCAGTTCAAGAATCGTGTCGTCAGCCAGTGGAACGATTTTGTTGATCTCGTGGGACGTGCGGAAACCATCAAAAAAATGAATAAACGGCACACGGCTTTTTAGTGTTGCGATATGTGAAATGAGAGCGAAGTCCTGCGCTTCCTGAACGTTTGCTGCACACAACATGGCGCAACCGGTTTGGCGCACGGCCATCACGTCTGAATGATCGCCAAAAATAGAGAGCGCATGAGTAGCGACGGTACGCGCTGCTACATGCAGTACAAACGGCGTCAGTTCGCCCGCCAGTTTGTACAACGTCGGAATCATCAGCAGTAAACCCTGCGATGATGTAAATGATGTCGAGAGAGCACCCGTTTGCAAAGCGCCGTGCACAGTCGCGATAGCACCAGCTTCTGACTGCATTTCAACCACGCGGGGCGTATCTCCCCACACGTTTTTCAAGCCGTTTCCGGCCCATGCATCGGCCTGTTCCGCCATCGTGGAACTTGGGGTAATAGGGTAGATGGCGATAACTTCACTGGTACGAAATGCCACCGAAGCTACCGCGCCATTACCATCAATTGTGATCATACAACACCCTTACATTGCGCAAATGAGGGGCACACGAAAAAACTGCGCGCCCAGTAGTTATCTCTCAATTTTAGCAAATGGCTTTCTGTTGCATTTTCGCTTTTGTGTCCCCCATATCAGCGTAATGAATGTTTTGATCAAACAGTGGACAAAAAAATAGCCATAAAAAAGTAACAATGCGTTGCAACACACATAGTTGTTCTCGACGTAGTCGTCTGTGCTGCCTATTATTTACGGCGGTGTCGTTTGGTTTAAAGATTAGAGGAAGTAAAGATGCGAGCAGTGTTGTGGGTCGGGTGTGCCGCTTTATTGTTATCGGCGTGTAGTAGTGAACCAGTTCAGCAGGCAACTGCGGCGCATGTGGCGCCTGGTTTAAAAGCGTCCATGTCCAGTAGCGGTGAAGCAAATTGCGCGATGATTGGTGGTTCGCTATCCGTTGCCCGTCAACTTGACGGAACGGCTATTGGAATGTGTGCATTACCCAACGGCAAACGCTGTAGCGAACAGTCACTTGCCGCCGGAAGCTGTGGCAGCTATTAATTCATTAAATCTGCCAGTTTATAAGTTAATGTCTGTTTCGCGGTTGCCAGCGTCAACTGGTTGGCGGTTAGATCTACCTGCGCACCTTCTTTCAGCATTTCGCTGATGGTGTGATCGAGTTCGTTAAGCTGTGGGTTGGCACACATCATGCGGGTCATTGCCAGTCCTTTAACTTTCAGTTCACCGCCAGAAAGTTTACCCTCGCCGCTAAAGCGGTTGCACATGTTGCCAGAAATCATCATCTTTTCACCAAAGCTGATTTCTGGCGGGTTTTTATCGCTGGTAACAGGTTGACCGTTGACACTTTCCAGCACAAAGCGGTGATGCTGTAATTGTTCTGGCGTCACAGCAATTTTGTCATTACTTACACATCCCGCCATCAGCAGGCTTAACGCAACAAGCGCGGCTACTTTCTTCATTTTGGTTCTCAACTTAAGGTATAAATCAGGTGCTGACTGCCGAATGCAACGCGACGCGCCTTACCCGTCCTACAAAACATATTTTAAGAATAGTGGATGAAAGATCTTTGGGGATTATCTGAATAAGCTCCCCTGGTTTGCAGGGGAGCTGCAGGATTAAACCAGTTCGTTCGGGCAGGATTCGCCTTTTTCCAGATTGCTTAAGTTTTGCAGCGTGGTCTGGGAAATACTGGTCAGAGCTTCTGCCGTCAGGAATGCCTGGTGTCCGGTAAACAGCACGTTATGGCAGGCAGACAGACGACGGAACACGTCATCCTGGATCACGTCGTTGGATTTATCTTCAAAGAACAGATCGCGTTCGTTTTCATACACGTCCATCCCCAGCGAGCCAATTTTCTGGTTTTTCAGAGCTTCAATTGCCGCCTGGGAATCAATCAATGCGCCACGACTGGTGTTGACGATCATTACGCCGTTTTTCATCTGATCAAACGCCGCCTCATTCAGCAGGTGGTAGTTCTCCGGCGTTAGTGGGCAGTGCAGGGAGATAACGTCTGATTCAGAGAACAGGGTCGGCAGATCGACATACTCCACACCGAGCTCCAGCGCCGCCGCACTTGGGTACGGATCGAACGCAAGCAGACGCATACCAAAACCTTTCAGAATGCGCAGCATCGCCACACCGATCTTACCGGTGCCGATAACGCCCGCTGTTTTGCCATACATAGTAAAGCCGGTCAGACCTTCCAGAGAGAAGTTAGCGTCACGGGTACGCTGATACGCGCGGTGAATACGGCGGTTCAGCGTCATCATCATACCGATGGCGTGTTCAGCAACGGCCTCTGGATCATAGGCTGGAACACGGACTACTTTCAGCCCCAGTTCTTTTGCCGCGTCAAGGTCGACGTTGTTGAAACCGGCACAGCGCAGGGCGATATATTTAACGCCGTGCTTTTTCAGCTCTTCCAGCACCGGGCGGCTGCCGTCATCGTTTACGAAAATACATACCGCTTCGCAGCCATTGGCAGTTTTAGCGGTTTTTTCCGTCAGCAGAAAGTCAAAAAATTCCAGCTCAAAGCTAAAGGACTCGTTCACCTGTTGCAGGTACTTCTTGTCGTACTGTTTTGTGCTATATACGGCGAGTTTCATAAGACTTTCTCCAGTGATGTTGAATCACGCTTAAGCTACTAAAAATATTTTACAAAATATAAAATATAATTGAAAGCTATAGCCATATTGAAAAATTCATTAACAACTATGCTTAGTGTAGGCGCAACCTTCAACTGAACGGTTAAACATGCCACAATACCCGTATTGAATGCTTAATTTTTCGCTAAATCAGGATATTAACTACCCATGTTGGGTAAATATAAAGCTGTTCTCGCGCTGCTATTACTGATTATTCTTGTGCCGTTGACGTTGCTGATGACGCTCGGATTGTGGGTGCCCACGCTGGCGGGCATCTGGCTACCGCTCGGTACACGTATTGCATTAGATGAAAGCCCACGCATTACGCGTAAAGGTTTAATCATTCCCGATCTCCGTTATCTGGTGGGAGATTGTCAGCTTGCACATATCACCAACGCCAGTCTTTCACATCCCAGCCGCTGGTTATTGAATGTCGGTGCCGTAGAACTTGACTCTAATTGCCTGGCTAAATTACCACAGGAAGAACCCTCTCCAGCCGCGCCGAAGACCCTCGCGCAGTGGCAAGCCATGTTGCCTAACACCTGGATCAATATTGATAAACTGATCTTTTCTCCCTGGCAGGAATGGCAGGGAAAACTCTCTCTCGCGTTAACCTCTGATATCCAGCAACTGCGTTATCAGGGCGAAAAAGTTAAATTTCAAGGCCAGCTTAAAGGGCAACAACTTACAGTCAGCGAGCTGGATGTCGCCGCGTTCGAAAATCAGCCGCCGGTAAAACTGGTGGGAGAATTTACCCTGCCGCTAGTGCCGGATGGGCTTCCTGTAAGTGGCCATGCTACTGCGACGTTGAATTTGCCGCAGGAACCGTCGCTGGTGGATGCCGAACTTGAGTGGCAGGAAAATAGCGGGCAATTGATTGTGATGGCACGAGATAACGGCGATCCATTGCTCGATTTACCATGGGAAATTACACGTCAGCAATTGACGGTAAGTGATGGTCGCTGGAGCTGGCCGTATGCAGGTTTTCCCCTTAGTGGACGGTTGGGTGTCAAAGTCGATAACTGGCAGGCCGGGCTTGAGAACGCATTAGTCAGTGGTCGGCTGAGTGTGCTGACCCAGGGAAAAGCGGGTAAGGGCAATGCGGTGCTTAATTTTGGCCCAGGAAAATTAAGCATGGATAACAGTCAGATGCCACTGCAGCTGACCGGTGAAGCGAAACAGGCGGATCTTATTTTATATGCCCGTTTACCGGCACAGCTAAGCGGAAGTCTGACTGACCCAACGCTGGCCTTTGAGCCTGGCGCGTTATTACGTTCAAAGGGGAGAGTCATCGATTCACTGGACATCGATGAAATCCGCTGGCCTTTAGCGGGGGTAAAAGTCACTCAACGTGGTGTTGACGGGCGCTTGCAGGCTATTTTGCAGGCACATGAAAATGAACTGGGCGACTTTGTGCTGCATATGGATGGTCAGGCGAACGATTTTCTCCCTGATGCAGGACGCTGGCAGTGGCGTTACTGGGGAAAAGGCAGTTTTACCCCGATGAATGCCAACTGGGATGTCGCAGGAAAAGGTGAGTGGCATGACAGCACGATTACGCTTACCGATCTTTCGACCGGTTTCGACCAGTTGCAATATGGCACAATGACGGTGGAAACGCCGCGCTTAATTCTTGATAAACCCGTTGTCTGGGTACGCGACGCTCAGAATCCGTCTTTTAGTGGTGCGCTTTCGCTGGATGCAGGGCAAACGCTTTTCACGGGGGGCCGCGTGTTACCGCCATCAACCTTAAAATTTAGTGTTAAAGGGCGCGAACCAACTTATTTCCTCTTCAAAGGCGATTTACATGCTGGCGAGATTGGTCCGGTACGGGTAAATGGTCGCTGGGACGGTATTCGTCTGCGCGGTAACGCCTGGTGGCCTAAACAATCACTCACTGTATTTCAGCCGCTGGTGCCACCTGACTGGAAGATGAACCTACGCGATGGCGAGCTGTATGCTCAGGTAGCCTTTTCCGCTGCGCCTGATCAAGGCTTCCGTGCGGGGGGGCATGGCGTATTAAAAGGTGGCAGCGCCTGGATGCCTGATAACCAGGTCAACGGCGTCGACTTTGTACTACCGTTCCGTTTTGGCGACGGTGCGTGGCACCTGGGGACGCGGCGACCTGTATCATTACGTATTGCTGAAGTGGTTAACCTTGTGACGGCAAAAAATATCACTGCCGATCTTCAGGGGCGTTATCCGTGGACCGAAGACGAACCCTTGCTACTGACCAATGTGAGTGTTGATGTTTTAGGCGGTAACGTGCTGATGAAACAATTACGTATGCCGCAGCACGATCCGGCGCTATTGCGCCTGAATAATCTCTCATCCAGTGAACTGATTAGCGCCGTCAACCCGAAACAATTCGCTATGTCAGGGGCATTTAGTGGTGCTTTGCCATTATGGCTGAATAATGAAAAATGGATTGTAAAAGATGGTTGGCTGGCAAACTCAGGCCCCATGACTTTACGTCTGGATAAAGACACGGCGGATGCAGTAGCAAAAGACAATATGACCGCCGGAACCGCTATCAACTGGTTGCGCTATATGGAAATTAGCCGTTCATCGACAAAAATTAATTTAGATAATCTCGGTGTATTAACCATGCAGGCAACGATCAGCGGTAATAGTCGGGTTGATGGCAAAACAGGCACTGTGAATCTTAATTACAGTCACGAAGAGAATATTTTTACGTTATGGCGCAGTTTACGCTTTGGCGATAATCTCCAGGCGTGGCTGGAACAGAATGCCCGTATCCCGGAAAATGACTGCCCGTCAGGAAAAGAATGTGAGGAAAAACAATGAAAATAGTGATAGCCGCGCTCGCGTCTTCTTTTATGTTGGTTGGTTGCACTCCGCGCATAGAGGTGGCTGCGCCGAAGGAGCCAATCACCATTAATATGAACGTTAAAATTGAGCATGAGATCATCATCAAAGCGGACAAAGATGTTGAAGACCTGCTTAAAACCCGTAGCGATCTTTTTTGAGGTAATGATGAAAAGAACATTACTCATAATGGTGTGGATTATTGGCCTGATGAGCAGCAGTGCGATGGCATTGACCCTGAATGAAGCCAGAAGTCAGGGGCGGGTCGGTGAAACGCTTAACGGTTACCTGGTGGCGCTGGAAACGGATGCCGAAACACAGGCATTGGTAAGAGATATTAATGAAGCTCGTAATCGTAGTTACCAGCAACTGGCAAAGCAGAATAATGTATCCACAGATGAGATAGCGAAACTGGCAGGGCAAAAACTTGTCGCTCGCGCGAAGCCGGGTGAATATGTGCAGGGGATTAATGGTAAATGGTTGCGAAAATAAATTACTATTAGAAACAAAATATCTATATTGGCATTATTTTATAATACTGAGCATTATTAGAGTGTAAGTCATTGTTATTAATATTTATTATATATCCTCTTGTTATAGCGGTAAATAATTTCAACTCATCATCAAAATAGATAAAATTTAATATTTTATTTTCTGTATGAATGAATTATTAATGTCTTTTTCTCTCCGGTCTTTAATTATTTGTTTAAAATGATTTTCTCGCAGAATATAATTTAATAATTGTTTTATTGTTATTTCTGAACTGTTCTATCTTAGTATTCGCCGCATGAATAAAATAAATTTTGTTTATTAAATGCTTCGTTGCAAGCATTTAGTGCTTTCTGTCTTTAAGTCTTGTGTAGTTTGTTATGCAAGAACTATTTTTAAGGAGTTATATATGCAAAGGAAAAAATTGTTGTCTGTCTGTGTTGCGATGGCGTTAAGTAGCCAGACATGGGCTGCGGATACCACTACAACCGAGTCAGCCGACGAAACACGGAAATCCAGCAAAATATCCTGTCCGGCAAATATTCACATATTAAATAAAGAACAGCTTGAGAATTTACCGGCAGAATGTAGAGATCTTAAAGACAGTGCCGTTTTACCCTGGGCTGCCGCTGGTCTGGCGGCGGTAGTAACAGGTGTCGCGGTCTATGCCCTACACGATGATAATAATCACCATCACGACGATCGGTCTCCGGTGCCGGATGATGGCGGTAATACGCCAGTACCGCCGGACGATGGCGGTGATACACCAGTACCGCCAGATGGTGGTGGAGACTCGCCAGTACCGCCGGACGATGGCGGAGACACGCCAGTACCGCCAGATGATGGCGGTGATACACCAGTACCACCGGATGATGGCGGTGATACACCAGTACCGCCAGATGATGGTGGTGACACGCCAGTGCCGCCAGATGATGGTGGTGACACGCCAGTACCGCCGGACGATGGCGGTAATACGCCAGTACCGCCGGACGATGGCGGAGACACGCCAGTACCACCGGATGATAAACCGGACCCGATCAAATACAACAACAACGTGACCTGGGATCAAGCTGAAAAAACGCTGCAAATCCGTAACGCAACGTTTACCTACACCGAGAATGCGGATGGCAGCTATACCCTGACGGCAAAAGACGGTCGCCAGACAATTGTCAAACAGTGGAAGGTAAATGAAGACAGCAACACGGCAGTCTTCGAAGGTGTTAACAAAGCGGGTGGAATCACCTGGAGCTACGACGACGAGGGCAAAATCCACATCACCAAAGAAGCTGGTGTGGTAGTTGATGGAACCACGGGCAACGATATCAAAGTCAGTGACGCCATTATTACCGACCAGGGCGGCAACACTGCGCTGAATGGCGGTACGGTAATGACCGTGGAAGGCGATAATATTGTTCTGAACAATGACGGTAAAACCACTGCGATTGGCGAAGGTTCCATTGTCGGTATCCTGACGGGCGATAACATCACCATCAATAACAATGGTGAAACCGAAGTGGATGGCGGTACGGCCGTTATTGTCAACGGTGACAACGCGACGATTAATACCCAGGGTGACGCCACATTTACTAACGGCGGTACAGGTAGCCTGATTAACGGTGACGATGCTGTTATTGATAATAAAGGGAATATGACCGTCGATGGTGAAAACTCGGCGGCGACCAAAATTATCGGTGATGACGCGCTTATCAAGCAGGAAGGCGATCTTTACGTCAGCGGCGCTGCACACGGTATTGACGTCGAGGGTAACGGCACCATTGTCAGTAACAAAGGCAATATTACCGTAGTGGATGATAAATCCATTGGCGTATTGCTGGATGGCAGTGATGTCACGTTTATGAATATCGGTGATATTACGGTTGGCGAGACAGGGCACGATGATTCGGTGTGCTGATCGACGGCGACAACGCCACCTTCGTCAACGTGGGGGATATCACCACCAAAAATAGTGGTACGGGCGTTAACGTTGCCGGTGATGAGGGCAGTATTTCACTTTCAGGCAAGATGTCCGTCAACGACGCCACGACCGGGCTGGAGGTAAGCGGCAGCAGCAACAGCATCACGCTGACAACTTATGAGCTGAGTATTGAAGGTGAAAATGCAACGGGCGTAAGTTTATCTGGCAACGGAAACAACCTCGAAATTTCAGGGGATATGACCGTTGATGGGGTGAACGCGGTGGGTACACGGTTAACTGGCGATGATACCCGTGTCCTCCAGAATGGCGACCTGTTTGTTAGCGGTGCAGCGCACGGCATTGATGTCAGTGGCGATCGCGCGACCATCGGCAACACGGGCAAAATTACCGTTGTGGATAAGAATTCGAACGGCGTCATGATCGACGGCGATGACGTACAGTTTACCAATGTTGGCGAAATCGACATCTCAAAAAATGGTACGGGTGTCGCTATTACGGGCGATCGCGAGCAGGTCGAGTTGCGGGGAGATATCAACGTTATCCAGGAAAAAGACGATAGCGGATTGTTCCAGGGCGCAACGGGTATCAATATGACGGGTAATAGTAGCGATATCACCCTGGACGGAAATATCAACCTGATATCGAGTATGGGGGCCGAAAGTACCCGCGTACCGTCACCGCTGGATGGGATAAATATTAGCGGTGATAATAACACCATTGATTTAAACGGCAGCATAAACTTCTCATTCAATGAGGGGATGGCTACGGTGGAAGCCAATATGCGGGGGATCAACGTTACTGGTAAAGGTAATACCGTTAATCTGCAGGGCGGTATTAACGTTTCAGGAACAGGCGCTGAGGAGGTTGTAACCGGTGTTAACGTTTCTGGCGTGAATACGGTTAACGTCAGTGGTCACTCCAGCGTGGATGCCAGCACGCTGCGGGGCCAGGTGACGCTTGTTGCAGCTTCGGATGGTGCAACGGTCACTCTCAACAGAGACTCCGTTATTGACGTTACCGGCAATTTAATCAATACCCAATATATTTATCCTTACGCCGTTCTTATGGCAAATGACTCCGGAACGCATATTGATAACTATGGAACCATTAATGCAGCCACCTCACAGGAGTTGATGGTGGCTCGCGCAGGCGGAACCGTCACTAATTTCGGCACCATAACGGCGTTGCCGGGAGAAAATCAGGCCAGTGACTCAAAGGTTGCGATGGTTCACGCCAGCGGAGAGGGATCAAATGCGACAAATGCGACTGGCGGTACAATTAACGTAGTTTCCGCCACCACGCCACAAGGAGGTGATGGCGAAGCGGCTTACCCCCTTCCCTGGTATAACAGAGTGTTCTTCGCCTTAATGGCGGATAATTATGGGCAAGCCACTAACGAAGCTAATGCGCTGATTAATCTGCATGGCGCAGGAACCTATGGCGTTTCTTCAGCAAAAGGTACTGCCATTAATGCCGGAGAAATTAACGTCGATAGTTTTATCCCGACTCTGGATGATAATGGCAATATCACCAGCGAAGCCTATTGGCAGACGAATACTCCGTATCTAATGGGCGGCGGTATGCTGGTGGGGTCGACCGAGACTGGCTGGGCAGATGCCACCGGGTTGAATACAGGCACAATCAACGTCAACAATGAAGGTTTTGGTATGCTGGCGCTGAACGGCGGTACAGCGGTAAACCAGGGCACTATCAATCTGACGACGGATGAAAACGTCACGAAGCAACAGAATAACCAACTGTTCGCAATGGGCGCTGTTGGCACCGGCGTGGCGATTAATGACAAAACCGGTGTGATCAATATTGATACCGATGTCGGACAGGCTTTTTATACTGACGGTTTGGGCACCATTATCAATTACGGCACTATCTGTACGTTTGGCAATTGCCAAACCGCCGGTGTGTATAACCCGACCGATCCGGCAGTTAGCCTTGTCTACACCGGGGGAGATACGATCACCGCCGAAGGGCAGTCAACCAACTTTACTCAATCCGTTGTAATAACCAATACCACGCCGGGTAGCGTTACCAACGCAGGAACTGTTACCAGCCAGATGCTGACAGTTCTGAGCGGTGAACTGGATAATACCGCAACCGGAAATATCAGTAACATGATTAAACTGAATGACGGCGGCGTAGTTGATAACGCAGGTAAAATTAACAACATTGATGTGAACGGCGGCACGCTGAATAACGACGGTACGGTGTCAGGCCAGGTAACGATATATGCTGGCGCCAGTAATGCATTGGTGAGCAATACAGGGACCATCAATAAACTGGTACAGAAAGACGGTACTGTTAATAACAGCGGTGTAATTACCGGCCGTATCACTCAACAAAACGGCACCTTCAACAACCAGCAGGGCGGCACGGTTAAAAACGGTGCTATGTTAACCAATAAAGCCGTGGTGAATAACGAAGGTGAATGGATTCTTGGCGAGAGCAGTGGTGGCACCAATGCCGGCATGTTAGAAATAAACAATAACGCCGTATTTAATAACAGCGGTGAGTTTATTCTTAATAATGCTAAAAATGCTATTCACCTGAATCAGTCTGGTACGCTGTACAACACCGGGCATATGTCGTTGATCGATTCCTCAAATAACGGAGCCGTGAATATTTGGGGGAATAACGGGCGCTTTATCAACAACGGTAAAGTGGATTCAACCGCCAAATCTGTCGTTGTCAGCGCCAGTAACGCGGCGGCGACCGACGCGTTCTTCTGGAATATGAGTGAAGGCGAGATTAATTTCGACCATGATAACGCCAGCGCGGTGAAATTCACCCATAACAACTATGTCGCGCAGAATGACGGCACCATGAACATCAGCGGCAACAATGCCGTGGCGATGGAAGGGAACAATAATGCGCAACTGGTCAACGAGGGCATCATTAACCTGGGTACGGAAGGCACGACCGATACTGGCCTGATTGCAATGCAACTGGATGCCAATGCAACGGCAGACGCAGTCATTGAGAACAACGGCACCATTAATATTTATGCCAATGATTCTTTTGCTTTCAGTGTGCTGGGGACGAATGGCCACGTCGTCAACAACGGTTCGGTGGTGATCGCTGATGATGTGACCGGGTCTGGCCTGATCAAACAGGGCGACAGCGTGAATGTGGAAGGGAAGAACGGCAACAACGATAACACCACCGAAGTTCATTACGGCGATTACACATTACCGGATGTACCAAATACTACAGTGACATCGTTTGCTGATAACTCAAGTGGCGACGCTGGCGCTACCAACAACCTCAACGGCTATGTTGTGGGCACTAACGCCGACGGCAGCTCGGGGCGATTGATGGTCAATAACGCCAGCATGAACGGCGTGGAGATCAACACTGGCTTCGCTGCGGGTACAGCAGAGACCACCGTTAACTTTGATAACGTAGTACAGGGCAGCAACCTCACTGACGCGAACGCCATCACGTCCACTACTGTGATGTGGAATGCGCAAGGAAGTACGGATGCGAGCGGTAACGTAGACGTGACAATGACCAAAAACACCTACACCGATGTCGCGACAGATGGCAGTGTGAATGATGTGGCGAAGGCGCTGGACGCGGGCTACACCAACAACGAGCTGTACACCAGTCTGAACGTAGGTACCACGGCGGAACTGAACAGCGCGCTGAAGCAAATCAGCGGCAGCCAGGCGACCACCGTGTTCCGCGAAGCCCGCGTGTTAAGCAACCGCTTCAGTATGCTGGCGGATGCCGCACCGAAGGTGGGCAATGGTCTGGCGTTCAACGTGGTGGCAAAAGGCGATCCGCGCGCGGAACTGGGCAACGACACGCAATACGACATGCTGGCGCTGTGTAAAACGCTTGACCTGAGTGACAGCCAGAGCCTGAGCCTGGAGTACGGCATCGCCCGTCTGGATGGCAACGGTTCTGACAAGGCCGGGGACAACGGCGTGACCGGTGGTTACAGCCAGTTCTTTGGCCTGCAACATCAGATGACCTTTGAGAATGGCGTGAACTGGAATAACGCCCTGCGTTATGACGTTCATAACCTCGACAGCAGCCGTGCCGTAGCTTACGGCGACGTAAGTAAAACAGCCAATACCGACGTGAAGCAGCAGTACCTGGAATTCCGCAGCGAAGGGGCGAAAACCTTTGAACCGCGCGAAGGGCTGAAAATCACGCCGTATGCCGGAGTGAAACTGCGCCACACGCTGGAAGGCGGTTATCAGGAACGTAATGCCGGTGACTTTAACCTGAATATGAACAGTGGCAGCGAAACGGCGGTGGACAGCATCGTCGGGCTGAAACTGAACTACGCAGGGAAAGACGGCTGGAGC
Source organism: Escherichia sp. MOD1-EC5495 (assembly GCF_002965965.1). Lineage (NCBI taxonomy): Bacteria > Pseudomonadati > Pseudomonadota > Gammaproteobacteria > Enterobacterales > Enterobacteriaceae > Escherichia > Escherichia sp. MOD1-EC5495. The sequence goes on from NZ_PTRI01000019.1 coordinate 20,918, forward strand.
GCGAACGCCACGCTGGAGGGCGGGCCGAACCTGAGTTATGCGAAGAGCCAGCGCACGGCGAGCCTTGCCGGGACAGGTGGTCAGCAGTTTAACGTTGACGACGGGCAGAAGGGCGGCGGTATTAACAGCCTGGCAAGCGTCGGCGTGAAGTACAGTAGCAAAGAAAGTTCGCTGCATCTGGATGCTTACCACTGGAAAGAGGACGGCATCAGCGACAAAGGCTTGATGCTGAACTTTAAGAAAACGTTCTAATTTTTCGCATGTGACACAAAAACCGCAACGCTGATACTGGTTGCGGTTTTTTATTGCCGAATACGATCTTATACAGCCTGAGTTTTGGCAGTCTTTCAGGTCAAATAAGTGCTACGCATCCAGTAATCTTATTTATGCCTTCACATCATTTATCTCTTTTCATTTCTATACTGATTTTTCTTTATCCGTTTTATTAAAGGGCAGGATGTTATGAGCAGCGACACATTTACTCTCGGGACAAAATCCGTTAACCGTCTTGGTTATGGTGCGATGCAGCTGGCAGGGCCTGGTGTTTTCGGTCCGCCGAAAGATCGCCATGTTGCTATTACCGTGCTGCGTGAGGCACTTGCTTTGGGCGTTAATCACATTGATACCAGCGACTTTTATGGCCCGCACATCACCAACCAGATCATCCGTGAAGCACTGCATCCCTATTCTGACGACCTGACGATTGTCACCAAAATTGGCGCTCGCCGTGGTGAGGATGCCTCCTGGCTGCCCGCATTCTCTCCCGCTGAACTGAAAAAGGCGGTGCATGACAACCTGCGAAATCTGGGGCTTGATGTGCTGGATGTGGTTAACCTGCGCGTAATGCTGGGGGATGGTCACGGTCCGACGGAAGGATCGATTGAAGCCAGCTTGACCGTGCTGGCAGAGATGCAGCAGCAGGGACTGGTAAAACATATCGGTTTGAGCAATGTCACGCCGACACAAGTCGCTGAAGCGTGCAAAATCGCTGAAATCGTTTGTGTGCAAAACGAATACAACATTGCACACCGTGCCGATGACGCATTAATTGATACTTTGGCTCGCGATGGTATTGCGTACGTGCCGTTCTTCCCGCTCGGCGGTTTTACGCCGCTGCAATCCTCCACACTTTCGGATGTTGCTGCAAGCCTGGGCGTGACACCAATGCAGGTGGCGCTGGCGTGGCTGTTGCAACGTTCAGCGAATATTTTGCTGATCCCCGGGACATCTTCCATTGCGCACTTGCGGGAGAATATGGCTGCAGGGAAATTAGTGTTATCTGATGATGTGTTGGCAACACTGGACAGCATTGCGAAAAAGGCGGGTTAAGTAAAAAGCCTCCCGCACTTGCAGGAGGCCTCTTAAAACTTATGCTGCAACAACTGCGTCAATTGCTGCTTTGGCGTCTGCCTGCGCTTTCGCAGCCATTTCCGGACCGTAGGCAATACCTTCCGCAAAGACGAATTTCACATTGGTAATGCCGATAAAGCCCAGGAACGTGGACAGATACGGCGTCACCAGATCCGTCGGCCCATCTTTATGGATACCGCCACGGCTGGTAATCACGATGGCTTTTTTACCTGTTACCAGACCTTCCGGACCGTTTTCGGTGTAGCGGAAAGTAACGCCTGCACGCGCAACCAGGTCAAAATAGTTTTTCAGCTGAGTCGAGATGTTGAAGTTATACATTGGTGCCGCAATCACGATAACGTCATGGGCTTTCAGCTCGGCAATCAGCTCATCGGAAAGCGCCAGAGCTTCCTGTTGACGTGGGGTCAGCGGTGCATCGCTCGGACGCAGAGCGCCAACCAGTTCGCCATCCAGCACCGGAATCGGATTTGCTGCCAGGTCACGAACGGTGATTTCATCAGCAGTGTGCTTTTCGCGCCATTGTTCAACAAAATAATCGGACAACAAATTAGACTGAGAGTACCCTGCCAGGATGCTGGATTTAAGAACTAATACCTTGCTCATGGTGTTTCCTTATAGATGTTTGAATGGGCGATGCCCCGTTGCTTGTTGACACTTTATTCACAATCCTGCCACAGAGATAGCGCAATAAATCGAAGCCTATGTTCGAATTTATTGAACAACGCATAGAAAGCCGCGATGTGGTACTCTATATCTATCATTTAAAAGAAAATTAATCAGGCAGACTACTGCCCTCTAACGTTATGACAGAACAACAAAAATTGACCTTTAATGTCTTGCAACAGCGGCTGGATTCGCTAATGCTGCGTGACAGGCTGCGCTTTTCCCGCCGTCTGCATGGTGTGAAAAAGGTTAAAAATCCTGATGCACAACAGGCCATTTTCCAGGAAATGGCAAAAGAGATTGACCAGGCGGCAGGGAAAGTCCTGCTGCGTGAAGCGGCGCGTCCGGAGATTACTTATCCGGACAATTTGCCGGTTAGTCAGAAAAAACAGGACATTCTCGAAGCGATTCGTGACCACCAGGTCGTCATCGTTGCCGGGGAAACGGGGTCAGGTAAAACCACTCAGTTACCGAAAATCTGTATGGAACTGGGGCGCGGAATTAAAGGGCTGATCGGTCATACCCAACCGCGCCGTCTGGCAGCAAGAACCGTCGCGAATCGTATTGCCGAAGAGTTGCAGACCGAGCCGGGGGGTTGCATCGGTTATAAGGTTCGTTTTAGCGATCACGTTAGTGATAACACGATGGTCAAACTGATGACTGACGGTATCTTGCTGGCGGAGATCCAGCAAGACCGCCTGCTGATGCAGTACGACACCATCATCATCGATGAAGCGCACGAGCGTAGCCTGAACATTGATTTTCTGCTCGGTTATCTGAAAGAGTTGCTGCCGCGTCGTCCAGATCTGAAAGTGATCATCACCTCGGCGACCATCGATCCTGAACGTTTCTCACGTCACTTTAATAATGCGCCGATTATCGAAGTCTCCGGTCGCACTTATCCGGTGGAAGTGCGCTATCGCCCGATTGTTGAAGAAGCGGATGACACCGAACGCGACCAGTTGCAGGCCATTTTCGATGCCGTAGAAGAGCTAAGCCAGGAAACTCCTGGTGATATCCTGATCTTTATGAGCGGCGAGCGGGAAATTCGCGATACCGCCGATGCGCTGAACAAGCTGAACTTACGTCATACCGAAATCTTGCCGCTTTACGCACGACTGTCGAACAGCGAACAAAATAGGGTGTTCCAGTCGCACAGCGGGCGGCGCATTGTGCTGGCGACCAACGTCGCGGAAACTTCGCTGACTGTACCGGGGATTAAATACGTTATCGACCCCGGTACGGCGCGTATCAGCCGCTACAGCTATCGCACTAAAGTACAGCGTTTGCCGATTGAGCCAATTTCGCAGGCTTCTGCTAATCAGCGTAAAGGCCGTTGTGGTCGTGTGTCCGAAGGGATCTGTATTCGTCTCTATTCCGAAGACGATTTCCTCTCGCGCCCGGAGTTTACCGACCCGGAAATTCTGCGTACCAACCTGGCCTCGGTTATTTTGCAGATGACTGCGCTGGGGCTGGGCGATATTGCCGCGTTCCCGTTTGTCGAAGCGCCGGATAAACGCAATATCCAGGATGGCGTGCGTCTGCTCGAAGAGCTGGGCGCGATCACCACTGATGAACAGGCCAGCGCCTATAAACTGACGCCACTCGGTCGCCAGCTCTCGCAGTTGCCTGTCGACCCACGTCTGGCGCGTATGGTGCTGGAAGCGCAAAAACATGGTTGCGTGCGTGAGGCGATGATTATCACGTCCGCGCTTTCCATTCAGGATCCGCGCGAACGTCCGATTGACAAACAGCAGGCATCGGACGAAAAACATCGTCGCTTCCACGACAAAGAGTCTGACTTCCTGGCGTTTGTGAATCTGTGGAATTATCTTGGCGAGCAGCAAAAGGCGCTTTCTTCAAACGCCTTCCGTCGCCTGTGTCGTACCGATTATCTCAACTATCTGCGTGTGCGCGAATGGCAGGATATCTACACCCAGTTGCGTCAGGTGGTGAAAGAACTTGGCATTCCGGTCAACAGCGAACCGGCGGAGTATCGCGAAATTCACATCGCCTTACTGACCGGTTTGCTTTCGCATATCGGCATGAAAGATGCCGATAAACAGGAATATACCGGCGCACGTAACGCGCGTTTTTCCATCTTCCCCGGTTCTGGTTTATTCAAAAAGCCACCGAAATGGGTAATGGTGGCGGAACTGGTAGAAACCAGCCGCCTGTGGGGGCGTATTGCGGCGCGCATCGATCCGGAATGGGTTGAACCCGTTGCTCAGCATTTGATTAAACGCACCTACAGCGAACCGCACTGGGAACGAGCGCAGGGCGCGGTGATGGCGACGGAAAAAGTTACCGTATATGGCCTGCCTATTGTTGCCGCGCGTAAGGTCAACTACAGCCAGATCGATCCAGCGTTATGTCGAGAACTCTTTATCCGTCATGCGCTGGTGGAAGGTGACTGGCAGACGCGCCACGCATTCTTTCGCGAGAACCTGAAACTGCGGGCGGAAGTGGAAGAGCTGGAACACAAATCACGTCGCCGCGATATTCTGGTGGATGACGAAACGCTGTTTGAGTTTTACGACCAGCGCATCAGTCACGATGTCATCTCCTCGCGCCACTTCGACAGCTGGTGGAAAAAGGTCAGCCGCGAAACGCCTGATTTGCTCAACTTTGAAAAGAGCATGTTGATCAAAGAAGGTGCGGAAAAAATCAGCAAGCTGGATTACCCGAACTTCTGGCATCAGGGCAATCTCAAGCTGCGTTTAAGTTATCAGTTTGAGCCAGGGGCGGATGCGGACGGCGTGACGGTACATATCCCGCTGCCGTTACTTAACCAGGTGGAAGAGAGCGGGTTTGAGTGGCAGATCCCCGGTCTGCGCCGCGAACTGGTGATTGCTCTGATTAAATCGTTGCCGAAACCGGTACGGCGTAATTTTGTACCCGCGCCAAACTACGCCGAAGCGTTCTTAGGCCGCGTCACGCCACTGGAGCTGCCGTTGCTCGACAGCCTTGAGCGCGAGCTGCGGCGGATGACCGGCGTTACCGTTGACCGCGAGGACTGGCACTGGGATCAGGTGCCCGATCACCTGAAAATCACCTTCCGCGTGGTGGATGACAAAAACAAGAAGCTAAAAGAAGGGCGCTCATTACAAGATTTGAAAGACGCGCTGAAAGGCAAAGTGCAGGAAACGCTGTCTGCGGTGGCGGATGACGGTATTGAGCAGAGCGGCTTACATATCTGGAGTTTTGGTCAACTGCCGGAAAGCTATGAACAGAAACGTGGTAACTACAAAGTGAAAGCGTGGCCGGCGCTGGTGGATGAACGCGACAGCGTAGCGATCAAACTGTTTGATAATCCGCTGGAACAAAAGCAAGCGATGTGGAACGGTCTTCGCCGTTTGCTGCTGCTGAATATTCCATCGCCGATCAAATATTTACATGAGAAGTTGCCAAACAAAGCCAAGTTAGGGCTGTACTTTAACCCATATGGCAAAGTACTGGAGCTGATCGACGACTGTATCTCCTGCGGTGTGGATAAATTGATCGATGCCAACGGTGGCCCAGTCTGGACGGAAGAAGGCTTTGTTGCGCTGCATGAAAAAGTGCGCGCCGAACTGAACGACACGGTGGTGGATATTGCGAAGCAGGTCGAGCAAATCCTCACAGCGGTGTTCAATATCAATAAACGCCTGAAAGGGCGCGTTGATATGACGATGGCGCTGGGACTTTCAGATATCAAAGCGCAGATGGGCGGGCTGGTATATCGCGGTTTTGTCACCGGTAACGGCTTCAAACGTCTGGGTGATACGCTGCGTTATTTGCAGGCGATTGAAAAACGCCTGGAGAAACTGGCGGTTGATCCACACCGCGACCGCGCCCAGATGCTGAAAGTCGAAAACGTCCAGCAGGCGTGGCAGCAGTGGATCAACAAATTGCCGCCAGCACGTCGTGAAGATGAAGACGTAAAAGAGATTCGCTGGATGATTGAAGAGCTGCGCGTCAGTTACTTCGCCCAACAACTCGGTACGCCGTATCCGATTTCAGATAAGCGTATTCTGCAAGCGATGGAGCAAATTAGCGGATAACGCTGCTATTTGCCTGATAAATCTAAAACCCGGTAAGCATATGCTGCCGGGTTTTTTATTAAATCTGAAAACGATAAGGGCAAAAGTTCAGGGATTCAGGAGAATACAATTCTCTGCTGCAAGATGAATAATGTTTATCTACAGCTTTTCTGTAAAACATATGCCAGGTTTGCGGAGAGGCGATTAACGAAATACGACCTCCTCCTTTCAGAGTGCTCCGCTTCTCATTATTATCTCACGCAGTATTCTTAAGGGAACGAGAAGGCGGAACCATGAATATTACCCCGTTTCCGACGCTTTCGGCGGCAACCATCGATGCCATAAACGTTATCGGTCGATGGCTGGCGCAGGATGATTTCTCCGGTGCAGCTCCGTATCAGGCTGATTGCGTGATCCTTGCAGGTAATGCGGTTATCCCTACTATCGACGCCGCTTGCAAGATTGCCCGAGATCAGCAAATTCCGTTACTGATTAGCGGTGGTATCGGTCACTCGACAACATTTTTATACAGTGCCATCGCCCGGCATCCGCATTACAACACCATTCGCACAACAGGCAGGTCAGAAGCTACCATCCTGGCGGATATTGCCCATCAGTTCTGGCATATTCCACATGAAAAAATCTTGATTGAAGACCAGTCAACAAACTGCGGAGAAAATGCCCGCTTCAGTATCGCGTTACTGAATCAGGCCAAAGAACGGGTTCACACGGCTATTGTCGTGCAGGACCCCACCATGCAGCGGCGCACGATGGCGACGTTCCGCCGTATGACCGGGGACAACCCCGATGCACCACGCTGGTTAAGTTATCCGGGATTTATACCACAATTAGTGAATAACGCAGACAGTGTCGCATTTGCTAATCTACTGGAAGGATTATGGCCAGTTGAGCGTTATTTATCGCTTCTTACTGGCGAGCTACCTCGTTTGCGTGATGATAGCAATGGCTATGGGCCACGCGGGCGCGATTTTATCGTTCATGTTGACTTTCCCGCTGAAGTCACCCAGGCCTGGCAGACGCTGAAACACGACGCTGTGCTTATTGAAGCGATGGAAAGTCGTTCACTACGTTAAAAATTGCCCGTTTGTGAAATACCGTTGGCAAACGGGCATGACTCTTTACTTTTACTTCTGCCTTTTATTCCTTTCACACTTGTTTTTATGAAGCCCTTCACAGAATCGTTTTTCCACGATGCTGTCATCTACGATGATTGATGTTTACACAGGAACAGACTTTTTTGACCGGGACGAGTCGCGTTTGCTTACTGACGAGCTTTCCCTGCTAGCTGGAATGACCAATACAGGGCCATTATCCTGAATACACCTTCAGTTGTTGTGAATGCTATTGCTCAGCAGATCGGATGCACTCCGGTATCTCTTCCGCTTCAGGGACGGCAGGCACCGCACCTTGTATCCTCCCGTTAAATCCGGGTGACAGAGCATATCAGTGGCTCCGTTGCTGTCGGTGAACACCAGGAATCCATACATTTGAATATGGCAACTGCATCTTGTGCAGAAGATAGAGCGTTGATTTTATTTAAGAACTGAAGGGGGGAGTATGATGTGCCTGATTTAACCTTTCAGACAAAATGGATTTTTTATGGCAGCAGGCGAGAATACTGAGCCGGGTAATACCGGCTATCACCGGTATGAAACTACCGGGGAGAACACGCACTACACCGATGTTTTATGCAGTGGAAAAGTCATCCGGTGCCGGCGGGTGCCGGTCAGAGGGATCACGCTGACGGTGGGGGTGTTCTTTGATGGTACCGGGAATAACCGGGCAAACGCAGACGATCTGCGGTTGGCGTATGCCCACTGCGCCGGTTTGGTCGGTGAGGAACGAGCCAGGGCGTGCGCGAAGTATGAAGAACACGCCAGAGAGGGGGCAGGCAACGCCAGCTGGCAGGGCGGCATCACCAATATTTCCCGGCTCAATGACCTTTACAAATCTGATACTGCCCTTGGTGAAGATGAGATGGAGGCGCAGGTGAAAGCCTACGTCAGCGGCATCGGGACGGCAGATGGGAAAAGCGACTCGTTGCTGGGGATGGGGCTGGGCAGCAGCCTTATCCGGCGGTTTGAGGGAGTGGTGACCAAGACCGATGAAGCTCTTGAGAAAATTGCTTCCGCACTGAATATATTTATCAGTCGTAACCGCGATAAAGCGGCGATCGCGAAGGTGCAGTTTGATGTGTTCGGGTTCAGTCGCGGCGCGGCAGCGGCACGGCACTTTGCCAACCGGGTGATGAACCAGGATACGGCGATAGTGGCTGCAATAGAGAACGGGCTGGATATGTCCAGATACCATGGAAAACCTGCGGGAGAGGTGCGCTTTCTGGGGCTTTTTGACACAGTGGCAGCCATCGGGAGCCTGCTGAATTTCTACGATATTAACGGACGCAGTAATCCTGGTGTCAACCTTGAGCTGCGTCCTTCCGTGGCGCAGAAGGTGTTTCAGATAAGCGCAATGCACGAGTGCCGTTATAACTTCAGTCTGAACAGCATCGCGGGGATGTGGCCGGAGCTGGCACTGCCGGGGGCGCATTCGGACATTGGCGGGGGCTACAACGCGGGTGAGGATGAGATTTCCCTGCTGACGATGCCGGACTTTGATGTGATACCGGAGAGCGCGGACGAGACGCAGACTGCGGTGTACCGTCAGGCGGAGAAGATGCGTCAGGCGCTGTTTTCACTGCCGGCGCTGAAGTACCTGATGCCACACGGTAAGGTGGAGACAAAAATGATTTCGTGGCCGCTGGTTAACCTTGACAAGGCTCGGGCTTTTATTTTTGAGAAGAAAGCCGGCGCGGCGGTGTTTATGACGCGCAGGGCGGTGCCGAACGACTGGGAAAAGGTGTGTATGCGGGTGATGCTCGATGCGGCACAGGACGCCGGGGTAATATTTGGAGATATTGACCCGCAAAACCCTGACACAGCTCTTCCTGCTGAGCTGGTTTCCCTGTGTGACAAAGCAACAGCCCAGGGGCGTGCGATCCGGCGTGGCGCAGAGCCGGAGGGCTTCACGGCGGAGGAGATGCGAACCATCGGGCGTTATCTGCACTGTTCGGCGAACTGGAACATCGACTCGGACCTGAGCCTGTGGGTGAGTCCGTCCTCGGGAGAGGTTTTTCTGCGAAACCACTATGCGCCGACTGACGACCGCTCGTTCGTGTGGCCGATGGCTCCGGGCAAAGGGTGGGTGCGGACGGTGTGGAGGATGGATGACCAGCAGCAGTGGGAAGACCGGGCGCGGGCGAACGTGGACGTGCTGGACGAACTGTTCTGAGGAGGAAGGGATGAGACGATTACCGCTGATGGTGGCCGTGCTGGGGGGCATTCTGCTTTCAGGCTGCCATGACCGCCGGGCAGGCGTAAAGACGCTGCTGGGAGACGGCGTGGAGCAGTGGGGAAAGAAGCTGCCTTACGATAACTGGAATTTTAGCTTTATATACCCGAAAAATCTGCCTGCACTAGTGACGATGGTGTACCTGGAGGACGGGGATATTCGGGAAAGTATCTTCCGTCGGTTAGATCCTATGGACATCAGTGATCTGAGTGTCGGGCACTGGCATGATTTGATAGGGGGGTATGGCGGGTATTTTAACCGGGGAAAAGCACTGCCGGTACGAATGACGGTGTGCTGGGACTCGGTTATTGACAAGAAAGCGTATGAAACGGAGATCTGGTTCAGCCGGGAGACGTGGCAGCAGATGGCTACGGCATATCCTGATCCGTATCATCCAGGTAAACCTTACTACCGGAAGCGAATGGCTGTTGGTCTTGCTCCAGGCGGTACTGTACGGATCTGGCTTGAGGATAACGGGAACCCATCCGTACTCCAGCAACCAGCCAGACAGTTTACCCTGACGGGGGATGATATGCTGATATGCAAAGGGGTAACGAAACATCCTAACGGGTATGTTTATTACGGAAAGACACCAGATTTCATCAGAGGGAAAACCTATCCGTATGGTAACTGGTAGGGCATAACGATGAGAAAACTCAAAAGGATCTTCTTGAGATCCTTTTGAGCATCAATCTGATTGTTTTGACGGGTTAAACTTCAATACTGCGAACGCGCCAGTGAAATCAGTGCGCTGATTGTCGAGTAAGGGGCAAAATCCAGCAATTGGCTGAAATCGAAGTGGGCGTGGCGTTATGAGGGAAAAATTATTCAAAGCGATCATATTCTTCTGTTTAAACGTGCTCTTGGCGTGACCACTGGTATTCTGCCGTGGAACTTCCCGTTCTTCCTTATTAATTGCCCACAAAATGTCGCCTGCTCTAGTGACCGGTAAACATGGCTTGCATGAGTACCTTCAAACCCAGGTAGTCTATTTACAGTCATAATGTGTAAAACAGGCGGAGGCATTTTTCTCCGCCTGTATCTGTCAGAGTTTGGCGAATTTTTCGAGAGTGCGAATAAGCTGGGTAACAAACCCATATTCGTTATCGTACCAGGCGACTGTTTTCACCAGTTGTAAATCGCCCACGGCGGTAATTTCCGTTTGCGTGGCATCAAACACCGAACCGAAATGGCTGCCAATGATATCGGAAGAGACTATTTCTTCATCGGTATAACCAAATGACTCGTTATTGTTTGTCGCTTTTTTAAGCGCGTTGTTCACCTCTTCGGCAGTGACTTTTTTCCCGAGAATAGACACCAGTTCGGTGACCGAACCTGTTTTCACGGGTACGCGTTGCGCATGGCCTTTCAGTTTGCCGCTCAGTTCCGGGATCACCAGGCCAATGGCTTTTGCCGCGCCAGTGGTGTGGGGAATGATATTTTCTGCCGCCGCACGTGAAGCGCGTAGATCTTTACCACGCGGACCATCCACCAGTGACTGGGTGCCGGTATAGGCATGAATGGTCGTCATCGTGCCGACTTCTATTCCAAAACTGTCGTGCAAGGCTTTGGCCATCGGCGCAAGACAGTTTGTGGTACATGACGCTACAGAAACAATGGTGTCGTTACCATCCAGAGTGTCGTCATTGACGTTATAAACGATAGTTTTCATCTCACCGGCAGGGGCGGAAATCAGTACTTTCCTGGCGCCAGCATCCAGATGCGCCTGCGATTTTTCAGCAGAGGTATAAAAGCCTGTACATTCGACAATGATTTCTGCACCTTTCGCTTTCCACGGAATATTTTTCGCCTCTTTTTCGGCGTAAACCGCAATGCTTTTCCCATCGACGATAAGTGAATCTTCAGTGAAATCAACGCTCCAGGGGAACGGGCCGTAGTTTGAATCATGTTTCAGCAGATAGGCGAGAATTTTCGGGGATGTGAGATCATTAATAGCGACAACGTCTATGTTGCTTTTGACCTCAAGTAATCGACGCAACACCAGTCGACCGATACGACCAAAACCGTTAATGCCAACTTTACTCATGGTTTTCTCCTGTAAGGAACTCTTGGGTGAAAATTGATCCTTTCCAGGCTTAGACCAGGATGGCGGGATGAGCAATCTACATTCGTGCAGCGAAACGTAACGTACTGAAAAAGGGCGAACAATATTTAATGAAATTTTAAGAAAAGCTGGTTATGTTAACGGAAAATTGTTTTAAAGCAGGAAATGTTATGGAAAATAAATACACAAGGTTACAAATTGGCATTCACTGGCTGGTCTTTTTGCTGGTTATTGCAGCCTATTGTGCAATGGAGTTTCGTGGCTTTTTCCCACGTAGCGATCGGCCGCTCATCAACATGATCCATGTTTCCTGCGGCATTTCAATTCTCGTACTAATGGTACTTCGTCTTGTGCTAAGGCTGAAATACCCAACCCCGCCAATTGTGCCTAAACCGAAACCGATGATAACGGGGCTCGCGCATCTCGGGCATCTGGTCATTTACCTGCTGTTTATCGCGCTGCCGCTGATTGGTATCGTGATGATGTATAACCGTGGCAATCCCTGGTTTGCGTTCGGTGTGACGATGCCTTACACGTCAGAGCCAAATTTCGAACTGGTGGATATTTTAAAGTCATGGCATGAAACGCTGGCAAATTTGGGATATTTCGTTATCGGGCTACATGCTGCTGCTGCATTGGCACACCACTATTTCTGGAAGGACAACACGCTTCTGCGCATGATGCCGCGTAAGCGTTCCTGACGACAATAAAAGAAAGCGCCTGTACTAAACCAGACCCGTGGTACAGGCGAAGAATACGGGTCTACATCGGAAGCATCTATTATATTTATTTGTATGACAAATAAAACCATAATTAGCCTTTATGTGTTTATCTGGTTCATATTTAACCAATTTATCTTTCAGTTAAGATTGAAATCCATTTTCCTCAATCTTTGATCTCGCTAAGTGAAATCAAGTCCACCCAGCGTATAACTTTTATACCGAACATAAGATTTGGTAAACAATGGAGGTTATATGAAAAAATTTGCACTTATCTTGTTTATGGGAATGCTTGTTTCGTTTTATGCCGATGCCGGGCGCAAGCCGTGTTCTGGTGCAAAAGGTGGAATATCCCACTGTACTGCTGGTGGCAAATTTGTTTGTAACGATGGATCTATCAGCGCATCGAAAAAGACATGTACTAACTGAAAGGAAAAAAGGGGTGCCATGAGAAAATGAACCTGCCGCCAGATGCGCGGGGAAAACTCCCCGCGCAGACCCTTACCTGGACTTACAGGCCATGAGAGCCGCCACCTCCTTATTACCGTCCCGGAACCGCAGTTCGTAGAGCGTTTGTCGGGTCAGAAGTGTGAATGCCAGTATTGTGAAACAAATAATGAGCAGACACACCACCAGGGGGTTGCGCTTCATAGCCTTTCTCCTTGCCGGATGGCAGGTAAGAGACTAACATCTGAATTGTGTGGTTCATTCGTTGGCCTCGATTGATAGAAATATCGGTCGGGGCCTTCGTCTTTCTGATTCCCGGTTAGCCTGAAAACAGAAAGTCTCAGGCACCCGCGATCATCCTATGCAGCTTCTCTTAGCAGGAAAATAATCACTTTGCGAAAGTGCGTAACGCTTTCCAGAATTTCACGCAATACACCTCACAAAGCATCCTTATTCGCCAGCCTATTCATTGCGGCGCCCGATGATCTGTTAACGCATAAAATGTTGTAAAAATGTGAAGTGAAAACGTTTTTGGCAGTAAGCAATTACCACCGATTGCCGATGATTCTCTCTCGGGAGTAAATCTGGAAGAGAGACAACGGCCATGCATACAACACCCTCACACCGCTTAGGTTTTTTATATCACATCAGGCTGGTTCCGCTATTTGCCTGTATTCTGGGCGGCATATTACTTCTATTTGCCCTGAGTTCAGCTCTGGCTGGGTATTTTCTCTGGCAGGCTGACCGCGATCAGCGTGACGCTACTGCGGAGATCCAGACTCGCACCGGTTTGGCAAATAGCTCTGATTATCTGCGTTCAGCCCGCATCAATATGATTCAGGCCGGGGCGGCGAGCCGTATCGCAGAAATGGAAGAGATGAAGCGAAATATTGCACAAGCGGAATTGCAGATTAAACAATCGCAGCAAGGTTATCGTACTTACCAGAATCGCCAGGTGAAAACGGCTGCAGATGAAGCTCTGGATGCTGAATTAAATCAACGTTTTCAGGCTTATATAACTGGCCTCCTGCCTATGCTGAAATATGCCAAAAACGGCATGTTTGAAGCGATTATTAATCATGAAAGTGAGCAGATCCGAACGCTGGATAATAGTTATACCCATATATTAAACAAAGCCGTTGAAATACGTAGCGCCAGAGCGAACCACCTGGCGGAGCAGGCGCATCAGCGCACTCGACTGGGTGTGATGTTTATGATTGGTGCGTTTATCCTTGCCCTGGTCATGACGCTGATGACCTTCATCGTTTTGCGTCGGATTGTGATTCGACCTCTGCAACATGCCGCGCAACGTATTGAACAAATCGCCGGTGGCGATCTGACAATGAACGACGAACCGACGGGGCGCAGCGAAATAGGACGATTAAGTCGTCATCTACAGAAAATGCAGCATTCTCTGGTGATGACCGTCGGGACGGTACGCCAGGGGGCGGAGGAGATTTATCGCGGCACCAGCGAAATCTCCGCTGGCAATGCTGACCTTTCTTCGCGCACGGAAGAACAGGCGGCGGCGATTGAACAAACCGCTGCCAGCATGGAGCAACTCACCGCGACGGTGAAACAGAATGCGGACAATGCACACCACGCGAGCCGTCTGGCACAAGAGGCTTCCGTTAAAGCCAGCGATGGCGGGAAGACAGTCTCCGGCGTGGTGAAAACGATGGGCGATATCTCCAGTAGCTCGAAAAAAATTTCCGAAATTACCGCCGTGATCAACAGTATTGCTTTCCAGACAAATATTCTGGCGCTCAATGCCGCCGTTGAAGCTGCGCGAGCTGGTGAGCAAGGTCGCGGATTTGCGGTTGTCGCCAGCGAAGTGCGTACACTTGCCAGTCGCAGCGCCCAGGCGGCGAAAGAAATTGAAAGCTTGATTAGCGAATCAGTCAGATTAATTGGGCAAGGGTCAGATGAGGTTACAACCGCCGGGAAAACGATGAGTGCCATTGTGGATGCCGTGGCGAGCGTCACACATATCATGCAGGAAATTGCCGCTGCCTCGGATGAGCAAAGCAGGGGGATAACGCAGGTCAGCCAGGCGATTTCTGAAATGGATAAAGTAACGCAACAGAATGCTTCTCTGGTGGAAGAGGCCTCTGCAGCGGCAGTGTCTCTTGAAGAGCAGGCGGCACGATTAACTGAGGCTGTGGATGTATTCCGCCTGAAGAAACAATCGTTACCTGCGAATCAACGAGGGGCAGGGCGCTCGGTTAGTTTGGCAACGGCGTGATAATGTCAAAGAAGGGATCGCAAGATCCCTTCACTTTTCAGAACGGCATTGATTTCCGAATTGCGTTAATCATTAGCTGACAGCCGGAAGAGAGCGTTGCATCTACGCGGGTCAGTATTCCAATAGGTTCGCCTGCGCCATGTCCCGGAACAGGTAGCGCCACCAGCGTGGCATGACGCAGGTCGTCTTTTACAGCGCCAGAAGGGACAAACCACACATAGTCATATTCAACCGTAAGCTGACGCGAAAGCGATGCTGAAAGCGTTTCAATACAACCCGAAGGAATTTTGCAGCCCTGGCTTTGTACTAACGCATCTGAATGTTGGCGGGGCGCAGTGCCTTCTGGCGATACGACAACCGGCCATTCCAGCACCCGACTTAACGTCACGTTTTCCTGAAGAAGCGGGTGGTTAGGCCGGACAACCAGTTTCAGTGATTCGAGAAACAGCAATTCGTAATTAAGCCCGGTCATCAGTTCAGGATCTGACATCCGACCAACACCGATATCAATTTCCCCCGTTTTTAAGCCTGCCAGAATCATGGTGTTACTCATAGTGGCAACTTGCAGAGTGGTCTCTTTTTGTTGCTGATGAAACTGACCAATAACGGAAGGCAAGATCCCCAGTGCAGCAGTGGGTAATGCACCAACCCTTACAACATCATTGTTAAGCCCTTCTTTACGATTAAGCGCCTGACCTGCGGTGTTGATGGCGTCAAGCACTCTGACTGCATGGGTTAAAAATTGCTCGCCAGGTAAGGTAAGCTGTGCGCCCTGACGTCCACGGTCAAATAAGCGGGTGCCTGTCAATTGTTCAAGTTCATTCAATGTTTTAGAGAGCGCAGGTTGACTCAAATTAAGGGTTTCAGCCGCGCGCCCCAAAGTTCCTTGTTGTGCGACAGCTACGAAAGTATGAAGGTGGCGCAAACGGATGCGCTGACTAAACAGACTATTTTTTTCCATAAGCGATGTTAAAAACGAAGCGGTGCCGCTGACAAGTGAAGTTGTTTGATTATGATAACTTGATTGCAAAATATTATTAACATATAAAGCAGTTTTGTTACGTTTACAGGCATGGTTTTACTGATTTCGTGGGGAGATCACAGTTTGTAAATTCTTCCCACCAGAGTAAATGTGGTTACCTACACTCCAGATTACTGACCACTGGAGGCAGAGATTATGGCGAACAGCATCACGGCGGATGAGATTCGGGAACAGTTTTCGCAGGCTATGTCAGCCATGTATCAGCAAGAAGTTCCACAGTACGGTACGCTGCTGGAACTGGTGGCTGACGTCAATCTGTCTGTGCTGGAAAACAATCCCCAATTGCATGAAAAAATGGTAAATGCGGACGAACTGGCGCGACTTAACGTTGAACGTCATGGGGCGATTCGCGTCGGCACCGCGCAAGAGCTTGCCACTCTACGGCGGATATTTGCCATTATGGGGATGTATCCGGTCAGTTATTACGATCTCTCGCAGGCGGGCGTGCCGGTACATTCCACAGCATTTCGTCCTATCGATGATGCCTCGCTGGCGCGTAATCCTTTCCGGGTTTTTACCTCATTACTTCGCCTTGAACTCATCGAAAACGAAACCTTGCGCCAGAAGGCGGCGGAGATTTTACACCAGCGCGATATCTTTACCCCGCGTTGTCGACAACTGTTAGATGTATATGATCAGGAGGGCGGCTTTAGCAAAGCTCAGGCGCGGGAGTTTGTGCAGGAAGCCCTGGAGACGTTTCGCTGGCATCAGTCAGCAACAGTAGATGAAGAAACCTATCGCGCGTTGCACAACGAACATCGACTGATTGCTGATGTGGTCTGTTTTCCTGGCTGTCATATTAACCACCTGACGCCACGCACGCTCGACATTGACCGGGTGCAGTCGATGATGCCCGAATGCGGTATTGAACCCAAAATTCTGATCGAAGGGCCGCCGCGCCGCGAGGTGCCGATTTTACTGCGCCAGACCAGTTTTAAGGCGCTGGAAGAGACCGTGTTGTTTGCTGGGCAAAAGCAGGGAACGCATACCGCACGCTTTGGTGAGATAGAGCAACGTGGTGTGGCGTTAACGCCGAAAGGACGGCAACTGTATGATGATCTTCTGCGTAACGCCGGAATCGGACAGGATAATCTCACTCACCAACTGCATTTACAGGAAACTTTCAGCGCCTTCCCGGACAGTGAATTTCTGATGCGCCAGCAGGGATTGGCATGGTTTCGTTATCGCCTGACGCCATCGGGTGAGGCGCATCGTCAGGCGATCCATCCCGGAGACGATCCACAACCTTTGATCGAACGTGGTTGGGTAGTGGCGCAACCTATTACCTATGAGGATTTCCTGCCGGTTAGTGCTGCGGGGATCTTCCAGTCGAATCTGGGTAATGAAACGCAAATGCGCAGCCACGGTAATGCCAGCCGGGAGGCTTTTGAACTGGCGCTGGGGTGTCCGGTATTTGATGAATTTCAGTTGTACCAGGAAGCGGAAGAACGCAGTAAACGCCGCTGTGGTTTGCTTTAAATTCTGGCCATCCGACTTTGCAAAAATTTGCCTGATTTTACAAACGAATCAGGCTCATCCCATCGACAGAAAAAAATTGCCGATTTATGCATATTCTCTGAGTTCAACAATTGGATTATTAATAAATATTGTCTAGAGTGAGCGGTCATTAATAAGCATTTTCTTGCCGCTGAATACGACCAGCGCGGGACCATTCACTACACCAGAAGGACTCACTTTCAGGTATGGATCGTAGACGATTTATTAAAGGTTCAATGGCTATGGCCGCCGTGTGCGGGACTAGCGGCATTGCTTCTCTTTTTTCTCAGGCTGCGTTCGCAGCAGAATCTGACATTGCCGACGGGCAAACCCAGCGTTTTGACTTCTCTGTTTTACAGTCGATGGCGCACGACTTAGCGCAAACAGCGTGGCGTGGTGCGCCGCGTCCGTTACCCGATACGCTGGCGACGATGACGCCGCAGGCTTATAACAGCATTCAGTATGATGCCGAAAAATCACTCTGGCATAACGTTGAGAATCGCCAGCTGGACGCTCAGTTCTTCCATATGGGGATGGGGTTTCGCCGCCGTGTTCGCATGTTCTCTGTTGATCCAACAACACATCTGGCGCGCGAAATACACTTCCGTCCGGAGTTGTTCAAATACAACGATGCGGGTGTTGATACCAAACAATTAGAAGGGCAAAGCGATCTCGGTTTTGCGGGGTTCCGTGTGTTTAAAGCCCCGGAACTGGCGCGCCGTGACGTGGTTTCTTTCCTCGGTGCCAGCTATTTCCGTGCCGTTGATGACACTTATCAATACGGTTTATCGGCGCGTGGTCTGGCGATCGACACTTACACCGACAGCAAAGAAGAGTTTCCCGACTTTACCGCCTTCTGGTTCGATACGGTAAAACCTGGCGCGACCACTTTTACCGTTTATGCGTTGCTCGATAGTGCCAGCATTACTGGTGCTTACAAGTTCACCATCCACTGTGAGAAGAATCAGGTGATTATGGATGTCGAGAATCACCTGTATGCGCGTAAAGACATTAAACAGCTGGGCATCGCGCCGATGACCAGTATGTTCAGTTGCGGGACTAACGAACGTCGTATGTGCGACACCATTCATCCGCAAATCCATGATTCCGACCGTCTTTCCATGTGGCGGGGCAATGGCGAGTGGATCTGCCGTCCGCTGAATAATCCGCAGAAATTGCAGTTCAATGCCTATACCGATAACAATCCAAAAGGGTTTGGCTTGTTGCAGCTGGATCGTGATTTCTCCCATTATCAGGACATTATGGGCTGGTATAACAAACGCCCAAGTCTGTGGGTGGAACCGCGTAACAAGTGGGGTAAGGGCACTATCGGTTTGATGGAGATCCCGACGACCGGCGAAACGCTGGATAATATTGTTTGTTTCTGGCAACCAGAAAAAGCAGTCAAAGCGGGCGACGAACTGGCGTTTCAGTATCGTCTTTACTGGAGTGCGCAACCTCCCGTTCATTGTCCATTAGCACGAGTCCTGGCGACGCGTACTGGCATGGGGGGATTCCCTGAAGGCTGGGCGCCAGGTGAACATTATCCGGAAAAATGGGCTCGTCGTTTTGCCGTCGATTTTGTCGGTGGTGATCTGAAAGCTGCTGCGCCGAAAGGGATTGAGCCTGTTATCACACTTTCCAGTGGTGAAGCGAAACAAATAGAAATTCTCTACATTGAGCCGATTGATGGTTACCGTATTCAGTTTGACTGGTATCCGACTTCGGATTCAACTGATCCGGTCGATATGCGTATGTATTTGCGCTGCCAGGGCGATGCCATCAGTGAAACATGGTTGTATCAGTATTTTCCTCCAGCACCGGATAAGCGCCAGTATGTTGACGATCGCGTGATGAACTAAGCGTCATTTTTTCGGCACCTTCTTTCGGGAGGGTGCCGTCTGGTTAAACACGATCCCGCTCGCATTTTTCCTCAAGTTAAATGGGTAATCTGATGTTGTATATTTCATATACATGTTGTCAGCCACTAACAGGGAGTGCGTATGTTTCCAGAATATCGAGATTTAATATCCCGTCTGAAAAACGAAAATCCTCGCTTTCTGTCCTTGTTCGATAAACACAATAAACTTGATCATGAAATTGCCAGAAAGGAAGGCTCTGACGGTCGAGGATACAATGCGGAAGTCGCCCGCATGAAAAAACAGAAATTACAAATGAAGGATGAGATGCTTAAAATCCTGCAACAGGAGAGCGTCAAAGAGGTGTAAACTTTGCTGAGCCGCCTGCCAGGCGGCTTTTTTAACGACTGCAAAGAGTGACTGGAGATAAGATGACTGAAACGATAAAAGTAAGCGACTCACTTGAATTACATGCCGTTGCAGAAAGTCATATCACACCTCTTTATCAGTTAACCTGTAAAAATAAAAACTGGTTACAGCAGTCGCTAAACTGGCCGCAGTTTGTTCTCAGCGAAGAGGACACGCGAAAAACGGTGCAGGGGAATGTGATGCTGCATCAACGCGGCTATGCCAAAATGTTTATGATTTTTAAAGAAAATGAACTCGTCGGCGTTATATCGTTTAATCGAATTGAACCGCTGAATAAAACCGCTGAAATCGGCTACTGGCTGGACGAATCCCATCAGGGGCAGGGGATCATTTCTCAGGCGCTACAGGCATTGATTCACCATTACGCCCAGTCTGGTGAACTTAGACGCTTCGTGATCAAATGTCGGGTGGACAATCCGCAAAGCAACCAGGTTGCCTTGCGCAATGGTTTTATCCTCGAAGGTTGCCTGAAACAGGCTGAGTTCCTTAATGATGCTTATGATGATGTGAACTTATACGCGCGCATTATCGAATCATAATAACCCTGCCAGAGGCGTTCGCGTAATACGTTCCTCGCCATTAATGACTTTTGGACCACGGACATGAATCGTGTCGCCATCAAAGGCTTCAACGACGGCGTGGTCGGTTAACTCGACATGGTTTTCAATCATTACCGCACCTGCAATACGGCTCTCACCTTGTATTATAACGTGCTCGTCGAGCAGAACCGGGCCGCCACGCACAACGGCATTTCCGCCAATCAGAACATGATGTTTTAACACGCAATTGCCTTCTACAATGGCATATTCCGCCACCTGAGAGCTGTAATGAATTGTTGGAATCGCATCTTCTTCAGTTCCGGCAATCACACGTGCGTGACCGTAGACTTTCGCACAGTCACACAGCCAGACGTTATTTTCTTCATTACCTTCAATACGCGCAAAATCAAAAACTTCGGCACGATGCTCAATAAAAGCATGGCGGACGACGGCATCGCCATAAATTTGCGCCTGATGGACAACGCGCGAGGCGCTGACGCTGGCTCGGTCATAAATTTGCAGCAGAAGATGGTGGTCGGGCGTTAACCCTTGTGCGGCGACGATCATTGAATGTTGATCGATACAGGCCTGACCAAAAATTTTACACTGACCGCAAACTAATGAATCACGAATGGTGACACTGTCACTTATATGGACGCCCTGGCTGATTTCACTATTATCGATCCAGGTGTTATCCGTCGTGAAAACCTCTCCCCATAGCACGCTGGTCCCGGTGATGCGCGTATTACCGGAAACAACCGTTCCGTCGAACGCGAGGGCATTCTGGTCGTAAATCCAGCAATTTCCTTCCTGCGCCAGCACAGTTTCGCTATCGATCCAACCACCAGCCGTTCCTGCTATCACATCGTTAAAATCGGCTATGGCAATAATCTGCCGTAATAGCACACTTTTTTTGAGGCCATCTTCTTGATAACTAAAGGCTCGTTGCTCTTCACTTAGACGATATTTGTGCATAGCGTTTTCCCGCAGGTGACTTACTATAACCGTAGCAAATTCTGCGACTCTGGCTATGCTTGAGAAATTTCCATAAAATGCATTTCAAATATACTTTATAAATTAAACAAAATGAGTAAGAAGATGCAGAGCGATAAAGTGCTCAATTTGCCGGCAGGTTATTTTGGCATTGTGTTGGGGACGATAGGGATGGGATTTGCCTGGCGCTATGCCAGCCAGGTTTGGCAGGTCAGTCACTGGTTGGGGGATGGGCTGGTGATTCTGGCGATGGTTATCTGGGGATTATTGACCACCGCATTTATTACCCGACTGATGCGCTTTCCGCACAGCGTGCTGGCGGAAGTGCGCCATCCGGTGATGAGCAGTTTTGTTAGTTTGTTTCCGGCGACGACGATGCTGGTGGCAATTGGTTTTGTGCCGTGGTATCGCCCGCTGGCGGTGTGTCTGTTCAGCGTTGGGGTAGTGATTCAACTGGTTTACGCCGCCTGGCAAACTGCCGGATTATGGCGCGGTTCTCACCCTGAAGAAGCGACGACACCGGGGCTTTATTTGCCGACGGTTGCCAATAACTTTATCAGCGCGATGGCCTGCGGTGCGCTGGGTTATACCGATGCCGGACTGGTATTTTTAGGGGCTGGCGTCTTCTCCTGGTTAAGCCTTGAACCGGTGATCCTTCAACGACTGCGCAGTTCGGGAGAATTACCCACGGCGCTGCGGACATCGCTCGGCATTCAGCTTGCCCCTGCGCTGGTGGCTTGTAGCGCCTGGTTGAGCGTCAATGGCGGCGAGGGTGACACGCTGGCGAAAATGCTCTTTGGCTATGGGCTGCTGCAATTGCTGTTTATGCTGCGCCTGATGCCGTGGTATCTCTCACAGCCGTTTAATGCCTCATTCTGGAGTTTTTCGTTCGGTGTTTCTGCGCTGGCAACCACCGGTTTGCATCTGGGAAGCGGCAGCGATAATGGCTTTTTCCATACACTGGCGGTGCCGCTGTTTATCTTTACCAATTTTATTATTGCATTACTGCTCATCCGTACTTTCGCGCTTCTGATGCAGGGAAAATTGTTAATCAGAACTGAGCGCGCCGTTTTAATGAAATCCGAGGACAGAGAATGATCATTCGTGACGAAAACTACTTTACTAACAAATACGAACTCACCCGCACACACTCCGAAGTTCTGGAAGCTGTGAAAATCGTTAAACCGGGGAAAACGCTGGACTTGGGCTGTGGCAATGGACGTAACAGTCTTTACCTTGCAGCCAATGGTTATGATGTGGACGCATGGGATAAAAATGCCATGAGTATTGCCAACGTTGAGCGCATTAAAGCCATTGAAAATCTGGAAAATTTACGTACTCAGGTTGTCGATCTGAATAGCCTCACGTTTGATGGACAGTACGATTTTATTCTTTCTACTGTGGTGCTGATGTTCCTGGAGGCGAAAACCATCCCAGGGCTGATTGGCAATATGCAACGTTGCACTAAACCTGGCGGTTACAATCTGATTGTGGCGGCGATGGATACCGCTGATTTTCCATGTACCGTCGGCTTTCCGTTTGCCTTCAAAGAAGGAGAGCTACATCGTTATTATGAAGGCTGGGATTTCTTGAAATACAATGAAGATGTCGGTGAATTACACCGCACCGATGCCAACGGTAATCGTATTAAACTGCGTTTCGCGACTATGCTGGCACGTAAAAAATGACCTGAGAAGGATCAACGTAAGAAGTTTGCCTGTTGATCTATTCGGTAAGCATATTTTTTAGCAGGATGATGTGAAATAAGTCACAGCGGATGTGCTTTTTTATCGCCTCAAGTCTCTGAAAATAAATCAATGATGATTGACTCAGCTCCTTTTTCAGCATTGACTATATTGTCGAAAAAGGGGCCGATAAATTTATTTCTGCCAACACTTTTTTGCCACAACACGAAGCGGTGCTTTTTGCTATAACTTAAAAAGTAATATAATCATCTCAGGAAACTATTCATGCGTACCACATCAATTGCGAAAGTTGCAGCTTTATGCGGCTTGTTGGCTCTGTCCGGCTGTGCCTCTAAAATCACCCAGCCGGATAAATACTCTGGCTTTTTAAAGAATTACTCTGATCTTCAAGAAACAACATCGGCAACAGGTAAACCCGTTTTACGCTGGGTTTCCCCTGATTTCGACCAAAGTAAATATGACAGTATTGTCTGGAATCCAATCACTTATTATCCGGTGCCAAAACCTTCTACTCAGGTAGGGCAGAAAGTGCTGGATAGAATTTTGAGTTATACCAATACCGAAATGAAAGAAGCGATTGCGCAGCGTAAACCACTGGTGACTACCGCTGGCCCGCGTAGTCTGATTTTCCGTGGTGCCATTACCGGTGTTGATACAAGCAAAGAAGGGCTGCAATTCTATGAAGTGGTTCCTGTTGCATTAGTGGTAGCGGGAACACAAATGGCAACCGGTCACCGTACCATGGATACCCGCCTGTACTTTGAAGGTGAACTGATTGATGCGGCTACCAATAAACCTGTTATCAAAGTCGTTCGTCAGGGCGAAGGTAAAGATCTGAATAACGAAAGTACGCCAATGGCTTTTGAAAACATTAAGCAAGTTATTGATGACATGGCGACCGATGCCACCATGTTTGACGTTAACAAAAAGTAATGCCAGTCGCGCCATCGTAAGATGGCGCTTCTTATTATCGGTTTCTGTCAGCAATTAAATTCAACACCACGTAACAGACGCCGCCGGCAATTAATCCCCAAAACGCCGAACCAATCCCAACCAATGTCAGCCCGCTCGCTGTTACCAGAAATGCCACCACAGCAGCGTCGCGCTCACGCTCATTATGTAGCGCCTGATACAAACTACCGCCAATGGTGCTTAACAGCGCCAGACCAGCCAGCATCTGGATCCAGCTAACCGGTAGGGCTGCCATCATTCCGGTAATGGCGCTACCAAACAGACCCGCAAGCAAATAAAAGACGCCCGCAACGGCGGCAGCCAACCAACGCTGATCTTTGTCCGGATGCGCTTCCGGGCTTTGGCAAATAGCGGCAGTAATTGCCGCAATACCGACGGAATAAACCCCAAAAGGGGAAAGAACCAGCGCCAGCAACCCAGTGAATACAATCAGTGGCGAAACCGGAGCCGAATACCCGGCCGCTTTCATTGCCGCAATACCCGGTGCGTTTTGCGACGCCATCGTCACCAGAAACAGAGGCAAGGCAACGCTAAGGCTATGAGCAAACGAAAAATCAGGGGCGATATAAGCAGGGAGAACGGGTTTAAAGATAACGTCAGTTGTGACAATGTCACCTTTTGCGATAACTATCACGATCCCAACAATCATCGCGGCGATCACCGCATAGCGTGGCGCAAAGGCTTTCGTCGCCAGCCACACCAGCAACATACTGCCACACAACGTAAACTGACCATCCAGACTGGCAAACGCTTGTAAACCAAAGCGTAATAAAATCCCGGCAAGCATTGCTGCTGCAAGCGAGTGCGGAATAATGCGCATCAGACGAGCAAAGAGTCCCGTTATGCCGCAGAGGACAATTAATGCATTAGTGACTATAAAAACGCCGATGGCTTCGCCGAGCGTTAATCCCTGTAAACCGGTGACTAACAACGCCGCGCCAGGCGTTGACCAGGCGGTGAGAACAGGCACGCGATACCATAATGTCAGAGCCAGCGTACTGACGCCCATTGCCAGTCCCAGCGCCGTCATCCAGCCGGAGATTTGTGTAGTGGTTGCTCCGGCGACGATCGCCGCTTGCCAGATTATTGCTGCTGAACTGGCGTAGCCAATCAATACCGCCAGAAACCCCGCCAGTAGCGTGGGTGGGGGAATAGAAAACAGACGCATAGTCACCTCGTGCGTTATAGCGTACAGGCACCGTATCATTTGTCCGTTATAACGCACAAGTGATAAACTCCTGTTTTGCAGGAGGACTCGCATGGAAAATCTCGCTCACTATTTATCCGCCACGCTAAAGCATCTTCGTCAGCAGCGAGGCTGGAGTCTTTCGCGACTGGCAGAAGCGACGGGCGTTTCTAAAGCGATGTTAGGGCAGATCGAGCGCAATGAATCCAGCCCGACGGTCGCGACATTATGGAAAATTGCCACCGGGATGAACGTGCCATTTTCGACATTTATTTCGCCGCCACAGACCGTCACGCCATCAGTTTATGATCCACAACAGCAGGCAATGGTGATCACTTCGCTGTTTCCTTATGATCCGCAACTTTGCTTTGAACACTTCTCGATTCAGATGGCACCCGGTGCAATAAGAGAATCGACGCCGCACGAAAAGGGGGTAATTGAGCATGTTGTCGTCATTGATGGGCAGCTAGATCTGTGCGTTGATGGTGAATGGCGTAGCCTTAATTGCGGAGAAGGTGCTCGTTTTGCTGCCGACGTCATGCATATCTATCGTAATGGCGGCAAGCAAGCCGTACATTTTCATTCCCTCATTCATTACCCACGCAGTTAAGCGGGAAAACTATTTCGCAACGTCGCGCTTGTGGCTAAAATAGCCGCCATTTTGCAGCTACTGGATAAGAATGTGACCGTATCTTCTCATCGCCTTGAACTGTTAAGTCCGGCACGCGATGCCGCCATTGCCCGCGAAGCTATTTTGCACGGTGCCGATGCTGTTTATATCGGCGGCCCTGGTTTTGGTGCCCGTCATAATGCCAGTAATAGCCTGAAAGATATTGCCGGGCTGGTGCCATTTGCCCATCGTTATGGTGCAAAAATTTTCGTCACGCTTAACACCATTTTGCATGACGATGAACTGGAACCGGCGCAGCGACTGATTACCGACCTTTACCAGACAGGCGTTGATGCACTGATCGTTCAGGATATGGGGATTCTGGAACTTGATATTCCGCCGATTGAACTACACGCCAGTACGCAGTGTGATATTCGCACTGTAGAGAAAGCGAAGTTTCTTTCGGACGTCGGTTTTACGCAGATTGTGCTGGCGCGTGAGCTTAATCTGGAGCAGATCCGCGCGATTCATCGGGCCACGGACGCGACCATTGAATTCTTTATTCATGGCGCACTGTGCGTGGCCTATTCGGGTCAGTGCTACATTTCTCATGCGCAAACAGGGCGTAGCGCCAACCGTGGCGATTGCTCGCAGGCGTGCCGTTTGCCATACACATTGAAAGACGATCAGGGGCGGGTGGTTTCCTATGAAAAACATCTGCTGTCGATGAAAGATAACGATCAGACTGCCAACCTCGGCGCGCTGATTGATGCTGGCGTACGCTCCTTCAAGATTGAAGGGCGTTACAAAGATATGAGCTACGTGAAGAATATCACCGCCCATTATCGCCAGATGCTGGATGCCATTATTGAAGAACGTGGCGATCTGGCGCGAGCTTCATCCGGTCGTACCGAGCATTTCTTCGTACCGTCGACGGAAAAAACCTTCCATCGTGGCAGCACAGACTACTTTGTTAACGCGCGTAAAGGCGATATTGGCGCGTTCGATTCACCGAAATTTATCGGCCTGCCGGTGGGTGAAGTCGTGAAAGTAGCGAAAGATCATCTTGATGTTGAGGTTACCGAACCGCTGGCTAACGGCGATGGCCTGAACGTGATGATTAAACGTGAAGTCGTCGGTTTTCGCGCCAATACGGTAGAAAAAACCGGGGAAAATCAGTACCGCGTCTGGCCAAATGAGATGCCAGCGGAGCTGCACAAAATTCGCCCACACCATCCGCTTAATCGCAACCTGGACCATAACTGGCAGCAGGCGCTGACCAAAACCTCCAGCGAACGTCGGGTGGCGGTAGACATTGAACTGGGCGGCTGGCAGGAACAATTGATTCTGACTCTGACCAGCGAAGAGGGCGTCAGTATCACGCATACCCTGGACGGGCAGTTCGACGAGGCGAATAATGCCGAAAAAGCACTCAACAATCTGACCGAAGGATTGTCGAAGCTGGGGCAGACTATCTATTACGCTCGTAATGTACAAATTAACTTGCCGGGTGCGCTGTTTGTGCCAAACAGTCTGTTAAATCAGTTCCGCCGTGAGGCTGCTGAAATGCTGGATGCTGCGCGTCTTGCCAGTTACCAGCGCGGCAGCCGTAAACCGGTTGCTGATCCTGCGCCGGTTTATCCGCAAACTCATCTGAGTTTCCTCGCGAACGTATACAACCAGAAAGCGCGTGAATTTTATCATCGCTATGGTGTGCAGCTGATTGATGCTGCCTATGAAGCGCATGAAGAGAAGGGCGAAGTGCCGGTAATGATCACCAAGCACTGTCTGCGCTTTGCCTTCAATCTGTGTCCGAAGCAGGCGAAAGGCAATATTAAAAGCTGGAAAGCAACGCCAATGCAGCTGGTTAACGGTGATGAAGTGTTAACGCTGAAGTTTGATTGCCGCCCGTGTGAGATGCACGTTATCGGCAAAATCAAAAATCACATTCTGAAAATGCCGTTACCGGGGAGTGTTGTCGCCTCCGTAAGCCCGGATGAACTGATGAAAACATTGCCGAAGCGAAAAGGGTAAAAATGCAAGTTTTCAGGCCTTTTCGCAACTTATTGAATTTGAAGATATTACAGGCCGGGTAAGGCGTTCATACCGTATCCGGCAACAAACGACTCAACGCTGTCCCGCTTCTGGTTTGCGTGACTTTTGCCAGTAAAAATGCTCGCGCAAACCTTCTGCTGATTCTTCCGCAATGGCGCGCAATTCATCACTGTCCGCTTCATGACGCAGTTGATGATCCACATTTTTTACCCACAAAAATTCATGTCCTTTGTGTCCTGCCATCAACTGTCCAGAGAACAGCGCACACGTTAATAAGACAACCGATAACGCCTTCGTAAACATCCCGACACCTTTTTCTTACCTTTTGCCGCTATGATGCCGATAGTTTCTTGAGGTTATTATTCAGTTTTGCAAATTAGCGCAAAGAAATTCTGGAATCAGCCTTCCTGATTTTGCATCGCATTCTGCCGTTGCGGCGATTAAGTGCTATTTTCGAGCAAATTACACACGGAGGTAAACAATAATGTTTACTTTGTTGATATACTCAGCGGCAGGGAGGCGATGTGAAACAAAACGAGTTCAGATGTTGGCTCGAATCTCAGGGCGTCGATGTGGCGAATGGCAGCAACCATTTGAAACTCCGGTTTCGCGGGAGGCGCAGTGTCACAAGCGATGAGATCAAAGAACCATTGCGTAAAGCTATTCTGAAACAACTCGGTTTGAGTTAATCGCCAGTTAAAAGGTTAATGACATGCGAGAGACAGTCGAAATTATGCGTTATCCCGTCACTCTTACACCCGCGCCGGAAGGCGGTTATGTGGTTTCTTTTGTGGATATTCCTGAAGCGTTGACTCAGGGAGAAACAGTCGCTGAAGCGATGGAGGCAGCAAAAGATGCCTTAATCACCGCATTTGATTTTTATTTTGAAGACAACGAGCTTATCCCGTTACCTTCGCCATTAAATAATAACGATCACTTTATTGAAGTACCTTTAAGCGTCGCCTCTAAGGTATTGCTGCTAAATGCTTTTTTGCAGTCAGAAATCACCCAGCAAGAGCTGGCGAAGCGAATTGGTAAACCTAAGCAGGAGATCACCCGCTTGTTTGATTTGCACCATGCGACAAAAATCGACGCCGTCCAGCTTGCGGCTAAAGCTCTGGGCAAAGAGTTATCGCTGGTGATGGTTTAATTACAGTTAACGAAAAGTTGTCATTTTTAACAACTGATATAGACTGCCGGATCATCTGCACATAAAAACGATCCGATAATGAAAAAATACCAGCAACTGGCAGAACAATTACGCGAGCAAATTGTGTCGGGCATCTGGCAACCCGGCGATCGTTTGCCTTCGTTGCGTGAACAGGTGGCGCTTTCTGGCATGAGCTTTATGACCGTCAGCCATGCCTATCAGTTGCTCGAAAGTCAGGGACATATTATCGCGCGACCGCAGTCGGGTTATTACGTTGCGCCACAGGCATTAAAATTGCCGAAAGCGCCAGTCATTCCGGTCACACGTGATGAAACGGTCGATATCAATACCTATATTTTTGACATGTTGCAGGCCAGTCGCGATCCTTCAGTGGTGCCGTTTGCATCCGCTTTTCCCGATCCGCGCTTGTTTCCGCTTCAACAACTTAATCGCTCCCTGGCCCAGGTAAGCAAAACCGCAACGGCGATGAGCGTGATTGAAAACTTACCGCCAGGAAACGCAGAACTGCGGCAGGCTATTGCTCGTCGCTATGCTCTACAGGGCATCACAATTTCGCCTGATGAGATCGTCATCACCGCCGGGGCGCTGGAAGCACTAAATCTCAGTTTACAAGCGGTAACTGAACCGGGTGACTGGGTGATTGTCGAGAATCCTTGTTTCTACGGTGCGTTGCAGGCGCTGGAGCGGCTACGGCTGAAGGCGTTATCGGTGGCGACGGATGTTAAAGAAGGGATCGATCTTCAGGCGCTGGAACTGGCGTTGCAGGAGTATCCGGTGAAAGCGTGCTGGCTGATGACTAATAGCCAGAACCCACTCGGATTTACCTTAACGCCACAGAAAAAAACGCGGCTGGTAGAACTCCTTAGTCAGTACAACGTGATGCTGATTGAAGATGACGTCTACAGTGAACTTTACTTCGGACGGGAAAAACCGCTGCCCGCAAAAGCGTGGGATCGCCACGATGGCGTGCTGCATTGTTCATCATTCTCCAAATGCCTGGTGCCAGGTTTTCGCATCGGTTGGGTCGCCGCAGGAAAACATGCGCGTAAAATCCAACGTTTGCAGTTGATGAGTACACTTTCCACCAGTTCACCGATGCAGCTTGCCCTGGTGGATTACCTTTCTACACGCCGCTATGATGCGCATCTGCGTCGTCTACGTCGTCAGCTTGCGGAACGCAAACAACGCGCCTGGCAGGCGCTGCTGCGTTACCTGCCTGCGGAAGTGAAAATACACCATAACGACAGTGGTTATTTTCTCTGGCTGGAACTTCCCGAACCGTTAGATGCGGGTGAATTAAGCCTGGCGGC
The DNA here is from genome assembly GCF_002965965.1 of Escherichia sp. MOD1-EC5495. NCBI lineage: Bacteria > Pseudomonadati > Pseudomonadota > Gammaproteobacteria > Enterobacterales > Enterobacteriaceae > Escherichia > Escherichia sp. MOD1-EC5495. The sequence goes on from NZ_PTRI01000019.1 coordinate 51,188, forward strand.
ACTGGCGCATCACATCAGTATTGCGCCGGGTAAAATGTTTTCTACTGGCGAACGCTGGTCGCGTTTTTTCCGTTTTAATACCGCGTGGCAATGGGGAGAGCGTGAAGAACAGGCAGTAAAAGAATTAGGCAAACTTATTCAAGAACATCTGAAGTAGCTTTCAATTTAATTCCTCTCAGGTTGGGTAATATGAATTTCGAATAGAAGCCATATTTCGTAACCCCTTGTCTATACTCCAGAAGATAGCTTCACGGACGGCATAATGCGCGTTAGCTCACAACCTGATTAAATTTTCTCAGGGGCGAAGGTGTGCCTGCAAGCCGCCGTCTATGGTTAAACAAGGAGATATTTTTACGGCACGGCGGCTGAACAATTAATTACGACAGGAGTAAGACCTTATGAGCAAGACATTTGCCCGCAGCAGCCTGTGTGCGCTCACCATGACAATAATGACTGCCCACGCCGCCGAGCCTCCCGCCAATTTAGATAAACCGGAAGGGCGCCTGGATATAATCGCCTGGCCGGGATATATCGAACGCGGACAAACTGATAAACAATACGACTGGGTAACGCAATTCGAAAAAGAGACAGGCTGCGCGGTGAATGTTAAAACCGCCGCGACTTCCGATGAAATGGTCAGTCTGATGACCAAAGGGGGTTACGATCTGGTTACAGCGTCCGGCGATGCCTCGCTGCGTTTGATTATGGGTAAACGCGTGCAGCCGATTAATACTGCGCTCATCCCTAACTGGAAAACACTCGATCCTCGTGTAGTAAAAGGCGACTGGTTTAACGTCGGCGGTAAAGTTTATGGTACGCCGTATCAGTGGGGGCCTAACCTGTTGATGTACAACACAAAAACATTCCCGACACCGCCGGATAGCTGGCAAGTGGTTTTTGTTGAGCAGAATCTGCCGGACGGCAAGAGCAACAAAGGCCGGGTACAAGCCTATGATGGCCCCATCTATATTGCCGATGCCGCGTTGTTTGTCAAAGCTACGCAGCCGCAGTTGGGCATCAGCGATCCATACCAACTTACCGAAGAACAATATCAGGCGGTGCTGAAAGTGCTGCGCGATCAGCATGGGTTAATCCATCGCTACTGGCATGACACCACCGTACAAATGAGCGATTTCAAAAACGAGGGTGTCGTGGCTTCCAGTGCCTGGCCCTATCAGGCCAACGCGTTGAAAGCCGAAGGCCAACCGATCGCTACCGTATTCCCGAAAGAGGGTGTTACCGGCTGGGCCGACACCACCATGTTGCATAGCGAAGCGAAACATCCGGTTTGCGCCTACAAATGGATGAACTGGTCATTGACGCCAAAAGTGCAGGGCGATGTGGCTGCCTGGTTTGGCTCGTTGCCGGTCGTGCCGGAAGGATGTAAAGCCAGTCCGTTATTAGGCGAAAAAGGCTGTGAGACCAACGGTTTTAACTATTTCGATAAAATCGCCTTCTGGAAAACGCCTATAGCAGAAGGGGGCAAGTTTGTTCCCTACAGTCGCTGGACGCAGGATTACATTGCCATTATGGGTGGTCGCTAACTTCGCTGAGGTGTTTTATGACGTACGCAGTGGAGTTTGACAACGTCTCGCGGTTGTACGGTGACGTGCGCGCGGTAGATGGCGTCAGTATTGCGATAAAAGATGGTGAGTTCTTTTCAATGCTGGGGCCGTCCGGCTCCGGCAAAACGACCTGCCTGCGCCTGATTGCCGGATTTGAACAACTTTCCGGCGGGGCGATCGCTATCTTTGGTAAACCCACCAGCAATCTGCCACCGTGGGAGCGGGATGTTAATACCGTTTTCCAGGACTATGCGCTGTTTCCCCATATGTCGATTCTCGATAATGTGGCCTACGGGCTGATGGTCAAAGGTGTGGAGAAAAAACAGCGTTACATCATGGCGCAAGAGGCGCTGGAAAAAGTGGCGCTGGGTTTTGTTCAGCAACGTAAGCCATCACAACTTTCTGGTGGTCAGCGCCAGCGGGTTGCTATCGCCAGAGCATTGGTGAATGAACCGCGCGTATTGCTGTTGGATGAACCGCTCGGCGCACTGGATCTCAAATTGCGTGAGCAGATGCAGCTGGAACTGAAAAAGCTGCAACAGTCTCTCGGTATCACTTTTATCTTCGTTACCCACGATCAGGGCGAAGCGTTATCGATGTCCGATCGTGTGGCGGTATTCAACAACGGTCGCATTGAGCAGGTCGATTCACCACGTGATCTCTATATGCGCCCGCGCACGCCGTTTGTTGCCGGATTCGTTGGGACATCAAATGTTTTTGATGCGTTGATGGCAGAGAAACTTTGCGGAATGATGGGTAGTTTCGCATTGCGCCCGGAACATATTCGCCTCAACACCCCTGGTGAACTGCAGGCTAATGGCACGATCCAGGCGGTGCAGTATCAGGGCGCGGCGACCCGTTTTGAACTGACACTGAGCGGCGGTGAAAAACTGCTGGTTAGTCAGGCCAATATGACGGGGGAAGAGCTCCCCGCTACGCTTACTCCAGGACAACAGGTGATGGTTTCCTGGGCGCGCGATGTGATGGTGCCGCTGGTTGAGGAGAGGTGAATGGCGATGAACGTATTGCAATCACCTTCACGTCCAGGTCTGGGCAAGGTGTCCGGTTTCTTCTGGCGGAATCCGGGGCTGGGGCTGTTTTTGCTGCTGCTTGGCCCGTTGATGTGGTTTGGCATCGTCTATTTCGGTTCGCTGCTGACGCTGTTATGGCAGGGCTTTTATACCTTTGATGATTTCACCATGTCGGTAACACCGGAACTGACACTGGCGAATATCCGCGCGCTGTTTAATCCGGCCAATTATGACATCATTCTGCGCACGTTAACCATGGCAGTTGCTGTGACCATCGCCAGTGCTTTTCTGGCGTTTCCAATGGCGTGGTATATGGCGCGCTACACCAGCGGTAAGATGAAAGCGTTTTTTTACATCGCAGTAATGTTGCCGATGTGGGCGAGCTACATTGTCAAAGCCTATGCCTGGACGCTATTGCTGGCGAAAGATGGTGTGGCGCAGTGGTTTTTACAGCATTTGGGGTTGGAACCGTTATTAACTGCGTTCCTCACGCTACCGGCGGTGGGTGGTAATACGCTGTCAACTTCCGGGCTTGGGCGCTTTCTGGTGTTTCTCTACATCTGGCTACCGTTCATGATCCTGCCAGTACAGGCGGCGCTGGAGCGTTTGCCCTCGTCACTTTTGCAAGCCTCAGCGGATTTAGGCGCACGTCCACGGCAAACCTTTCGCTATGTGGTGTTGCCGCTGGCGATCCCAGGCATTGCAGCCGGGTCTATTTTTACCTTCTCGCTAACGCTGGGTGATTTTATTGTCCCGCAACTGGTTGGTCCGCCAGGGTATTTTATTGGCAACATGGTTTACTCGCAGCAAGGCGCGATTGGCAATATGCCGATGGCAGCAGCGTTCACCCTGGTGCCGATTGTTTTGATCGCACTGTACCTGGCGTTCGTGAAACGTCTGGGAGCGTTCGATGCACTCTGAACGCGCACCGTTTTTCCTCAAACTGGCGGCCTGGGGCGGCGTGGTTTTCCTCCATTTTCCCATCCTGATTATCGCGGCCTATGCTTTTAACACTGAAGATGCGGCGTTTAGTTTTCCACCGCAAGGTTTGACGCTGCACTGGTTTAGCGTGGCGGCACAGCGCAGTGATATTCTTGATGCCGTGACACTGTCACTTAAAGTGGCGACGCTGGCGACATTGATCGCGCTGGTGTTAGGAACGCTGGTAGCCGCCGCGCTCTGGCGACGAGACTTTTTCGGCAAAAACGCCATTTCTCTGTTACTGCTGCTGCCTATTGCGTTGCCGGGCATTGTCACAGGCCTGGCGTTATTAACCGCGTTTAAAACTATCAATCTGGAGCCGGGATTTTTCACCATCGTAGTCGGTCATGCGACTTTTTGCGTAGTGGTGGTGTTTAACAATGTCATCGCCCGTTTTCGCCGTACCTCGTGGAGTCTGGTAGAGGCGTCAATGGATCTTGGAGCCAATGGCTGGCAAACCTTCCGCTACGTGGTGTTGCCGAATCTCAGTTCGGCGCTACTGGCAGGAGGAATGCTGGCGTTTGCCTTGTCGTTCGATGAAATCATCGTTACGACTTTTACGGCAGGTCATGAACGAACGTTACCACTGTGGTTACTCAATCAGCTTGGGCGACCGCGTGATGTACCGGTAACCAACGTGGTGGCACTGCTGGTTATGTTGGTAACAACCTTGCCGATCCTGGGAGCCTGGTGGCTAACCCGCGAAGGCGACAATGGTCAATAACCACTGATACAGGAATATGCTATGCAACATAAGTTACTGATTAACGGAGAACTGGTTAGCGGCGAAGGGGAAAAACAGCCTGTCTATAATCCGGCAACGGGGGAAGTATTACTGGAGATTGCCGAGGCATCCGCAGAACAGGTGGATGCTGCTGTTCGCGCGGCAGATGCAGCATTTGCTGAATGGGGGCAAACCACGCCGAAAGCGCGTGCGGAATGCCTGCTGAAACTGGCGGATGTTATCGAAGAAAATGGTCAGGTTTTTGCCGAACTGGAGTCCCGTAACTGTGGCAAACCGCTGCATAGTGCGTTCAATGATGAAATTCCGGCGATTGTCGATGTCTTTCGCTTTTTCGCCGGAGCGGCGCGCTGCCTGAACGGTCTGGCGGCAGGCGAATATCTTGAAGGTCATACCTCGATGATCCGCCGCGATCCGTTGGGGGTTGTAGCCTCTATTGCACCGTGGAATTATCCGCTGATGATGGCTGCGTGGAAACTGGCTCCGGCGCTGGCGGCAGGGAACTGCGTAGTGCTTAAACCATCAGAAATTACCCCGCTGACAGCGTTGAAGCTGGCAGAACTGGCGAAAGATATCTTCCCGGCAGGCGTGATCAACGTACTGTTTGGCAGAGGCAAAACGGTGGGCGATCCGCTGACCGGTCATCCCAAAGTGCGGATGGTGTCGCTGACGGGGTCTATCGCCACTGGGGAGCACATCATCAGTCATACCGCACCGTCCATTAAGCGCACTCATATGGAACTTGGCGGTAAAGCGCCAGTGATTGTCTTTAATGATGCTGACATTGAAGCGGTTGTCGAAGGTGTGCGTACATTTGGCTATTACAATGCCGGGCAAGATTGTACTGCTGCCTGTCGTATCTACGCGCAAAAAGGCATTTACGACGTGCTGGTAGAAAAACTTGGTGCCGCAGTGGCAACGTTAAAATCAGGCGCGCCGGATGATGAATCCACAGAGCTTGGTCCTTTAAGTTCGCAGGCACATCTCGAACGCGTCAGCCGGGCGGTGGAAGAGGCGAAGGCGACGGGACACATTAAGGTGATCACCGGCGGTGAAAAACGGCAGGGTAATGGTTATTATTATGCGCCGACACTGCTGGCGGGTGCGTTACAAGAAGATGCCATCGTCCAAAGAGAGGTATTTGGGCCGGTAGTGAGCGTGACGGCTTTCGATAACGAAGAACAAGTGGTTAACTGGGCGAATGACAGCCAGTACGGGTTGGCCTCTTCGGTATGGACGAAAGATGTTGGTCGGGCGCATCGCGTCAGCGCGCGTCTGCAATATGGCTGCACCTGGGTTAATACCCATTTCATGCTGGTAAGTGAAATGCCGCACGGCGGGCAGAAACTCTCAGGCTATGGCAAAGATATGTCACTTTATGGGCTGGAAGATTACACCGTAGTACGCCACGTAATGGTTAAACATTAAGGATAATGTTGTAAATCTGGAGAGTGTGAGAAGATCTAACGCACTGTCAGAGAGTTGATTTTTCTCTGACAGTGCGTACTGCGTGCAATTTTGCTACATCAGATAAACCATCCAAATCTCATAGAGATAAGAGTAAACAACCCAACAGCAGCAAAGAGATTTATCAGCACTACAGTTCTACTGGAAACGTTCATTTTTGCCACCTTTTGTCATAGCCCTTATGTGTATAGTACGGGTTAAGAAAATCCGCAATCATACTTATTCTGAAGATGGACAAGAACATGCCGTAGGTTATTGAATTTATCTCAAATGGACTGAAAACTTGATATACATCAAAAAATGACGCATATTGCGCGCGTTTTATTCATCTGGCTGGATGCCCGTACATGTCTCTTTTTCAATGTTTGCTTGTTTTTTATGCTGTCATGGCAGCAATCGCCTTTCTCATTACCTGGTTTCTTTCCCACGATAAGAAGAGCATTCGCTTTCTGAGCGCCTTTCTGGTGGGGATTACATGGCCGATGAGTTTTCCGGTGGCGCTACTGTTTTCTCTATTTTAAATCTCACTCGCTGGCTTGACGGCACAACGCAGACTTATATCATTTGGGTGAATCGATAAATTTCACAAGTGGCTGAGGAGAAAGTATGTCGCATCTGGATGAAGTCATCGCGCGCGTGGATGCCGCGATTGAGGAGAGCGTCATTGCCCATATGAACGAGTTGTTAATCGCCCTGAGCGATGACGCAGAGTTAAGCCGGGAAGATCGTTACACCCAGCAGCAGCGTTTGCGCACCGCAATTGCTCATCACGGTCGCAAGCATAAAGAAGATATGGAGGCGCGCCACGAACAATTAACCAAAGGCGGCACCATCCTCTGATTAAAACGTGCGTCTGGCCACCAGCCAGGCGCCAACTACCAATAAAACTGCCCCGCAAATTGGGCTAATCAGCGCCCGAAGTGGCACGCCATGACTGCGGAAAATATCCAGCACCAGACCACCAATAAGTTGACTGGCGACCAGTACAGCAATGGTCGTTGCCGCGCCAACATTCTGATATCCGCTGATACTGGCGAAAACAAAAAACGATCCCAACAAACCAGGGATTAGAGTCCACCAGCGCACGCTGGAAACCAGTTCGCCAAAGCCTGCTGTTCCTTGCCTAAACCACAAAATAGACACGAACAGCACAATCCCCACCAGTGAATTCAGCAGCATGGCGATGAGAATGGTAGAGGATGTCTGGGTGATGCGTACCATCAATGTGTTTTGCACCACAAGACCAATCCCGGCAGCGATCAAAAAGGCAAGGGTAAGCGACTGATTCATTCGAGTGAATCCGGTTCGCTACGATCGTCGAGTTGTAATTGCATAAAGGTGAGATCCAACCAGCGACCAAATTTAGTGCCTACCTGTGGCATTTGCGCTGTGACGACAAATCCCAGCGTCTGGTGCAGATGCAACGACGCCTGATTTTGTGATTCTATGCCGGCAACCATCACATGCTTACCGCAGTTCCGCGCTTCATCAATCAACGCGCGTAACAATTTTCGCCCAAGACCTTTACCCTGATGCTCCGGATGGACATAAACCGAATGTTCCACGGTATGGCGAAAACCGTCGAAACTACGCCAGTCACCAAACGAGGCATATCCTGTAACTACGCCATCTTCTTCGCTCACCAGCACCGGATAACCTGATAAAGTCCGTGCTTCAAACCAGGCAATGCGGTTATCTGTATCCACAGTCTGGTCGTTCCAGATAGCTGCCGTATGCAGTACAGCATGGTTATAAATTTCCGCAATTGCAGCACAATCGGCTTTGCGGGCAGAACGGATGGACATCTTAAGCCTCGATAAAATAATGATGATGACGTTATCAATACTATCGAAAACAGCCCGAAGCAACGGATTCCTCGATGAAATTATTGCGTGTTGCAGAGGGGATGTGACGGCTGAAAACAAAACCAATCCAGTGAGCCTGCTACTATTGATGGATTCATGCCAAAAGCACAGGAGAGCATTATGGGGCAACAAAAGCAGCGTAATCGCCGTTGGGTTCTGGCGTCGCGTCCATACGGCGCGCCGGTTCCGGAGAATTTCCGTCTTGAAGAAGATGATGTCGCCACACCGGGTGAAGGACAGGTGTTATTACGCACGGTCTACCTGTCGTTGGATCCGTATATGCGCGGGCGCATGAGCGATGAGCCATCTTATTCACCACCGGTTGATATTGGTGGCGTGATGGTCGGCGGCACGGTGAGTCGGGTGGTGGAATCTAATCATCCGGATTACCAGCCTGGCGACTGGGTGCTGGGTTACAGCGGTTGGCAGGATTACGACATATCCAGTGGCGATGATCTGGTGAAACTTGGCGATCATCCGGAAAATCCTTCGTGGTCACTGGGTGTGCTGGGAATGCCTGGCTTTACGGCTTATATGGGGCTGCTGGATATCGGTCAACCCAAAAAGGGAGAAACGCTGGTAGTTGCTGCAGCAACGGGGCCGGTTGGCGCGACAGTGGGGCAAATCGGCAAACTAAAAGGTTGCCGCGTGGTGGGTGTTGCCGGTGGCGCGGAAAAATGTCGTCATGCCATAGATGTTCTGGGTTTTGATGTTTGTCTTGATCATCACGCAGATGATTTTGCCGAACAACTGGCGAAAGCGTGTCCGAAAGGCGTGGACATCTATTATGAAAACGTTGGTGGTAAGGTGTTTGATGCGGTGCTGCCTTTACTCAATACATCCGCGCGTATTCCCGTTTGCGGTTTAGTGAGCGGTTATAACTCCACCGAACTGCCTTCCGGGCCGGATCGTTTACCGCTACTTATGGCTACGGTGCTGAAAAAACGTATTCGCCTGCAAGGGTTTATTATTAGTCAGGATTATGGTCATCGCATCCATGAGTTCCAGCAAGAGATGGGGCAATGGGTGAAGGAGGGGAAAATTCACTATCGTGAACAAATTACCGATGGTTTAGAAAACGCCCCGCAGACATTCATCGGCCTGCTGAATGGTAAAAACTTCGGCAAAGTCGTGATCCGTGTTGCGGATGATGATTAACATTTCAGGTGGCGGCATTCTTGCCGCCACTAATGAATATTATTCAAATCGCCATGCGAGATTTACGCCTACACCATAATTCCGCCCAGGCGCAGGCTCGTAATATCGACCATTGGATTCATTAACAATCACCGAGCCGACATATTCTTTATCGAATAAATTATCGACACGACCAAATAAATCTATTGTCATATTACGGTAATTATATTTATAGCCGGTGAACAAACCGACGAGAGTGTAAGAGGGCGCTTTTGCCGTATTCTCGTCATCCGCCATGATATCGCCCATATAACGTGCTTCTGTGCCTGCATACCAGCCTTCTTCTGGCACATAACCTAACGACGCAAAGCCCATATTGCGGGCGATCCCGGGCATTCGGTTACCATTACAGTCCTGAGCGTTACAAACATTGCTGCGATAAGTTGCGTCAAGCCACGTCCACGACGCTTTCACACGGAAATCTCCGGCAAAACGCTGATCCCACGCCAGTTCAGCCCCCTGACGGCGCGTCTTCCCGGCATTTTTATAAATGGTACGCCCGCCGCTACTGCTATCAACAACGATTTCATCATCGGTATCGGTCTGGAATAACGCAGCGGTAAACAAGCCATCGCCGATACGCGTTTTACTGCCGATTTCGATTGTGTCGTTGGTGGACGGTTTTAAACCAAAGTTCATACCGCCTTGCCCATCAGCACGGTAAGAAAGCTCGTTAATGGTTGGTGTTTCAAAACCGCGCCCGGCTGCCAGATAGACGTTCCAGGCATCGGTCATGGCGTATTTCAACGATCCCGCAGGAAGCCATTTGTGATAACTGGCATCACCGCTGTCATCACCATTGCCGGGAGTAACGTAATGATCGTTAGAATCAAACCACACGGAGCTGTAGCGCACGCCAGCATCCAGCGACAGTTTGTCGGTTAGTTGCCACTGGGTTTGTAAATAGGGATCGACGTTCCACATCAGATTGCGTTCGTCGCGACGCAAATCACCTTTTTGCCCGTACTCCGGCACGCCGTTATTAAGGCGGAAGTTATTGTAACCCTTTCGGTTTTCACTCATGTTTTCATAGTTCAGGCCAGTAGTGAAAGTGACCGGAACTCCCAGCTCGCCACGATGTGTCCAGCGGCTGTCTATACCCTGGTAATGACGTTGCAGGGTAATTACACCTCCTGCGTGTGACGGGTTAAGCTGCGGGGTCATCGGGATCGACTGATACTGGGTCGTTTCCCGTTCGCCTGCGTACATCATCACGCTCATCACATCCTGCGCGCTAAGGCTGCGCTCGTAGCGTAATCCAGCCTGAGTTTGTTTGATGGTTTTACGCGTGTCGTACTGTTCAGCACGAGGCGCTTGTTGCGGATTCGCTTTCCATTCTGCTTCGGTCAACCCACCAGGGTCATCGGCTTTGATGTCCACACTGTTGAAAATCAGGTTTAACTTACTGGCGTCATCAATGCGTACGCCCAGTCTGGCATTGGCTAAATTTTTCTGTGCGCCGCTATGGTCACGATAGCCGTGAGTTGTAAAACGCGTGGTCGAAACGGTGTAATCAACATCGCCAGGTTGGGTGCCGTCGCCCATTGCGCCCGTCGCTTTCAGTCCATAGCGCCAGCTACCATAACTGCCATAGTAACTGCTGGCTTCAATAGTTGGTGGATGTTCGCCGGTTTGTGTGGTGACGTTCATTACGCCGCCAGACGCATTGCCATACAGGGCAGAAAAGGGGCCTCGTAGCACTTCCACGTTTTGCACACTACTTAAATCGATATTAGACGTTTGCCCTTGTCCGTCAGGCATAGTGGCGGGAATGCCATCAACATACAGGCGAATACCGCGAATACCGTAAGTGGAACGGGAACCAAATCCGCGAATAGACAGTTGTAGATCCTGCGCATAGTTCTGCCGGTTTTGTACCTGCAAACCAGGCACACTGGTCAGTGATTCAGACAAATTGATGCGCGGCGTTGCCAGACGCATCTCCTCGCCATCGACCACGCTTACCGCAGCGGGTGTGTCCAGTTCAGAAACTACCTGCGGCGCGGCGCTAACAATCATGGTTTGTTCATTAGCGGCAAAAGTGGAAGGAGAAAGGAGAATCAGTGCGGGCAAAACGGTCTGTCGGACGGAAAAAATCTTCATGAAAAAAGCCAGGTTAAGAATGGGAAAACACCGTCATGGTAATGAATTTGTAAATTTATAGAAAACAAAACGGCACAATACGTTAATCAATTGGGAAAATTGTAGTCGTGGTGACAAGAAATGCTCCACATTTGAGAAAATAATGATTACCATTCCCATTTATAACAAGGGCGTAACGAAGATTATGCTCAACGAAGCATTGTGAAGCAGCTATAAATCGGTTCATCAAAGGGAGTCGTCATGCATTTACGTCATCTGTTTTCATCGCGCCTGCGTGGTTCGCTACTGTTAGGTTCATTGCTCGTTGCTTCATCATTCAGTACGCAGGCAGCGGAAGAAATGCTGCGTAAAGCGGTAGGTAAAGGTGCCTACGAAATGGCTTATAGCCAGCAGGAAAACGCGCTGTGGCTCACCACATCGCAAAGCCGCAAACTGGACAAAGGCGGTGTGGTTTATCGTCTCGATCCGGTGACTCTGGAAGTCACTCAGGCAATTCATAACGATCTCAAGCCGTTTGGCGCCACTATCAACAACGCTACTCAAACGTTGTGGTTTGGTAACACAGTAAACAGTGCGGTCACGGCAATTGATGCCAAAACGGGCGAAGTGAAAGGGCGTCTGGTACTGGACGATCGCAAACGTACAGAAGAAGTGCGTCCGCTACAGCCGCGTGAGCTGGTTGCTGATGATGCTACGAACACTGTTTACATCAGCGGTATTGGGAAAGAGAGTGTTATTTGGGTGGTTGATGGCGAGAATATCAAACTGAAAACTGCCATCCAGAACACCGGTAAAATGAGTACCGGTCTGGCGCTGGATAGCAAAGGCAAACGTCTTTACACCACTAACGCTGACGGCGAATTGATTACCATCGACACAGCCGACAATAAAATCCTGAGCCGTAAAAAGCTGCTGGATGATGGCAAAGAGCATTTCTTTATCAACATCAGTCTCGATACTGCCAACCAGCGAGCATTTATCACTGACTCCAAAGCGGCAGAAGTGTTAGTGGTCGATACCCGTAACGGCAATATTCTGGCAAAGGTAGCGGCACCGGAATCACTGGCTGTATTGTTTAACCCGGCGCGTAATGAAGCCTATGTGACGCATCGGCAGGCGGGTAAAGTCAGTGTGATTGACGCGAAAAGCTATAAAGTGGTGAAAACGTTCGACACGCCGACCCATCCTAACAGTCTGGCGCTTTCTGCCGATGGCAAAACACTGTATGTCAGCGTGAAGCAAAAATCGACTAAACAGCAAGAAGCCACTCAGCCGGACGATGTGATTCGTATTGCGCTGTAACAGACACAGACATGGAGGAGTTTGTCTTTCGTAGGCCGGATGCGGCGCAAGCGCTGCATTCGGCAAGCGGAGCACCTCGTCAGCAATATGAATATGCCCGGCTCGTAGCCGGGCATATTTTGCAATTAACTCGCCGTTTCAGATTTAAACACAATTTCCTGTTTTTCTTCATCTTCCTCGACGACTGGCGCAGTGCTGTGAATTTCAGCAACGCGTTTGCGCACACCAAACCAGCCTATAACCAGCAGAATACCGATAATCGGCAGCGCCGCGATGGTATAAGTCCCGTTCGGGTAATCGAATGCCATCAGCACCAGGACACTCAGTAAAAACAGTAATGTCAGCCAGGACGTGAAGGGCGCACCAGGCAGTTTAAAACTGACATCCGCTGCTTTACCTTCTTTGATGGCTTTACGCAGGCGCATCTGACAAACAATGATAAACGCCCAGGAGGCGATAATTCCCAATGACGCGAAGTTCAGGACAATCTCAAATACGCGCGACGGCACCAGATAATTGAGGAATACGCCAACGACATACACAACCAGCGTCGCCAGAATCCCGGCGTACGGCACATGCTGGCGACTCATCTTCGCCATAAAACCCGGCGCAGATCCGCCCATCGCCATCGAACGCAGAATACGCCCGGTGCAGTAGAGGCCAGAGTTCAGACTGGAGAGCGCGGCGGTCAGCACCACAATGTTCATGATGCTGCCAATGTACGGCACACCGAGTTTAGAGAAGAAGGTCACAAAAGGACTTTGACCGGCCTGATAGGCGCTCCACGGCAGTAACATGACCAGCAACACGACAGAACCGACATAAAACAGGCCAATACGCCAAATCACGCTGTTAATTGCTTTTGGCACCATAGTCTGCGGATCTTTACATTCTCCGGCGGCAGTTCCGACCATTTCAATGGAGGCAAAAGCGAATACCACGCCCTGAATTAACACCAGCGCAGGCAGCAAACCGTGCGGGAAAAAACCACCATTATCGGTAATTAAATGAAAGCCAGTGGTGTTGCCATCCAGCGGCTGACCGCTACCGAGGAACACTGTACCCACGACCAAAAAGGTCACAATGGCGAGCACTTTAATCAGCGCAAACCAGAACTCCATCTCTGCGAACCATTTCACACCAATCATATTCATGGTGCCAACGATGGTCAGCGCAGCGAGCGCAAATACCCATTGCGGCACGCCGCCAAACGCGCCCCAGTAATGCATATACAGTGCGACGGCGGTGATATCGACAATCCCCGTCATCGCCCAGTTGATGAAGTACATCCAGCCGGCAACATAAGCGGCTTTCTCACCCAAAAACTCACGGGCATAAGAGACAAAACTACCACTGGAAGGGCGATGTAATACCAACTCACCCAACGCACGCAAAATAAAAAACGAAAACAGGCCGCAGATTAAATAGACCAGTGCCAGTGCCGGGCCGGCCATTTGCAGTCGGGCACCTGCGCCTAAAAACAAACCTGTCCCAATCGCGCCGCCAATGGCGATCATCTGCACCTGACGATTGCCCATCGCTTTGTGATAACCCTCTTCGTGGGCATTAAGCCAGCGGCGTTTCGCGGCGTGTTGATCTGAAGTGTCGGTGTCGTGTTTACTCATTGCTCTCCCTGATTGCTTCGTTGAAAAAGTCTTATAAGTCGCCATGAACAATGTTTATTCATCCTGGCGATGACAGTTATCACCATTATTCTTTATGGGTATAAAACTATCGGCGCAGCATCCTACCTGTTATCGATAAACGATGCAAAATATCCCCTTACAAGTTGAGTGGGGATTAAAAGGATTGCTGAAAAAATGACAAATCTTAGTCCGGGTTGCCCTGTTTACTGACCTACACTTAAGCTTTAACGCTGTACGGGGGAGATATGATTAAGGTTTATGGCGTACCAGGATGGGGTTCCACCATCAGTGAACTGATACTGACTCTGGCTGATATTCCCTATAAGTTTGTTGATGTCAGCGGAATAGAGTTATTTAGCCCACCGATTTCGCCCATTTTCTTTCGCTCGATATAACGCGGCATCGGCATCAGCAACTATTTGTTCAGTCGTTTTTGCGGGGGTAGGACAGGTAATCCCCTGACTAACCGTAACAACTTCACTCACGGAAGATGTCTGATGCGCAATCGCTGCCAGTTTAAGTTCTTGCTTAATTCTGGCTGCTATCGCTTCGGCTTCCTGCAAGCTCGCATTGAAAAGAATAATGGCAAACTCTTCGCCACCATAACGCGTAACTACATCTTCGGGCTGGCGAATTGCGCGTTGCAGTGCGTCGGCAACTTGTATCAGACAACGATCGCCAGCAGGGTGCCCATAAGTGTCGTTGTAGCGTTTAAAAAAATCGACATCCAGCATAATTAAAACGAACGACGTCTTTTGTTCGACGGCATCACGTAAAATACTATCCAACGCTCGTCGGTTTGCCACTCCAGTTAAGGGATCGCGATGAGCTAATGCATCGAGGTGATGAATCAACTGGTTGTTGTACTTATTTTGTTGCCATGCTTCTTCAAACCAACGCAACAAAATAAAACGTCCGCCATAGAGAGCCAGTGAAAAAATGCTCCAGATAACAGCGAAATGAATATTCACATACTGATTGAGCACAAGACTGGCTAACGGGATGGTAAACCATAAGGGAATGATAAATGCGAGGAGTGATGGGGTGTGGAAATATAGCGCAACAACGGCGCTAAGCATTAGTAATACACACAGTGGATATGCAAAAGGTAGCGTCCAGTGTGCAATAAAATAAAAACAACACCATGACCATAGTAGGCTTAGTATGACCAATAACTGCTGAATATACTGCACTTTGTTGCGTGGGCTAACTAATAAAAGACCACTGATTAGCAAAATACCTAATGATGAAATATCAATAGTGTGTACAAGATTTTTCTCATTAAACCATGGAGTCGTGCCTTCATTAAACAAAACCCCTCGAAGCAAAACCAACGATGCAAAACTGATGTTAATCAACGCAAACCACGGCAGGCTAATCGCCATACCGCGAATAACCATATCCTGCCGGTTTTTCCATGAATAATGAGGGTGTTTTCTTTTGTCAGAATTCATTTTTGTTTATAACCCCAAAAGGGCAGGGAACCTGCCCGACTTACACGAAAATTATGGCGTTACAATATTGAACCAGAATTCAAAGTTATCCATATACCCTAACAGTTCGTTGAGTTTTTCCGCATTTCCAGTGATTTTTACTTCGCCTTTATCCGTGGCTTCTTTTAATGTCTCTTCCTTCAGGATGATTTTATTCAAGACATCGCGGGAGAGGGTGATAGTCGCATCGGCGTCAGAGGCTTGCGTATCAGCAGTGTGATTGAGCACACCGTTTTCCAGTTCCACTTTATAAGTGCCGCCATCTTCACCGAAATCAAAATTCAATACTGCTTTAGCGTCTGCCGCTTTCTCGCCATTTATATGCACAGCAAGATAATCAAAGAACATTTCCGGCGTCATGGCACGAACGGTGTCAGGACTGGCTGTATTTGGCGTAGGCAGTTTTTGCACACCATTGCGTAATTCCTGTGCGCCAGTGAGATAAAAATTACGCCACGGCCCGGATTCGGCCTGGTAGCCTAACTGTTCAAGCGCATCGGCTTCCAGATTCCTTGCTGCCTGGTTGTTTGGATCGGCAAACACCACCTTACTGACAACCTGGGCAACCCAGCGGAAATTTCCCTGGTCATAATCCTGTTTGGCTTTTTGTAAAATGGCATCAGCACCGCCCATATATTCCACGAATTTTTTAGCGGCGTCTTCTGGTGGCAGTTCATCGAGAGTCGCAGGATTACCATCAAACCAGCCGAGATAAAGCACATAAGTTGCTTTCACATCATGGCTCACTGAACCGTAATAACCGCGATTCGCCCAGGTGTTAGCAAGCGAAGAGGGCAATTTGAAGTTTGCGGCAATTTCATCACGAGTCAGCCCCTGATTCGCCATGCGTAGCGTTTGATCGTTGATATAACGGTACAAATCGCGTTGGCTTTTTAGCAGTTTGACAACGTTATCGTTACCCCAGGTTGGCCAGTGATGCTGGGCGAGAATAATCTCCGCTTTATCGCCCCACAGATTGAGTGCTTCGTTGATGTATTTAGACCACGGAAGAGGTTGACGAATTTTGGCACCACGCAGCGAATAGGTGTTGTGGAGGGTGTGCGTGACATCTTCTGCGGTTTCGATCAGTTTCTTTTCTTCAATAAACCACAGCATTTCGGAAGGTGCTTCGGAACCGGGCGCCATCAGAAAATCATAGGTCAGCCCGTCGATAGTCTCTTTTTGTCCGGTTTTGGTGATGTAGTTGGTGGGGGCAACCAATGTAACCGTTCCGGCTGAGGTAGTTGTTCCCAGCCCAGCGCCGACCTGACCTTTAGCATCAGGTTTCAACAAGTTACCGTACATATAACTGGCTCGTCGGCTCATTACATTGCCAGCCATAATATTTTCTGAAACAGCCTCTTCTAAAAATCCGGCTGGCGCATAAATTTTTGTTTTTCCTGATTTAACGTCAGCTTCATCAACCACACCGCGAACGCCGCCGTAGTGATCGACATGACTGTGCGTGTAGATAACCGCCACCACTGGTTTTTGACCGCGATTTTTATAATAAAGATCCATGCCAACTTTAGCTGTTTCTGCTGAAACCAGTGGATCAACAACGGTAATACCTTCTTTACCTTCAATGATGGTCATATTTGATAAATCGAGATTGCGAATCTGATAGACGCCTTCAGTCACTTCAAATAAGCCGCTGATATTTATCAGTTGCGCCTGACGCCATAAACTTGGATTGACAGTATCAGGTGCTTTATCGCCTTCTTTGATAAAAGAATATTGCTGTGGGTTCCAGATAACATTCCCTTGTTCACCCTTAATCACTTCCTGAGGTAAAGGAGCAATAAAACCTTTATGAGCATCAGCAAAATCGCTGTTATCGGAAAACGGCAATTGACTATAAAGTGCGTTATTCGCTTGTTGGGTGGCAGCGGAGGCCTCTTTGGGCGCTTCTGCTGCGATGAGAGGAAGTGAACTTGTTGTGAATAATCCCATGACTAGCAGACTTTTAGCAATATGGTTAAGCTGCATCGCAAGTGTCTCCAGAAGGACTTTATAAAAGAAAGGATATTACGAGTGAAAATTATGATTGAGGGCAAGAATAACTATAATTGGCATTAATAAATCAGCAAGCTGGATGTCGTGAATTTTCTTAATATGATAAGAAATAAAGAATAGATTCTGTATGTTACAGGACGGGTGCGTATTGGCGCGGAAGCTAATAGTATATGTACGTTATTAAAGTGACGGCGCATATATCGCACATCATTTCGCATCAAATAACACATGACGTTTTCGGCTTGTGCTAATTTTGCTGACATCTTTCAAAAGGAGCACAACAATGCCACACATAGACATTAAATGTTTTCCCCGTGAACTGGATGAACAACAAAAAACGGCACTGGCGGCGGAGATTACCGACGTCATTATTCGCCATCTGAACAGTAAAGAGAGTTCGATAAGCATTGCACTACAACAGATACAACCGGAATCATGGCAAGCGGTCTGGGACGCCGAGATCGCGCCCCAAATGGAGACGTTGATAAAGAAACCCGGTTACAGCATGTAATGCTTAACCTGCCGTAACACGCTTGCCGCTGGTAACAAAGGTGCCAGCGCCTAAATGATGTAGCGTATTGAGTTTATCGTCATCAAATTGCCAGCGGCCTTCGACAAAAACACGAGCGTCTGCCGCTGCTGATACCACTTCGCCAAACAACGTGTCGTATTTTTCTTGCGCAGAAGTCGCGGGAAGCAAGCGGCACTCCATCCATGCCAGACATTTCTCTTCGACCACCGGCAAGCCAAGTACCGGGCCTTTAATAACCGGAATGCCATAACAGTTAAACTTATCTTCATCACGCCCAGAAATGCTGCCCACTGCCCACGTCCAGTTAGTTGCTGCGACTCCTGGGATCACAATGCCAAACATGCCACTACGTTCAATCAACTCCCGTGACCATGTCGATTTATCAACCACAATGGCCATGCGTGGTGGTTCGAACTCTACGGGCATCGACCAGGCCGCAGCCATAATGTTACGTCGCTGGGATTGCTCATCGAAACTGGTGATCAAGACGGTAGGGCCGTGGTTTAACAGACGGCTGGCATGATGCAACTCAACGGGAATAAATTGGCTCACGGTATCGCCTCGCTAAGAAGGTTGTTTTAAAAGCGTAGCTCGTAACGCAATAAGTAACGAAATTAACGGGATTGGCGATTTGCGAACGTGATGCTTGTCCGCGATCGCACAAAATAGCCGGTGTGGCATCTATTCCAGGTTATAAGTTGAGAAAACCACTAAGGGAAACGCCTGATGACGCCCATTCTGAATCACTATTTTGCCCGTATTCGCTGGACGGGTGCTGCTGCGGTCAATATCGATACGCTAAGAGCATTACACCTGAAACACAATTGCACTATTCCATTTGAAAATCTCGACGTTTTGCTGCCGAGAGAAATCCAGCTTGATGATCAATCGCTGGAAGAGAAACTGGTGACTGCGCGACGTGGCGGTTACTGTTTTGAGCAGAATGGTGTGTTTGAGCGGGTGTTACGCGAACTGGGGTTTAACGTTCGCAGTTTGTTAGGTCGCGTAGTGTTATCTAACCCCCCATCGTTGCCGCCGCGCACGCACCGTCTGTTGTTAGTGGAACTGGAAGGTGAACAATGGATTGCCGACGTCGGTTTTGGTGGTCAGACGCTGACCGCGCCAATCCGTTTAGTGCCGGATATCGCGCAAACCACGCCACACGGAGAGTATCGGTTGTTGCAGGAGGGTGATAACTGGGTTTTGCAGTTTAATCATCATCAGCACTGGCAGTCGATGTATCGTTTTGATCTCTGCGAGCAGCAACAAAGTGATTATGTGATGGGCAATTTCTGGTCGGCGCACTGGCCGCAGTCGCATTTTCGCCATCATCTGTTGATGTGCCGCCATTTGCCGGACGGTGGCAAACTGACGCTGACCAATTTCCATTTCACCCATTATGAAAATGGGCACGCGGTGGATCAGCGGAATCTGCCAGATGTGGCGTCGTTATATGCCGTGATGCAGGAACAATTTGGGCTGGGCGTGGATGATGCGAAACATGGGTTTACCGTGGATGAACTGGCACTGGTGATGGCGGCGTTTGATACGCATCCGGAGGCAGGGAAATAGTTTGTGCCGGATGCGGCGCAAACGCCTTATCCGGCAACGGTTTCAGAGATCAATGGCCCATTCGGCATGAAACAAAATCACCGCTGTGCCAGAAATGGTGACTTTCTCCGGTTGGTTGTCCCGAATAGTCACCGTCACATCAATCACGCCGTCACGCCCCAGAGCTCGCCCCTGATGGCCTTTAACACGCAACACGTTGCCATCGTGAGGCAATACGTTGTGATGCACTAACCATGCGCCCATCGGACCATTGGCATTGCCGGTCACCGGATCTTCCACAATACCAATCGCAGGCGAGAACATGCGACCATCGGTTTCATTTTTGCCTGAGCGGATCTGGAAGGGGAAAAAACCATTGCAGCCAATCTGTTTACTGATAGCGGTCAGCGCAGCAAGGTCAGGCGAAAGGGCGTCGATATCCACTTCCGGTTTCAGCGGAATCATCACTTTTGAGTGTCCTGTGGTTGCCACCTGAATTGGCAAGCCTGGCAAAATATCGTCTTCAGTGAGATGAAGCGCGTTGATAATTGCCGCGCGAGCTTCACCTTCCAGCGGCGGTTCAAAGCCCGGCGAGCCTTGCTCCAGAGAAATACGATAATCCCCGTTTTGTTTTTCGATAGTGACACGGTGCTTTCCCGCCAGCGATGTTTGCCAGACGGTGCAATTTCCCAAACCCAATACCTTTGAACGTACATAGTGCGCTGCTACCGTCGCGTGACCGCAAATCGGCACTTCAACCGTTGGCGTAAAGTAGCGAATACGTACATCGCTGTCGTCACTGTGCAGCAGAAAAGCCGTTTCCGAATGGCCTAACTCGCGGGCGATAAGTTGCATTTGCGCTTCGCTAAGATTATCGGCAGGGAAAACAACACCGGCAGAATTGCCGCGAAACGGTTGAGAGGTAAAAGCATCGACGTGGTAAATCTGCGGTTTCATTAACGTTCTCCTGTGGCTGGAGAACTATCATAGCCTGCAATCGGCCGGAGAGCGAAAGGCTATCCGGCCAGCATGAGAATTATCGCCGCGAACGTACAATCTGATACCTGCGGGTAAAGTACTCAAATGGTGCGCTCCATACATGCACCAGTCGGGTGAACGGGAAGAGCAGGAAGATGGTCATTCCCAACACCAGATGAACGCGGAAGATGTAAGCTACGCCATCAAGATGCGTCGATGCGCCGCCCTGGAAAGTGACGATGCTTTGCGCCCATCCCACCAGCTTCATCATTTCACTGCCGTCCGGATGTTGTGCTGAAAAGGGAATGGTGGTTAACCCAAGAATGCACTGAATTAACAAAATAGCGAGGATCAGGATATCCGCACCAGAAGACGTCGCCCTGATACGCGGATTCGTTAAACGGCGCACCAGCAACCCCGCACCGCCAATCAACGTTAATACACCGCAAATACCGCCGAGAACCATCGCCATCTGCTGTTTTACCGCTACCGGCAAAAACCACGCATACATCCAGTGCGGCGTTAACATGCCGAACAGATGACCGAAGAAGATCCCCAGAATGCCGATATGGAACAAGTTCGACCACAGCACCATCCCGCGTTTATCCAGCATCTGGCTGGAGGAGGCACGCCAGGTGTACTGCCCGTAATCGTAGCGCAGCCAGCTTCCAAGGATAAAAACCGTGCCACACAAGTACGGGTAGATATCGTAAAAAAAGACGTTCAGATACTGAATCATTTCTCACCTCCCGCACTGATGTCCACATACTGCGGTGCGACATCCTGACTAAAGCGTCGCTGATATTGATTAAGCGGCGAGCTGTCACACGCCGTGGCGTTATCTTCAATAAACTTCACCTGTTCCTCTTCCCACACCGCATCCAGTGCCTGACGGGTGTCGTCGCGCTCCTCGCTGCGTATCTGTTTTGTGACACTGTCACTTGAGAGTGTACTTCCCGCCAGATGCAGCAGGGTGTCAAACAACGGATACCACGGCGCCTCGCGTTGTTTTAAGCGCCCGCCAAGCAAGGCGAGGATTGGCGCAACGTTGAGCAAACCATCTTTAGCCTGGTTGTCGGGTAGCACACTTAAATACTCCAGATACAAAGGCAGATAATCAGGTAGCTCGCGACAATTTAGTTGCAGGCCGACTTTTTCATACTCCGCCAGCAGATCCACCATTGCCTGACCGCGATCGCGTGACTCGGCATGAACATGTTCAAATAGCAGCAGCGAGGTGGTACGTCCACGGTCAAACACTTCACACCATTCAGCCTGTTTATCCAGCAGCGGCGCATTAAGCAGATCGCAGGTGAAATCGGTGAGCATCGGCGCGTCGTGGCGAATCAGCGCCAGCGCGTCGTCTTTGTTCTCCCATAGCAGCTCGTCCGGGTATTCCATCAACAGGCCGATTACTTTGAGGATTTGCATTATTCCCCCTCCGCTTTATTGCGTACTTCGGTAATGTCGATAGCATCGATCCGGCTACTGTTGAACAGGTTGAATTTAGTATCAGAGCCGTGGCAACCGTCGCCAAAAGTAAAGCCGCAGCCGTTGCGTTCACCGAAGGCGTCGCCCGCCATTTCCCGATGACTGGTCGGAATGACAAACCGATCTTCATAGTTGGCGATAGCGAGATAGCGATACATATCTTCCACCTGGGCGACGCTCAGCCCGACTTCGGCGATTGCGCGGGTATCAGTTACGCCTTCTACGGTTTGCGAACGCATATAGTGGCGCATTGCCATCATCCGTTTCAGTGCCCGCAGTACAGGGCCGGTATCGCCCGCACTCAACATATTGGCGAGGTATTGCACCGGAATACGCAGGCTTTCGATGGCGGGAAGCACGCCTTCGCTTTTGGGCAAACCGCCCGCATCTGCGTAGGACTGAATCGGCGACAGCGGAGGAACGTACCAGACCATCGGCAGGGTGCGATATTCCGGGTGCAGTGGTAGCGCCAGTTTCCAGTCCATCGCCATTTTGTAAACAGGCGAACGCTGGGCAGCTTCAATCACGTTTTGTGGGATACCTTGTTTCAGGGCTTCCTCGATCACTGATGGATCGTGCGGATCGAGGAACACTTCGCACTGGCGTTCATAGAGATCAACTTCGCGCTCGGTGCTCGCCGCTTCCTCGATGCGGTCGGCGTCGTAGAGCAGTACACCAAGATAACGAATGCGACCCACGCAGGTTTCGGAGCAGACCGTTGGCTGACCGGACTCAATTCGCGGATAACAGAAGATGCATTTTTCTGACTTGCCGCTTTTCCAGTTGAAGTAGATTTTTTTGTATGGACAACCGCTAATGCACAAGCGCCAGCCACGACATTTATCCTGATCGATCAGCACAATGCCGTCTTCTTCGCGTTTGTAGATAGCGCCGCTGGGGCAGGTCGCCACGCAGCTAGGGTTAAGACAGTGTTCGCACAGGCGCGGCAGGTACATCATGAAGGTGTTTTCAAACTGCCCGTACATCTCCTTTTGCATGGCCTCGAAGTTGCGGTCGCGGGCACGTTTTTCAAACTCGCCGCCCAGCAGTTCTTCCCAGTTTGGCCCCCAGATCACTTTGTCCATCCGCTTCCCGTCAATCAGCGAACGCGGGCGAGCAGTAGGGATATGTTTGCCTTCCGGTGCGCTATGCAAATGTTCGTAGTCGAAGGTGAAAGGTTCGTAGTAATCATCAATCTGCGGCACCACCGGGTTGGCGAAGATTTTGGTTATTACGCCCATCTTGCTGCCCAGACGCGGGCGTATCTTGCCATTCACATCGCGGACCCAGCCGCCTTGCCACTCTTCCTGATCTTCCCAGTTTTTCGGATAACCAATGCCCGGTTTGGTTTCGACGTTGTTAAACCATGCGTACTCCATGCCTTCGCGACCGGTCCAGACGTTTTTACAGGTCACCGAACAGGTATGGCAGCCGATACATTTATCGAGATTAAGCACCATGCCGACTTGCGAACGTATTTTCATTTTTTCGCCTCCTGTACCTGATCGCGACCTTCATCATCCAGCCAGTTAACGTTCTTCATCTTGCGGATCATGATGAATTCATCGCGGTTCGAGCCGACGGTGCCGTAGTAGTTAAAGCCCCAGGCCAGTTGCGCGTAACCGCCAATCATATGCGTCGGCTTCGGGCAAACGCGGGTGACTGAGTTATGAATACCGCCGCGCATTCCGGTCACTTCCGATCCGGGGATATTCATAATGCGTTCCTGAGCGTGATACATCATGGTCATGCCCGGCGGCACGCGCTGGCTGACCACCGCTCGAGCCGTCAACGCACCGTTGGCGTTAAACACTTCCACCCAGTCGTTATCAACAATGGTCAGTTCGCGGGCATCGGTTTCGCTGATCCAGACAATCGGTCCGCCGCGCGAGAGCGTCAGCATTAGCAGGTTTTCACTGTAGGTAGAATGAATGCCCCATTTCTGGTGCGGCGTCAGGAAGTTAAGTGCTTTTTCCGGGAAGCCGTTTGGCGGGATCTGGCGCATTTCACTGACGCTACGGGTGTCGATAGGTGGACGATAAGCCACCAGGCTTTCACCAAAGGCGCGCATCCACGGATGATCCTGATAGAGCTGCTGGCGTCCCGACAGCGTGCGCCACGGAATTAACTCGTGAACGTTGGTGTATCCCGCGTTATAGGAGACGTGATCGCTTTCCAGACCGGACCAGGTGGGGCTGGAGATGATTTTACGCGGCTGCGCCTGAATATCGCGAAAGCGAATCTTCTCGTCCTCTTTGTGCAGCGCCAGATGAGTATGTTCGCGCCCGGTGATCTCGCCCAGCGCCTGCCAGGCTTTTACTGCCACATGACCGTTGGTTTCCGGTGCCAGCGCCAGAATCACTTCTGATGCATCAATGGCGGTGTCAATCAGCGGACGCCCCTGAGCCGGGCCATCACGTTTGGTGTAATTGAGTTTGCCGAGGAAATCGATTTCATCCTGAGTATTCCACGAAATCCCTTTACCGCCGTTGCCAAGTTTGTCCATCAACGGCCCCAGCGAGGTAAAACGTTCATAGGTGGCAGGGTAGTCGCGCTCCACTGCCACAATATTCGGCGCGGTTTTACCTGGGAGCAGGTCGCATTCGCCTTTGCGCCAGTCGAGCACTTCACACGGCTGGGAGAGTTCTGCCGGAGAGTCGTGTAACAACGGTTGCAGTACAATATCTGTTTCTTTGCCAAGATGCCCCACGCAGACTTGCGAGAATGCTTTGGCGATACCTTTGTAGATTTCCCAGTCGCTGCGAGACTCCCACGCCGGATCGACCGCCGCTGAAAGCGGATGAATAAACGGATGCATATCCGAGGTATTCATATCGTCTTTTTCGTACCAGGTCGCGGTGGGCAGGACGATATCGGAGAATAAACAGGTGCTGGACATGCGGAAGTCAAGCGTCACCAGCAGGTCGAGCTTGCCCTCTATCGCGGCGGTTTGCCACTCAACTTCTTCCGGTTGAATTCCCTCCGTCGGCCCAAGTTCTTCCCCCTGAATACCGCTTTCCGTACCCAGCAGATATTTCTGCATATACTCATGGCCTTTGCCGGAGGAGCCAAGCAGGTTAGAACGCCAGACAAACAGGTTACGCGGATGATTGCTGCCGTTATCCGGCTGCTCGCAGGCCATACGCAAATCGCCCGATTTCAGCGCCTGAGCGGTAAATTCGGCGGGTGACAATCCGGCCTTGTCGGCTTCGGCTTTCAACGTGAGCGGATTACGCCCCAACTGCGGCGCAGAAGGTAGCCAGCCCATGCGTTCGGCGCGAACGTTGAAATCAATCAGATGACCGCTGTATTTACTGGCATCGGCAAGCGGTGAGAGCAATTCCTGAGCGGTGACTTTTTCATAGCGCCACTGGCTTGAGTGATTGTAAAAAAATGAGGTGCTGTTCATCTGGCGCGGTGGGCGGTTCCAGTCAAGCGCAAAGGCCAGTGGTAACCAACCAGTTTGCGGACGCAGTTTTTCCTGACCGACATAGTGCGCCCAGCCGCCACCGCTTTGCCCGACACAACCGCAGAAGATCAGCATATTGATCATCCCACGGTAGTTCATATCCATGTGATACCAGTGGTTAACACCAGCACCGAGGATAATCATCGAACGTCCGTGGGTTTTATGGGCAGTATCGGCAAATTCACGGGCGATGGTTTCAATATACTGACGCGGCACGCCGGTAATTTGCTCGCCCCAGGCCGGCGTGTAGGCTTTGATTTCAGCGTAATCCTTCGCGCTGTTTTCATCTTCCAGCCCGCGATCGAGACCGTAATTCGCCAGCACCAGATCATAAACGCTGACCACCGGACAGGTACTACCATCGGCGAGCGTCAGATTTTTCACCGGAAGCTGGCGTACCAGAATCGGATCGTGTTTTACGCTGCGAAAATGCGGGTTTTCAATGCCGCCAAAGTAGGGGAAAGCCACGCCTGCAACGTCGTCGTGTTGACCGAGCAGGGTTAACGACAACTCTGTTCCTGAACCTGCGGCAATGGATTCCAGATTCCATTTGCCTTTTTCTCCCCAGCGAAAACCAATCGAACCGTTCGGCACCACCAGTTCCCCAGCGGTATTAACTGCCACGGTTTTCCACTGCGGATTGTTGCTTTCACCCAGACCATCCACCAGGTCAGACGCGCGGATCATGCGTCCAGGCACGTAGCTGCCATCGTCGCGCGGTTCCAGCATCACCAGCATCGGCATATCGCTGTAGCGGCGGCAGTAGTTGATAAAGTAGTCGCTGGGGTTATCGAGGTGGAACTCTTTTAAGATCACATGGCCCATCGCCATTGCCAGCGCGCTATCGGTGCCTTGCTTTGGCGCCAGCCACTGGTCGCACAGTTTTGCTACTTCCGAGTAGTCCGGGGTAATGGCGATAGTTTTGGTGCCTTTGTAACGTACTTCGGTAAAGAAGTGGGCGTCTGGCGTGCGCGTCTGCGGTACGTTAGAACCCCAGGCAATGATGTAGCTGGAGTTATACCAGTCGGCGGATTCCGGCACGTCGGTTTGCTCGCCCCAGGTCATCGGCGAGGCGGGCGGCAGGTCACAATACCAGTCATAGAAACTTAAGCAGGTGCCGCCAAGTAGTGATAAATAACGCGTTCCGGCGGCGTAAGAGACCATCGACATCGCCGGGATCGGCGAGAAACCGGCAACGCGATCCGGGCCGTAGGTTTTGATGGTCCAGACGTTAGCAGCGGCAATCAGTTGATTCAGTTCCTGCCAGTTGGAGCGGATAAAGCCACCGCGCCCGCGTATCTGCTTGTAGCTCAGGCACTTTTGCGGGGCATTCATAATCGATGCCCACGCCAGTACCGGATCGCTGTGTTGTTTAAGTGCTTCGCGCCACAGTTCAATCAGCCGTTTACGAATTAGCGGGTATTTCAGGCGGTTGGCGCTGTAGAGATACCAGGAGTAACTTGCGCCACGCGGGCAGCCGCGTGGTTCATGATTGGGTAGGTCAGGGCGAGTGCGTGGGTAGTCGGTCTGCTGAATTTCCCAGGTCACCAGGCCGTTTTTAACGTAGATTTTCCAGCTACAGGAGCCGGTACAGTTAACGCCGTGGGTGGAACGCACGATTTTGTCGAATTGCCAACGCTGGCGATAGCTGTCCTCCCAGTCGCGGTTGCTATGCATCACCTGTCCGTGACCATCGGCAAAGGTTTCGCCCTTTTGTTTGAAGTAGCGAAAGCGATCCAAAAGTTTACTCATGACATGACTCCTGCTCCAGGAATGATTTGGGATCTGATGCCAAACGCCTTATCCGGCCTACGGGTGCGACTCGACGCGTCAGGCATCGCCCTCTTATTTTTGGCTAAACTTTCGCCGACCATAGACCAGCCAGGTCAGCAGTACACAGATGATGTAAAAGATTAAAAACACTTTCATCGCGCCCACCGGAGAGCCGGTCATATTCAGCGACATGCCAAACGCCTGCGGAATAAAAAAGCCGCCAACTGCGCCAATGGCTGAGATAAAGCCCAGAGCTGCCGCCGTTTCGGTGATCGCTTCTCGCTGCGCTTCATCATCGCTGCCGCCTTTCATCTTGACGCGATAAATGGTTATCTGGCGGAAGATGACGGCAATCATCTGGAAGGTGGAGCCACTACCCAGACCCGCTGTCAGGAACAACCCCATAAACACGGCGAAAAATGCGATGAAATTGCCGGAACCTGTACCAGGCAGAGTGAGGAACAACAGGGCACTGAAAACCGCCATAAAAATAAAGTTGATAAGCGTCACCCGCACGCCACCAAATTTATCGGAGATAGCACCGCCAACTGACCGGGCAATCGCGCCGATAAACGGCCCAAAGAACGCCAGTTGCAGAATATTCACATCCGGGAACTGAGTTTTCGCCAGCATGGCAAAACCAGCGGAAAAACCGATAAACGAACCGAAGGTGGCGAGATAGAGCAAACTCAACAACCAGAGATGCAGGCGTTGTAACACAGGCAACTGATCGGCAATTGACGCGCGTGAACTGGCGATATCGTTCATCCCAAACCAGGCGGCGATAGTGGCAATCGCCAGCAGTGGCACCCAAATCCATGCGGCGTTCGTCAGTGACATCACCGAGCCATCGGCCTGCGGTACGCCATTAACACCGAGAAAGGCAAATACCGGAACAAAAATCACCAGTGGCGCAACCAGTTGCATCACGCTGACGCCTAAATTGCCTAATCCGCCATTAATCCCTAATGCGCTACCTTGTTTTGCTTTCGGGAAGAAAAAACTGATATTGCCCATACTGGAAGCGAAGTTCGCGCCAGCGAAACCACACAGCAAGGCAATAACAATAAATATTCCAAAAGGAGTATGGGTGTTTTGTACGGCAATACCGAGCCAGACGCAGGGAATAATCAAGATCGCGGTACTAAAAACAGTCCAGCGACGCCCACCAAATATAGGCACCATAAA
The DNA here is from genome assembly GCF_002965965.1 of Escherichia sp. MOD1-EC5495. NCBI lineage: Bacteria > Pseudomonadati > Pseudomonadota > Gammaproteobacteria > Enterobacterales > Enterobacteriaceae > Escherichia > Escherichia sp. MOD1-EC5495. The sequence goes on from NZ_PTRI01000019.1 coordinate 79,578, forward strand.
GGAGTAGGGGACACGTAATAATGCGCCAGAAACGGAGGGTAATGCGGTTAATAAAAAAAGCTGATCGGTCGTAAAATTAAAGCCAATTTTATTGAGATTAACGGTGACTGCGCTAAATAACATCCAGACACAGAATGCAAGAAGTAAACAACTGACTGATATCCAGAGATTTCTTCGTGCTATATGTTTTCCTTTATTTTCCCAGAAGGCCGGATTTTCTGGCTTCCAGTCGCGCAAAAGATAACGATTACTTTTCTCATTTTGCAGTGCCATATTCTTCCTCACATGCACACGTTGGTAATGAAAAAAAGAAAGACAGGACGTTGGGCGCGATGACCCACTTTTAGAATTAAGAGAATCAGGTGAGATACTGACTGAAAGGATAGATAAGAAAGCGCAGCCGCGCGGCGAGAATGCGGATTATCTGAAGGGTTATGTGTTACTGAATGTAACAAAGATATATCATTGCCTTCACTAATATTTCAATCCGCATAGCCTGAACGTGTTTTGTTGCAGCATGAAGCGTTGCTATCTTTCTTTATCGGTGACGTGTCGCCAGCCAACAGAGCAGAGAACCGCCACAGACCATGAGTGCGCCTTGCCAGAATGAGAACGATAGCGGTGCGTTGAGTAGCACGGCAGCGAGAGCAGAAGAAAGTACAGGCGTAAAATAAGAACCCACTGCCATAATCGTTACATTGCCATGTAAAATACCGACATTCCAGGCGGCGTAAGCAAATCCTAAAGTAAATGCCGCAGATATGAGTTTAACGATGACGGGGGTGCTAAAAACCATCTCTGGTTGTGGCGTTATAAAATAGTAAATCCATAGACTTGCTCCCGTCAGAAGAACGAAAACGGTAATGCCGTTAAATCCACGGGCATATTTATTAGTGACTGTGCAATAAGCTGCCCAGATAAACGCACCAATAAACGCCAAAAAATAACTTAATGGACTGGTGGTAATATTATTGATGATTTCATCATATTGTAGCCCATTGTCGCCGCCTAATACCCAACAGACACCCATCAAGGCTAAAAGCAATCCGGGAATAATCAGCCAGTTTGTTTTCTGACCATTAAAAAGAATGGCGAAAAGTATCGTCAGGCTGGGCCATAAATAGTTCACCATGCCTACTTCTATCGCCTGATGGCGGGTAGCAGCATAACCTAAGGAAAGCGCGAGGCAGATTTCATAACTCACGAATAAAAGACTCCCGGCAAGTAAATAGCCTTTCGGGATCTGCCGGATACGCGGGAATCCAACGGTGAATATTAATAGCAGTCCGCTTAATGAATAGATCGCCGCCGCGCCGCCGACCGGGCCGAGCCCCTCACTGACACCGCGAATCAATCCTACCATCGTGCTCCACAGGACGATCGCTATCAGCCCTATGAGCGTTGCTTTTTGTCGTGTCATGCTCGCTGTTTAGTCTCTCTTGCCGTTAAAAATTAAGCTGAAATTTATAGCATTTTTTTAACCGGCCTGTCAGGCAGTGGTGCGTTTTTCTACCGCCATTGAGGTAGGTCAATTTGCGCAGGCGGATTATTTTGTGGCAAACACGTGTTCTTTTTGATTTCGCGCAAAAAGATTCAGAATTTTACTGTTAGTTTCCTCGCGCAGTAATACCCCTGAAAAAAGAGGAAAGCAATGGACGTCAGTCGCAGACAATTTTTTAAAATCTGCGCGGGCGGTATGGCTGGAACAACAGTAGCGGCATTGGGCTTTGCCCCGAAGCAAGCACTGGCTCAGGCGCGAAACTACAAATTATTACGCGCTAAAGAGATCCGTAACACCTGCACATACTGTTCCGTAGGTTGCGGGCTATTGATGTATAGCCTGGGCGATGGCGCGAAAAACGCCAGAGAAGCGATTTATCACATTGAAGGTGACCCGGATCATCCGGTAAGTCGCGGCGCACTGTGCCCGAAAGGCGCCGGTTTGCTGGATTACGTGAACAGCGAAAACCGTCTGCGTTACCCGGAATATCGTGCGCCAGGCTCTGATAAATGGCAGCGCATTAGCTGGGAAGAAGCATTCTCCCGTATTGCGAAGCTGATGAAAGCTGACCGTGACGCCAACTTTATTGAAAAGAATGAGCAGGGCGTAACGGTAAACCGTTGGCTTTCTACCGGTATGCTGTGTGCTTCCGGCGCCAGCAACGAAACCGGGATGCTGACCCAAAAATTTGCCCGCTCCCTCGGGATGCTGGCGGTAGACAACCAGGCGCGCGTCTGACACGGACCAACGGTAGCAAGTCTTGCTCCAACATTTGGTCGCGGTGCGATGACCAACCACTGGGTGGATATCAAAAACGCTAACGTCGTAATGGTAATGGGCGGTAACGCTGCTGAAGCGCATCCCGTCGGTTTCCGTTGGGCGATGGAAGCGAAAAACAACAACGATGCAACCCTGATCGTTGTCGATCCCCGTTTTACGCGTACCGCTTCTGTAGCGGATATTTACGCACCTATTCGTTCCGGTACGGACATTACGTTCCTGTCTGGCGTTTTGCGCTACCTGATCGAAAACAACAAAATCAACGCTGAATACGTTAAGCATTACACCAACGCCAGCCTGCTGGTGCGTGATGATTTTGCTTTCGAAGACGGTCTGTTCAGTGGTTATGACGCTGAAAAACGCCAGTACGATAAGTCGTCCTGGAACTATCAGTTCGATGAAAACGGCTATGCGAAACGCGATGACACGCTGACTCATCCGCGCTGCGTGTGGAACCTGCTGAAAGAGCACGTTTCCCGCTACACGCCGGACGTCGTGGAAAACATCTGCGGTACGCCAAAAGCTGACTTCCTGAAAGTGTGTGAAGTGCTGGCCTCCACCAGCGCGCCGGATCGCACAACCACCTTCCTGTACGCGCTGGGCTGGACGCAGCACACCGTCGGTGCGCAGAACATCCGTACTATGGCGATGATCCAGTTGCTGCTCGGCAACATGGGTATGGCTGGTGGCGGCGTGAACGCACTGCGTGGTCACTCCAACATTCAGGGTCTGACCGACTTAGGCCTGCTCTCTACCAGCCTGCCGGGTTATCTGACGCTGCCGTCAGAAAAGCAGGTTGATCTGCAGTCTTATCTGGAAGCGAACACGCCGAAAGCGACGCTGGCGGATCAGGTGAACTACTGGAGCAACTATCCGAAGTTCTTCGTTAGCCTGATGAAATCTTTCTACGGCGATGCCGCGCAGAAAGAGAACAACTGGGGCTACGACTGGCTGCCGAAGTGGGACCAGACCTACGACGTCATCAAGTATTTCAACATGATGGACGAAGGCAAAGTCAGCGGTTATTTCTGCCAGGGCTTTAACCCGGTTGCGTCCTTCCCGGACAAAAACAAAGTGGTGAGCTGCCTGAGTAAGCTGAAGTACATGGTGGTTATCGATCCGCTGGTGACTGAAACGTCTACTTTCTGGCAGAACCACGGCGAGTCGAACGATGTCGATCCGGCGTCTATTCAGACTGAGGTATTCCGCCTGCCTTCGACCTGCTTTGCTGAAGAAGATGGTTCTATCGCCAACTCCGGTCGCTGGTTGCAGTGGCACTGGAAAGGTCAGGACGCACCTGGCGAAGCGCGTAACGACGGCGAAATTCTGGCGGGTATCTACCATCACCTGCGCGAGCTGTACAAAGCTGAAGGTGGTAAAGGCGTAGAACCGCTGATGAAGATGAGCTGGAACTACAAGCAGCCGCACGAGCCGCAGTCTGACGAAGTGGCAAAAGAGAACAACGGCTATGCGCTGGAAGATCTCTATGATGCCAATGGCGTGCTGATTGCGAAGAAAGGTCAGTTGCTGAGTAGCTTTGCGCATCTGCGTGATGACGGTACGACCGCATCTTCTTGCTGGATCTATACCGGTAGCTGGACAGAGCAGGGCAACCAGATGGCCAACCGCGATAACTCCGACCCGTCCGGTCTGGGGAATACGCTGGGATGGGCCTGGGCGTGGCCGCTCAACCGTCGCGTGCTGTACAACCGAGCTTCAGCGGATATCAACGGTAAACCGTGGGATCCGAAACGAATGCTGATCCAGTGGAACGGCAGCAAGTGGACGGGTAACGATATTCCTGACTTCGGCAATGCCGCGCCGGGTACGCCAACCGGGCCGTTTATCATGCAGCCGGAAGGGATGGGACGCCTGTTTGCCATCAACAAAATGGCGGAAGGTCCGTTCCCGGAACACTACGAGCCGATTGAGACGCCGCTGGGAACTAACCCACTGCATCCGAACGTGGTTTCTAACCCGGTCGTTCGTCTGTATGAACAAGACGCGCTGCGGATGGGTAAAAAAGAGCAGTTCCCGTATGTGGGTACAACTTATCGTCTGACCGAGCACTTCCACACCTGGACCAAGCACGCATTGCTCAACGCAATCGCCCAGCCGGAACAGTTTGTGGAAATCAGCGAAACGCTGGCGGCAGCGAAAGGCATCGCCAATGGTGACCGTGTCACTGTCTCCAGCAAGCGTGGCTTTATCCGTGCTGTGGCTGTGGTAACGCGCCGTCTGAAGCCGCTGAATGTAAACGGTCAGCAGGTTGAAACGGTGGGTATTCCGATCCACTGGGGCTTTGAGGGTGTCGCGCGTAAAGGTTATATCGCTAACACTCTGACTCCGAATGTCGGTGATGCAAACTCGCAAACGCCGGAATATAAAGCGTTCTTAGTAAACATCGAGAAGGCGTAAGGGGGCGAACAGATGGCTATGGAAACGCAGGACATTATCAAAAGGTCCGCAACTAACTCCATCACGCCGCCTTCTCAGGTGCGTGATTACAAAGCAGAAGTCGCGAAACTTATCGACGTTTCCACCTGTATCGGCTGTAAAGCCTGCCAGGTGGCGTGTTCGGAGTGGAACGACATCCGTGATGAAGTGGGGCACTGCGTCGGGGTTTACGATAACCCCGCCGATCTGAGCGCCAAGTCCTGGACGGTGATGCGCTTTAGCGAAACCGAACAGAACGGCAAGCTGGAGTGGCTGATCCGTAAAGACGGCTGTATGCACTGTGAAGATCCGGGCTGCCTGAAGGCGTGCCCGTCTGCTGGTGCAATCATTCAGTACGCTAACGGGATTGTCGATTTCCAGTCGGAAAACTGCATCGGCTGTGGTTACTGCATTGCCGGGTGTCCGTTTAATATTCCGCGCCTCAACAAAGAGGATAACCGGGTATATAAATGCACGCTCTGCGTCGATCGCGTCAGCGTCGGCCAGGAACCGGCTTGTGTGAAAACCTGTCCGACCGGGGCTATCCACTTCGGCACCAAGAAGGAGATGCTGGAGCTGGCGGAACAGCGCGTGGCGAAACTGAAAGCGCGTGGTTACGAACATGCTGGCGTCTACAACCCGGAAGGGGTCGGTGGTACGCACGTTATGTACGTGCTGCATCACGCCGATCAGCCGGAGCTGTATCATGGTCTGCCGAAAGATCCGAAGATCGATACCTCGGTAAGCCTGTGGAAAGGCGCGTTGAAACCGCTGGCAGCGGCTGGCTTTATTGCCACTTTTGCCGGGTTGATTTTCCACTACATCGGTATTGGCCCGAATAAGGAAGTGGACGATGACGAGGAGGATCATCATGAGTAAGTCGAAAATGATTGTGCGCACCAAATTTATTGATCGCGCCTGTCACTGGACCGTGGTGATTTGCTTCTTCCTGGTGGCGCTGTCCGGGATTTCGTTCTTCTTCCCGACGCTGCAATGGCTGACGCAAACCTTCGGTACGCCGCAGATGGGACGCATTTTGCACCCGTTCTTCGGCATTGCGATTTTCGTCGCGCTGATGTTTATGTTTGTGCGTTTTGTGCATCACAACATCCCGGATAAGAAAGATATTCCGTGGCTGTTGAACATTGTCGAAGTATTAAAAGGCAATGAGCACAAAGTGGCGGATGTTGGTAAGTACAACGCCGGGCAAAAGATGATGTTCTGGTCGATCATGAGCATGATTTTCGTGCTGCTGGTGACCGGGGTGATTATCTGGCGTCCGTACTTTGCGCAGTACTTCCCGATGCAGGTTGTTCGCTACAGCCTGCTGATCCACGCGGCTGCCGGTATCATCCTGATCCACGCCATTCTGATCCATATGTATATGGCATTTTGGGTGAAAGGATCGATTAAAGGGATGATCGAAGGGAAGGTGAGCCGTCGCTGGGCGAAGAAACACCATCCGCGCTGGTATCGTGAAATCGAGAAGGCAGAAGCGAAAAAAGAGAGTGAAGAAGGGATATAATCTCTTTTGAACTTTAGACAGAAAATGGCGCTGTAAAAGGCGCCATTTTTTTATTGCGTAACCAGACGGCGTAGTCGCGACACATCCACCGTTTTTTCAGCCTCTGCCAGACTCCACGCGTTTTGCAGATTCAACCACATTTGCGGCGAACTGCCGATCACCACGGAAAGTTTAATCGCCATTTCTGGCGTCAAAGCCGCTTTTCCGGTCAGCAATCGGCTCGCTGTCGAGGGCGCAATTTCCATTGCTCTGGCAAACTCGCGCAGGCTGACGTTCAGTTCGTCCAGTGATTCCTGAATGATGTCCCCTGGGTGGGGATGATTGGCCATTTTCATCAGTATCTTTACTCTCAGTAGTGTTCCTTCACTGGGAACACTATCATTGTTGTTCCTTCTTACGCAACAATAATCCATTTAGCCATTTCATGTTGGAGAGAGTGCGATGCTGCGACACCAGGACTGGCAGTCGCAGCAATGGTCTCTTAGCGGCGGAAATCAATCACCATACGGCCACGGATTTTGCCTTCTTCCATCTCGGTAAAGATGGTGTTGATGTCCGCTAACGGACGCAGGGCGACTTTGGGCACCACTTTACCTTCGGCGGCAAACTGGAAAGCTTCGGTGAGATCCTGGCGCGTGCCGACCAGTGAACCGACCACTTCAATACCATCCAGCACCAGCCGTGGGATGTCCAGGCTCATGGACTCCGGCGGCAGACCGACTGCCACAACACGCCCGCCTGCACGAACGGCATCAACCGCCGAGTTAAATGCGGCTTTGGCTACTGCTGTAACAACCGCAGCGTGTGCACCGCCCGCTTTCTCCTGCACAATTTTGGCGGCGTCTTCGGTGCGTGAGTTAATCGCTAAATCAGCGCCCATTTCAGTTGCCAGTTTTAACTGCTCATCATTGACATCAATGGCGATCACTTTGGCGTTAAAGACATTCTTCGCGTATTGCAGGGCGAGGTTACCCAGGCCACCAAGACCATAGATAGCAATCCACTGACCGGGACGAATTTTTGACAGCTTCACCGCTTTATAGGTGGTGACGCCCGCACAGGTAATGCTGCTGGCAGCAGCCGAATCCAGGCCATCTGGCACTTTTACTGCGTAATCAGCCACTACGATGCACTCTTCCGCCATGCCGCCATCAACGCTGTATCCGGCGTTTTTAACTGAACGGCAGAGCGTTTCGTTACCACTGTTACAGTATTCGCAATGACCGCATCCTTCGTAAAACCATGCCACGCTTGCGCGATCGCCTGGTTTTAATGAGGTGACACCTGGGCCAACTTCTGACACAACACCAATGCCTTCGTGTCCAAGAATCACGCCGGTTTTATCACCAAAATCGCCATTCTTAACATGAAGATCGGTATGACATACGCCACAACACTCCATTTTCAGCAGGGCTTCGCCATGTTTCAGTGAGCGCAGCGTTTTATCCGTAACGTCAACATGATGATCCTTCGTAACAACCGCAGCCTTCATAGTTCCTCCTTTTCGGATGATGTTCTGCATAGCAGGTGAGGCAAATGAGATTTATTTGCCACTACCCAGTATGGATGAGATCTGAAAAAGGGAGCGGAAAATTGCCCGGTAACATTCACTACCGGGCGGAGACTTAGATGGAGGTACGGCGGTAGTCGCGGTATTCGGCTTGCCAGAAGTTGTCGTCAATGGCCTGTTGCAGAGCTTCGGCAGACGTTTTCACCGCCACGCCTTGCTGCTGCGCCATTTTGCCAACGGCAAAAGCAATCGCTCTGGAGACTTTCTGGATATCTTTCAGTTCCGGCAGTACCAGACCTTCGCCGTTCAGCACCAGCGGCGAATACTGAGCAAGAGTTTCACTTGCCGACATCAGCATCTCATCGGTGATACGTGACGCGCCGGAAGCAATAACACCCAGCCCGATGCCTGGGAAAATAAAGGCGTTGTTGCACTGGGCGATAGGATAGATTTTGTCTTTCCATACCACTGGATTAAACGGGCTACCGGTGGCGACCAGCGCGTTACCTTCGGTCCAGGCGATAATGTCCTGCGGAGTGGCTTCCACGCGTGAAGTCGGGTTAGACAGCGGCATCACGATCGGACGCGGACAGTGTTTGTGCATCTCACGGATGATCTCTTCCGTAAACAGCCCGGTCTGTCCTGAGACGCCAATCAGAATATCTGGTTTTACATTGCGCACCACATCCAGCAGTGACAGCACATCGCTGTCGGTATCCCAGTCTCTGAGGTTTTCGCGCTTCTGCACCAGTTTGGTCTGGAAAGGCAGCAGGTTTGGCATCTTGTCGGTGAGCAGACCAAAGCGATCGACCATAAACACTTTCTGTCGCGCCGCTTCTTCGCTTAATCCTTCGCGCTGGGTCTGGGCGATAATCATTTCGGCAATGCCGCATCCCGCTGAACCTGCGCCAAGGAAGACGATTTTTTTCTCGCTTAACTGACCACCTGCTGCGCGGCTGGCTGCGATCAGTGTGCCGACTGTTACCGCCGCAGTGCCCTGAATGTCATCGTTAAAAGAACAAATTTCATTGCGATAGCGGTTAAGTAACGGCATCGCATTTTTTTGAGCAAAGTCTTCAAACTGCAACAGCACGTCCGGCCAGCGTTGTTTCACAGCCTGGATAAATTCATCAACGAATTCATAGTATTCGTCGTCAGTGATACGCGGATTACGCCAGCCCATATACAACGGGTCGTTAAGCAGTTGCTGGTTATTGGTGCCGACATCCAGCACCACCGGAAGAGTATACGCCGGGCTGATGCCGCCACAGGCGGTGTAGAGCGACAGTTTACCGATTGGAATACCCATCCCGCCGATGCCCTGGTCACCAAGACCCAGGATACGTTCGCCATCCGTCACCACAATCACTTTAATGTTGTGATTCGGCACGTTTTGCAGAATATCGTCCATATTGTGGCGGTTCTGGTAAGAGATAAACACGCCGCGCGAACGGCGGTAGATCTCAGAAAAACGCTCACAGGCTGCGCCAACGGTCGGGGTGTAAATAACGGGCATCATCTCATCAAGATGATTGTTTACCAGTCGGTAGAAGAGGGTTTCGTTAGTGTCCTGGATGTTACGCAGGTAGATGTGCTTGTCGATTTCGGTTTTGAATCCCTGATACTGGATCCATGCTCGTTCCGCTTGTTCTTCGATGGTTTCGACCACTTCCGGCAGTAACCCCAGCAGGTTGAAGTTACGGCGTTCTTCCATGCTGAAGGCGCTGCCTTTATTCAACAACGGAAATTCCAGCAGTACAGGGCCAGCGTAAGGAATATAAAGCGAACGCTGTTTTTTTGTTTTTGGTTCCATGTCACTCACTCTTTTTTGAATATCCATCCCTGGGGTTTTTATCGTCTTTGCTTTACCGCCAGGGCGTCGCCCCCAAGTATAAAGCAGATAAAAACAAAAACACCATTGCGCAGGCAATGGTGTTTAATCGTCATTGAGGACTGATGGTTATGAATTACTTTTCAGCGGGGCGTTTTCTGCCGGTTGGGTTATTTACCACGCTGGATTTGTCACCTTCGGTAACTATTTTGCGCTGGTTAGAAATTTTATGATCCAGTCCAAGAATATGACGTGCCTGACGGTTCGATTTCATTTTAACTCCTCAATCCTGTTGCTAGTTTTAAGGACAACATCGCCGTAGCGAAGAAACACGTGCTAAACCCCTAAATTAGGTTGCCGATCAAGCATAGCAGCTTAAAGCGTAGGGTGCTGGCCACTGACCACATAATTGATGGTTTGCTGGTAGATATCACTGAGGATGTCGTTATCAGAAGCTTCCACCCATTTGGTCAGCTCCATGAGAATGTCATCTTCAGTGACAACACCGTGCTCTGCCCGAAGGCCTTGCTCAATGGCATTAACCAGAGCGGGTTCTGCTGTTGAATTTTCTGCCTGATAATAAGTAAACATAGTGATTCTCCGTGTCTGTGTATTTATGGTGTCTGCTACGGATCGCAGATTTATAAAGCACATTCAGCATGGCAAATATTTGCCGCTTCGTTGTTAAGATTAGTCCTGGTTGATGAATTTTATATTTTAACTACATGATATTCATGAGTATTATTATTGGTATTTGTGGATTGATATTGCTGCGGTATCTCTCAATACATATATTCCAGTCGTCTGTTGTGGTAATTTTATTTAAGTGCAGAGGTAATATTTTCGCCGGATTTTATTCGGAATATCCTGCTTATCCTCGTGCTGTTTCTCACGTAGTCTATAATTTCCTTTTTAAGCCCACAGGAGAGCAACAATGACAATCCATAAGAAAGGTCAGGCACACTGGGAAGGCGATATCAAACGCGGGAAGGGAACAGTATCCACCGAGAGCGGCGTGCTGAACCAACAGCCGTATGGATTTAACACACGTTTTGAGGGCGAAAAAGGAACCAACCCTGAAGAATTGATTGGTGCAGCACATGCCGCTTGTTTCTCGATGGCGCTTTCATTAATGCTGGGGGAAGCGGGATTCACGCCAACATCGATTGATACCACTGCCGATGTATCGCTGGATAAAGTCGATGCTGGTTTCGCGATTACCAAAATCGCACTGAAGAGTGAAGTTGCCGTACCGGGTATTGATGCCTCAACCTTTGACGGCATTATTCAGAAAGCAAAAGCCGGATGCCCGGTTTCTCAGGTACTGAAAGCGGAAATTACGCTGGATTACCAGTTGAAAGCATAAGTACTCGCCGGATGATGTTGTCATCCGGCAAGCATTTATACCAATATTTTCTGCTTATCCCAATGAAATCTTGCATTTAAACTGCATCGTCATTCTTTTCGTTATTCCCGACTGTTCTCGAACAATCATTATTACATCAGGTTGTAAACTCCTATTCCGTTCAGAATAACAGTAAAACTCTGTTTATTTATGTTCTCTGTTTGATGGTGAGAAACATTTATGGCATTGTAAGATTCAGTTGATTTAATTAATTTGAATTAATTAAATTTAATTAATGAGCTAATTAACATTGTTTAATAAGGATGAAACTATGTTGATGAAAAAGGTCTCTTTTGCTATTGCTTTAATATCTCTAAGTCAGTATGCAAGCGCATCTTCAGAATTTAATTTCTTATCTGACAATGTCTTTGGTGATGCTTCTCTTTCATTTCTGAATGGTGAGTCAGGTGAGTTTGTTTATAGCGATGGCGGCAAACTTAGCCAACTGGACTGGAAAATTCAAAATACCCCCATTATTAAAATGGGGCTAACCTGGGATGCAATCTCATGGCTGACGCTTAATGCTAAAGGCTGGACGACAATTGCGTCTGCCGGCACGCTGATGGATGATTATGACTGGCTCGAGCCGGGGCAGCACCACTGGAGCGATTGGTCACATCATCCGGCAACGCGGTTGAATTTTGCAAATCAGTTTGATCTCAATATGACAGGTTGGTTTTTAAAGGATCAAAACTACCAACTCGGCGCTATGTTAGGCTATCAGGAGACGCGTTTCAGTTGGACGGCGAAAGGAGGTTACTATAGTTATGATAATGGTGCCGACACTGGAGATATCCCTCATAACCAAAGAGTTATTGGCTACCAACAAAAATTCAGTGCGCCTTATTTAGGTCTTTCTGGTAAATATATCTATCATGATTTTGATATTATTGCTCAATTTAAATATAGCGCCTGGGGAGAAGGGAAAGGAACAGATCAGCACTATTTGCGCAACATTACATTTAAAGATAAAGTATCCAACCAAAAATATTATTCAGGTCTTATTAATGTGGGGTATAACATTAATTCACAGGCTCGTATTTTCACAGAAATGTCATGGAGTAGATTCTCTAATGATATTGGTAACACAGTAATTTCTTATAAAGAAAAGGGTGAAAGCGTAAAAGAGAAAGATTCGCCAGGGATGCAAAACTATAATTACATTATTGGCGCGGGCATTCAGTACAAATTTTAATATAGCGACGGGCGAATGGCGGAATATGAATACGTGAAATCTTGCCCGCCTGCGCGGGCAAGATGTACTAAGCGTCGATTTGAAGCGGTAGCGTAGTAGACATCCAGCCAGGGATCTCCTCAGCGGGCAAAGGACGTGAGAAGAAATAGCCCTGAATCACGGGGCAGTGGATCTTGCGTAACATCTCAAACTGTTCTTTCGTTTCCACACCTTCTGCCACTACGGTTAAGTTCAGGCTTTGTCCAATGCTGGTAATGGCTTCTAATAAGGCACGGATGCGTTTTTCGCTCAGGCAACGATCGACGAAACTTTTATCGATTTTAATTTCCGTTACCGGCAGGCTGACTAAGCGAGATAAGCCGGAAAAGCCGGTGCCGAAATCGTCGACAGATAAACCTACGCCCATATCCCGCAGGATCTGGATGCGTTTAAAGATCTCCGTATCGTGTTCCATCATCATGCTTTCAGTGATTTCCACCGTCAGCTGGTGGCCGTCAATCTGCCAGGCTTCCATCGCATCGCAAACCTGATTGGGTAGCTGATTACTGCGAAAATGCAGCGCAGATAAGTTTACGGATAACGCCGGGATATGAATATTCTGGCTTCGCCATTCTGCTAACTGGCGACAGGCTTCAGCAATTACCCAACGACCAATATTTTCAATTTCACCAATCTCTTCTGCGAGGGGAATAAACCGGGAAGGGGGAACATGTCCATGCTGCGGGTCATACCAGCGAGCAAGAGCTTCAATACCATACAGTTCGCCCGTTTCGGCGAAGATCTGCGGCTGGTAAACCAGCTTCAACTGGTTGTTGCTGATTGCTTCTTTCAGCGCCGCGCCTAATATCAACCGCTCTTTAACCATCTCGTTCATTGTCGGGCTAAAGAACTGCCAGCCGTTACCGCCGTTTTTGCGAATGAAATCCATTGCATTGTGGGCGGTAGAAAGCAGGTAGTCACGGTTTTTACCAACGTCGTAACTGATACCAATGCTTACGGTTAAAGGAAAAGGCTGATCGTCAATGATGACCGGTTTGCTAACGACGTTGCGTAGCTCATCAGCGATTTGGGTAATGTTGCTGACTTCATCCTCCAGACTAATGAGGACAAACTGTGCACCTTCAACGCGGCAGAGATACTGATCGGGTTTGAGTTTTTCACGAAAGCGATTAACGACTTCTAACAATGCCTGATCGGCCCACGCATAGCCGAGGCTGTCGATCACATCCTGAATATGGTCGACGCCAATAAGATAAACCACCGGAGAGACGGCTCTATCAACAAGGTCATCGAGGTAATTGTGCAGATTATTGCGATTTGGCAAACCGGTCATCGGATCAAACTGGATTAGCTGTTCGATGTGCTGGCGGCTTTTCTCCTGTTCCAGCGCCAGTGCGGCCATATGCTGGCTGATGTCTGCCACGCGTTCGACAAATGCACTGGTTTCTGTCCCTGCAGCCGTCTTGATTTGCAGAACTCCCGCTGGTGCGCCATCGCGCTGGCGAATGGTAACAGCCCAGCTTTGTGCATTCTTTACTTCTGTCCCATGAGAGGACGACGCCCAATGCACTGGCATCCCATTACGCAATGCATACAGCGAAACATGCGATTCATGAAGAATGGATTCAATATTACGGCAAATGATTTCGCCCATTTCGTGAAACGGCGGGCTGCTGCACATGGCGGCGAGGATGTTGCCTTCCAGTTGGCGGATTTGCCGTTCTTCGGTGATATCTGAGAAGGTCATTACCAGGTTTTGTAGATGAGCAAGCACGTCATAGACCGGACTGATAGACGCTTTAATCCAGATATTTTCACCCGTGCGCGTTAATAGCAAAAATTCATCTTGATCGCGGGAGGTTTTCCACAAAAGCTGCTGTAAGCGGATGCGGTTATCTGTCGGGTATTCAGGAATGTTAAGCAGCGCATCGGGCTGCATACCGCTGGCTTCGCTGATGCAATAGCCGAACATTTCTGTAAACGCGCGATTGCACTGAACGATATGACGCTCAGGATCAAGCACAATCACAGGTCGGTCGAGATGATCCACGGCAATGAGCAACTGCCGGGTCTGTTCTTTCTGCGCCATTTCAACGCTGGCATCTCGCACCAGCGCCAGGTAATAAATTTTCCCCTCGGCAGTCACTTTTGACAGGGCAAATCGTGTCCATATTTTACTGCCATCTTTTTTCTCAAGCTGCAATTCCCGGCTCATTCCTTCGACACGCGCTTTACCACCTTCGCGGTTATGCCGGATGTATTCAGGGTGTGCAGGGCGCAAATTATGGGGAATCAGCATATCGATGTTATTGCCAATGACCTCTTCGCGTTTATATCCCCAAAGCTTTTCTGCTGCGGGGTTGAAAAACATCACTTCATCATTTTCGTTAATTAACACCGCGCCCATCATATTTTGCTCAAGCGCGGGGAAAAAAATGCCGTCAGCGGCATTCTCTGCATCGGTTAGCTTCATGATTACCTCTGCATCCGGGTGAATCTAAAGACTGGCTTTCCAGAGTTCAACACGGTTTCTACCTCGTCTTTTGGCGATATACAGAGCTTCGTCGGCTATTTGAATTAAACGTTCATAATCCGGATGTCCATTAAACATGGCGGCGCCAATGGACAGAGAGAGGTAAATATCTTCGCCGTTTGCAGCTTTCAGTTTGGTTTTTTCTACCCGACTGCGGATACGTTCTGCGGTACGTAAAGTGTCAGTTTCTGAGGCTTCTGTCAGAACAATGATAAATTCATCACCACCGTAGCGGAAAACATAATCACTACTACGGACATTGTCGTAAAACGCCTGCGAGACTTTACGCAGAATTTCGTCGCCGGTGTTATGTCCCCATGTGTCATTGATCTCTTTGAATTTATCAACATCAATGATTAGAACAGACAACGGCGTGCCAGCCCGATTGGCATGGGCAATTTCACGTTTGAAGATAGTCGGCAGGAAACGACGGTTAAGTAGCTTAGTCAACACATCCATTCCTACTTCATGGCGAGAAACTTCTTCAAACAGTTCTCGTAGTAAGGTGGTAATTTGCGATACGGTATTTCGTATCTGCAATAAAAACTTCACTCGCAGACTTTTGTTACTCAGATTTTTGGCATGGAGTATTGTCTGATTAAAAACCCCGTCGAAATCCTGAATAAGGCGGGAGATATGACCTACTTCGGCAATACCGCTAAAATAATGACGACCTTTATGGTTAAACCATAAGCCAAAATCCGCCTGGCTTAACGGTAAGCTGCTGCCTAAATCAGAATCCAACAGGACTTTATAAATAACATCTAATTCCCATGAAAGTAATGAGGCTATTTGCCGTTCTTTTTCTTCTTCGGCATTTTCCAGTAGTGAGAAGATACGATAGTTTTCGTCTTCTTTAGCCGCACTACTGTCACTAAAGGTAAACGCACGGGTCATAACTTCCATGGCTATATCGATACTGTTAATCGAAAAATGATAAACCTGAAGTTTATCCGCAGGCGAATAATCAGAGGAAAATATTGCTGGATAGAGGATTTTCTTCAATACACGAAAACCCATCTCAACGATTTCTACGGGAATGCCAATACGGGCATGTACTTCGGCCACGGTATGTTGGATTTGTATAAGCCTATCAACATCGTCCGCTTGCGCAGAGAGCACATCGATAATCCATGTCTCCAGAGCACTTTTAAGTTGCCTTTCAACCTGTTCGTTACTCAAAAACTCTTCGGCATGTGGGTCAGTGCGTACAATACGATAAAACTCATTGCTCAGGTAATGGGCATGTGCAACAGCAATTTCTGCGGCTTTAGCGCGAATGAGAGGGGAAGCCTGGGTCACTAATCCAGTCCACTCATCTTTCATTCTTTTAAAGTACATCTCCATAATTCAGCCCCTTATACGACTGGAAAGGCAGATGGGATCGAAAAACGAAACGCAACATACTGGACAGACTTATCGCACCATATTCTCCTGAAATATGAGGATAAAATGAAAAGAAATAAACGGATTAGACAGTTTTAATCTACGCTACTGTTCTTCTGAAGAGTATAGCCCATCGTGATTATTTTTCGGTGGTGACGAATATCGTATTGTTTTTCATGTTGATACTAATTAATCAGAGGATTATAACAATCGGCTTATATGGAGATAATTTTATTTAAGAGGTTACGGCATTTTTGCAGGGTGACAAGCCGGTGCTTACATCACCGGCATGACACAGTAAAACAGGGCGTTTAACTTCCCCAACGACTTTGCAGATAACTAACGGCTTGTTGGGTCTGTGGCTTATTAAGGTAATCTTCGCGGAACAGAATCGTGCCGCTAATTTCGGGTACAGCATCGTTAAGATCAAGCTGCTTTTTTAGTTCTGGCACGCCGCCGTTAACCATCCAGTCAGGTTCTATCTTTGAGGGTTCACCCACTTTATAGAAGGCAACACCGATATATAGACGGGTTTTGGTCGGTTTAACGACATCTGCCCACCATTTTGCCAGTACGTCATAACGTGCGGCGCTACGTGAGAAAGGCCAGTAAATTTGTGGGGCAATATAATCCAGTAAACCTTGTTCTACCCAACGGCGGGTATCTGCATAGGATTCGTCATAGGCGGCTGCGCCTCGGGTATCGGAACCGAGCGGATCGTGTGATCGGTTGCGCCAGACGCCAGCTGGGCTAACGCCAAATTCAACCTCTGGCTTAATGCTTTTAATGGTGTGCGATACCTTTGCAATTAATTGCTGGGTATTGTTACGCCGCCAGTCTGCTTTTGATGCAAAAGCTCTCCCATATTTGCGGTACGTCTCGTTATCGTTCAGTAGCGAACCCGGTGATTCAGTGTAGAAATAATCGTCGAACTGCACGCCATCTATCGGATAACGGGAAACCACTTCTGCAACTATTGATGTGATCCAATCCTGAACCTCAGGGATACCAGGGTCGAGAACAAAACGGTCGCCCGACGTTCTGATCCAGTCGCGATGCTGCACGTAGACACTGGCTGGTTGCTGTGACAGGGTGCTATTCAATTCCCTGATAGTTCCGGGTTTTGTGTTAACCGACACGCGGTAGGGGTTAAACCAAGCGTGCACTTTCATCCCACGCTTGTGGGCTTCGTCGAGCATAAATTGCAGCGGATCGTAACCTGGATCTTCACCAATCTTGCCAGTCATAAGATCGGACCACGGCAAAATTTCCGATGGCCAAAGGGCTGTACCATCGGGCTTTACCTGGAAAAAAACCGTATTGATGCCGAGACGTTGTAGATGATCTAACTTGTCAATCATCGCCTGTTGTTGTACACGGGCTCGGCTGGTGGGGTTACTGATATTAACCGAGGAAACAGGTGGCCAGTCGAGGCGAGACACAGTGGCCAGCCAGATACCGCGCATCGGTTGCGCTGATTGATGTGTGGTCGCTGGTGGTTTTGAACCTGCTGGTGGTGTAGTTATTGGCGTTGGCGGTGTGGTCTTACAACTACACAGTAAAAGAGCCAGAGCAACGAGTGTGGCTGGCTTTTTGATCGCTAATTTCACGTTTCGGGAGCAGATATCCATATATGCTGGTTTCCGGTAAACAGATGTGTTGCTCATTCTCGTACTTATCTGGGGCAAGTCAATACGATAACAGGTACGAAAAAGGGAGCGATTAACTATCGCTCCCTTGTCTTATCTCCTTCAGAGATGGTTAATGTTTCTTATCGTTCATCACAATATAGTGCGGTGAACGAGCACGTGGATGCAGGAAGAAGTGACCTTTCGGTGCGTTCTGGCTGTTAATTGGCTCCAGTGTCACACCGGTATTCGCTTTGCCTTTACGATCGTGGATGGCATAGAGAATAAAGGGCAGGGCAAGTACCACCAGGAAGCTAACGACCAGTAATTCGACATACATATCGGTAGAGTCACCCTGGATATTATCCGGCGGCAGGAAGGAAACAATAAACGCCATGATTGAGGTCAGCAGGCCGACAATAGCCACAACCAGTTTCACGCCTTTACCGCCTGGGATATTAAATGTGCGTTTTAAGTCAGGATGTTTAAGGACTAACACAATGTAGCCAATAAACAGCATGAAATAAGCACACAGATAAATCACCACCGTCAGAGCCAGTGCGATCAGGAAGGACATGTTGTTACCACCACCGGTATTGGTGAGGATAATCAAGGCGATAGAGGTGATCACCAACTGAGAAATAACCAAAGTGACCGGCACGCCATTTTTGTTCATTTTGGCGAACGCTGGAGGTAACAGGTTTTTCTGCGCTGTAACATACATCCCGCGAGAAGGACCGACAATCCAGGAGGCGATTTCTGCCAGAACACCCAGCAGCAGCAGTGCGGAGATCACGCGAACCGTCCACTCAATTTCCGGTGCCACGTGGGACATCAGAACGGTAAAGGTTTGCATTACCCCAGCGGACAGATTGATTTCATTACCCGGAATGACCATCGCAATGGACAAACCACCAACCGAGCTTAAACAGATTGCCGCCACCATCAGCAATAACATTGCCAACGGATAATCGCGCCCAGGATTGCTCATTTCATTGACGTGGGTTGCGGAGGCTTCTACCCCCATATAACTCAATATGAAGGCAACAAACACAACCAGGGTGCCAACTTTAGAGAAATCCGGGAAGAAGGTTTTTGCATCCATTTCGATAGCAACTGGCGCACCGGAGTGCAGGTAAATCGCCGCTAATGCAATCAAAATAAATGCGGGTAACAGGATACCGGCAAAGAAGCCGACTTTAGCAATTCGCGCTGTATATTTAGTACCGCCAAACTGAGTTAATGCCAGAACCCAAAGAATGATGAGTGCCGCAATGGTTTTTGTTACCGGATCTTCATTCAGTGCTGGCCATTTAAGAATGTAGGAGAGTGCCCCTAACACGAAATAGAGCATCGGAATAAAGCCGATAGCGATTTGCAAATAACCAAATGAGATCGCTGCAAATCCCCATTTTAACCCCAGGGTATTCGATACCCAGGCGAAAACGCCACCTTCTTCCCAACCGTCCACAGTAGCCATTTCCGCAGCACAGAGTCCAACGGGAATAAACCATAAAATCCCGCCTAATAGCAGGAAGAAAACTAATGAAAAACCGGATGTTGCAAAGGTAGGATATTCATAAACAGCCATTACCATCGATGCCGTAATAGCGAAGAATCCAAGTAATGTTAGCTGCTTAGCTTTACCTGTCTGTACTGATGTAGCCATATTTTCCCCCTAAAACGGTATTCCTGTCGGAACCGCGCCTGTCTTGTTCTGAAGCGTATTCAGAGCAATATTTTTCCATTGCTAATGCCAGTGAACAGACTCTGGAATTTGTCCCGAAACGGGATCGTTCCGGGACGCCATTACCATCTAAACGTTATCAGGTATGTTTAAAGCTGTTCTGCTGAGCAATACCCTGCAATTTCGGGTGATCGCTGAGATATTTCAGGGAGGCTTTGT